>NZ_JBLYED010000033.1:0-73404 GCF_048515765.1 Pseudomonas sp. H11T01 | reverse complement strand
CGTCAAGGTGCTGGGAGCGCGTCAATTGATGGCATTGATGGGCTGAAAGGCCCTTTTTTCCTGAGCACCTCAGAAAAACAAATGCCCCGACAAGTCGGGGCATTTGTTTTTTGGCCTTGGCCGGCTGTGTTTTCACACAGTCTGCAATGGCCGGGCTTTTGTATTTATCGCCTGTCGTCAGATAGCGGCGTCTCTTCATCGGCCGCCGGCAGGTCGCTGTCAGCGGGATCTGTCCAATCTCCTGGGCGTCCCTTTGTTACTTCGCCCGGGCGGCTCAGAGGATCGTATTTGCCAGAGTCTTTAGGATCCATCGTCGACTTGTCGGTGTCTGACTCTGGTTTGGGAGGGACAGAGCCTTGCATTTTCTTGTCTTGGAAACTCGAATCGGTAGCCATACGCACCTCACTATTGAGGTCCAGCAATTCTGGGCCGTATAGGTTTGAAATTGGCCTGAGGGCGGGGTGCGATTGAGTTGACGAGCGGCAGATATACAAAAACGACCCAGCGCACGCCTTCAACTCCAGCATAGATATCCGGATAGCGCAGCGTCGCGAGCAATGCGTCATCGCCTCGGTTGGCCGCATCCATGGCCATGGCAAAGCGGTAGTAAACGTTGGGCCAGGCCATAGCATCAAGGATAATGTCACACGCTTCAGAAGCTATGCCGCAAACATACGCCAGAACATGCCGATTACGACAAGCGCCATCGCTATAGTGCAGCTCCAGCCCAATATACGCAGCCCACGGCTAATGACGAAAGTGCCCATAATTTCTTTGTGTGATGCCATCAACATCATGATAAACATGATAGGCACCGCAATCACACCGTTGACAACTGCACTCCAGATCAAGGCTTTAATGGGATCTATCGGGGCAAAGCAGATCAATACACCCAATAATGTTGCCGCCGTGATAATGCTATAAAACGCTTTGTTTGATTCCGGCTTGGCCTCCAAGCTATTGCGCCACCTAAACGTTCCGGCCACGGCGTAAGCTGCCGAACCTGCCAAGACGGGAATCGCTAACATGCCCGTGCCAATAATCCCTCCGCTGAATAGCCAAAATGCTAATTCTCCCGCAATCGGCCGCAAAGCATTCGCCGCCTGTTCGGCCGTTTGAATTTCTGTGACACCGTGCATATGCAGCGTGACGGCCGTGGTCAACATAATGAAAAAAGCAATTATGTTAGAAAACCCCATGCCCACTATTGTGTCAATTTGGATGCGCCTAAAACTGCGTCGTGCCTGGTTTGGCGCCTCAATCAGCGCTTGAGCCTTGGGGTCAGCCTTCATGTCTTCAATTTCCTGCGATGCTTGCCAGAAAAAAAGATAGGGACTAATGGTAGTGCCAAAAATGGCAACCACAATTGTTATGTATTCCGGTTTCCAGGACATCTGGGGCCATACGGTCTGGCGAACGACCTGCCCCCAAGGAATATGCACGGCAAACATAATGCCCACATAAGCCAGCAACACGAGTGTCAGCCACTTGAGCACCCGCACATATCGCTTATATGGGATGAACACCTGTAGCAGCAAGGAAACCATTCCAAAGCCAACCGCATAGAAATGAGACGATCCGCCGATCAACAGCTTCATCGCTGCGGCCATTGCGGCAATGTCAGCTGCGATGTTGATGGTATTAGCGGCCATTAACAGCACCACGATGCTAAATAGAAAAGGCTTGGGGTAATGGCGGCGGATATTCGTAGCCAGCCCGTGCCCGCTGACTCGACCTATTCTGGCGCTGATGATCTGAATGCCGACCATCAGGGGAAACGTAAAAAACAAAGTCCACAGCGTATTCAAACCAAATTGTGCGCCGGCTTGCGAATAGGTCGCTATACCGCTTGGATCATCATCCGCCGCGCCTGTGATAAGGCCAGGACCGAGTTTTTTTATCCACGAACGATGAGCAACAACCGGGGCCTTGTCTACGAGCTCTTTCTTGTTCATTTTTGTAGTTTCTCAGGTACCGCAGGACGCCATACAGGTATTGATGCGAGCCACTCAATGGGAGTTCCAGAATTATTTTCAGCGCAGATTTTTCCGCTCTCAGGATTCGTCTCAGCCTAACCGGTCGGCTTGAGCCTAGTCGAGGTGTCACCTACCTCGACTGAAAGGAAGATTAAAATAGCCAGAGAAACTGCCGAAGGCCGCTGTGTCCAAGAGCTATCCGAGGTCGTCGATGAGGTGTCAAATGAGTAGAGTAATCAGGTCCCAAAACAGTGGAAATTTTTATGCGTGATGCCGGAGCGGTGCTCTATTGAGCCCCATGAATCAAGTGCAGCCGGTTTACATCGGCTGTGCGGGCTGGAGCCTGCCTCGTGAATATGGGCCAATGTTTCCTGAGCAAGGCACGCATTTGCAGCGTTATGCGACACACCTGACTGCTGCTGAAATCAACAGTTCTTTTTATCGGGCGCATCAGCCGAAAACGTATTTACGCTGGGCACGGTCCATACCATTGGGATTTCGTTTCTCGGTTAAGATGCCAAAACTCATTACCCACGTTCAGCGATTGCAGAGCTGCGATGTATTGCTGGATGAGTTTCTGCTCCAGTGTAGCCAACTGGGCGATACCTTGGGCTGTCTTCTGATCCAGCTACCTCCATCGCTGGCCTACAACGATGCAATGGCAGAGGCTTTTTTCCTAGCTTTACGCCGTCGTTATAACGGACCTGTGGTGCTCGAACCTCGCCATGAGACTTGGCTGAACGCTAGTGCACTATTAGTTGAGCAGAGGATCGGGCAAGTTGCCGCTGATCCGTCGCCTATAACTGGCGGCGACACGCCGAGCGGTTGGTCAGGTTTAAGTTACTGGAGATTGCACGTCTCGCCACGCATCTATCACAGTGCCTATCACTTAAGTTGATTAGAGATTCTGGTTGAAGATGTGCAAAGTTCGATGCACGTCCAGATCCCAACCTGGTGCATTTTCGATAATACCGCCAGTGGTTTTGCCTTGCGCGATGCGCTGACCCTGCAAATGCTTCTGCGCTTGTAGGGTGCCTCCCCGACCTATCATAGGCCACACCGGCAACTTCCAGGTCCAGCCTCTGCACGGCAGGCATACGCCCGATGCCGGTCAGGATCTCGTCGACCACCGTCGTTGACCAACTGCTGTCGTTGACCATCGAGACATGTTTGCGGTCGCCTTCGCTGCGAACGGCGGCGACAGTGCAGTTCAAGTTGATCTAGACGCAGTCGCGCGCCAGGGCGTCGGACACGACTTGTGCGGCGGCGCAATTCTGAAAAGAATTGGCCCGCAGGATGCGGGCCAATGAGCTTTCACTATGAGAGCGAACGTACAAGGTAGATCTAGCCACTGAATTAGAGGCAATTTACGAGGAAGAAGATCGTGGCTCTCGCGTGCTTATCTCTTCATATGATCGGAGCTGGGGTCATCCTTTGTAATGCCGGAGGTCCCTTTGTCTTTCATAGGATCTTCCCAATCTTGTGGACGATTACCGCCTTGAGTCTGGTCGGGCCGTCCCGGTTGACCTCCACCGCCTCCCTGTTGGCCTGAACTGCCCTGGCCTCCTTTGGTCGGGGAGTTCGGATCCATTTTGGGGTCATTGCGCCCTTGGTCCTGGCGGGATGGGTTCGACATCGGATCATTTTGGGGACGTTGTTCGTTAGCCATTTTGCACCTCTAACGTGAGGTCCAGTGAATCTGGGCCGTACTTGGTTCGATCTCGCTCTGTTTTGAATGTGCCAAGATTACGACAGGCGGCAAGTAGGTTTTCTGACTTCGAAATACGCTGGCGATCGCCCATCAATCAAAAAGCACAACTTCAGCCAATAAACAGTGGATCCGCAAGTGACTTCAAGAAGTCGCCGAAGCCTTCCCGGCATCTGCAATTCTTACGCGCACTCGTCGTGACTCGATTGGTGGCTGTCCATAGGATTACGGCGCCACTGCGTTCGAGATCCTCAACGAGATGAACATCCTCGTGCGCAGGTAACGCTTTAAACCCGCCTGCCTTTTTGTACGCTGCCGCGGAAATCCCAAGATTTGCGCCATGGATGTGTCGATGACCATCAACGGGGCGGTAATGAGCGTCATATCGCATCCGAACTTCATCGGAGTGTTCTGACCAGTCTGTGACTTCTACTACCCCACAGACTGCATCAACGTTGAACCGGATCTGATCGGCGAGCCAGGAGCAGGGCACCACCGTATCTGCATCGGTGAATGCAAGCCACCTGGCTCCCCGTTGCAACATTAGTTCGGCGCCTTCCGCTCTCGTCTTTCCAACATTGCGGTTTTTGCATACATGGATCATCACATCATGACGTTTTCCAACAGTCAGGGAGTCATCCGTACAGTCATCCATCACTATAAGAATTTCGACTTGCTCACCGCCCAAGCCTATGTGTGTAGAAGCCGCTAATAGCGACTTTATGCAATTCGCTAAAAATTGTTCTTCGTTGTGCGCTGGGACAATGATTGCAAGCATTTGAGATCTCGCCGCGGCAAGAGCGACCGTCGCATTGGCCTTTCAATATCGACTAATGGGTACGGAATTTGGTTTCAACTATTTCCTTCCTCGCGCGGACGCTCCTCATAGAGCCTCTTCTTCAAGGTCAATGGTATGGAGATGACGGCACCACAGTTCGAGTAGAAAGTCCTGTTCCTCATGACGGACCGAACGATGCAAAGACAAATGCCTTTCGAGGAGGTCGTGTACCAGGCGACCGTCCTGCGGGCAATCAGTGATCGGGGGAAGCCAGTGGCAGGCCAAGATAGAGCCCTCTGGGGTTAAGCTTCCCTTGGCCTTTTCGATGACTTGTTGCCATTCATGTGGAGTGAGGTAATAACCCACCTCACTTAATACGATGAGGTCAAAGTCGCCTTCGGGCCAATCGCGGGGCAGCTGTCCATGCACTACTTCCACGCCGGTTTGCTCTTTCAGGTGCTCGCGCGCCAGTTCTACGGCGGCGAAACTGGTGTCCATACAAATCAACGATTCACTTCGCTTGGCGAGGGCCACGCTCAATTCCCCATTAGCACAGGCTGGCTCGAAGATGCGTTCATAACGCTGATGTTGCAAAGTCGCGAGGGTCAACTCGCGCTTGCGTTTCTCGTACCAGCGGCTACGGAAGGCCCAAGGATCCGGATTGGCGCGGAAGAGTCGCTCAAAATACTCGGTGGGTACGCTCATACGAAGAACAACTCGAAAGGTTGCATTAGACGATCCAGCGCTGCCGATGAAAGTATGGGCGCGGCACCGGTACTCGGATCAGCGACCAGCTGGCTCTTATGGACTTGGATTGCTTTGCGCTTAGACGTCAGGTTTTTTGGCGATAGCGCTATTTTTCGTGCACGTGACCAAGGCACCCGCCGATCCTCGGGATTTGCCCAGTGCCAGGTCCAGACTGGAGCTTCACGCAAGTGGGCGTGGCAAATGCGGGTGGCATTTGCACAGGCGCGACCGACTGCTTCGTGATCGCAATGACCATCGTGTCTCCAGGTAGTTATGACCTGATCACCGGCGTGCAGCAGTTCACAAAGTTGCTGCGCCAAGTGCTGTTCGCTTCTTGGCACTAAAGAGTCGGTCAAACCGAGGCGAAACCAATCGACTGTTTGTCCATTGATACCCAGGCGAGCTAAGGCTTCGTAACTTTCTTGCGGGCGAAGGGCTCGAAGGCGATCAGGAGGCCATAGTGACGATCCTGGGTGGCTGCCTTCGCCATCGGTAACCGAAATCATGACCAGATCAATATTACTATCCGCCAAGCTGGCCAGGAGGCCTCCGCACATCAGGATCTCATCATCGGGATGAGGGGCCACGATAACCAAACGTCGAACCAACGGCAGTAGTGACTCCTTGGGGATAGTCGGTATTCGCTGCAAGGCACGAGATATCTGCCACTGTTTCAGCGAGGTTCCCTGACCCCGGATGGGATCGTTGTCGAACTCTTGAGGAGCATGCCTCATAGCAGCCAGCCTTCTTCATCATGTTTGCCCAACTGGCGACCAAGTTCGGCTAGATCGCGCTCCGCATGGCTTTGGCGAATGAACACGGGCAGGTCGGCGCTCAACCGCGCAAAACGCGGATCACGGCAGAACGGTGTGGCCCCGAGTGCGCGGCCAACATGCCATTGCACTTGTTCAACTGATGCTTCCACCTGAGCCCTTGTGCGGCGAACTTTGAACTCGGCATCCTCTGTAGGGTGGGCATCAATCCAAGCGGCGCATTCACGCAACGCTGCGGCGGCTCCGTGTAGGCCCGCGTCAACGGCACCCAGATGAGCTTCGGCATGAACATCCACGCGTGATCCTGTACAGGCTTTTCTCAAGTAACTGGCCAGCGTCTGCGCGGCGCCATACCAGCAGGCAGCGATGCCCGCACCACCATGCCAAAAGCCGGCGCGATTTAAATAAGCGTTATTGCTGCCCACGCAATAACCCACCGAGTGCTCTAACTCCACATTGACGCTAGCCGTTATGCCCATGCCACGTGCGTGCCAGTCTTGGCAGTGAGTTCGCAAATTAGATTGTTTTAGGGGAAGCGCTACTAACTGCGGCTGACCCTGTTCATCCCAAGCCGTTAGAAGAGCATGATCAATCTGCAAGGCACCAGAACACCAAGCTTTAACTCCGCCGAGCAATACCCTATCGCTCCGTCGAGAGAGCACTCGCACTCGGACGCTGGGGCGCTCAGCGGCCCAAACACCCCAAATTCCTGGACTGTCCAAATGCTCTGCGCAGAGTTCAGCGAGAATGGCCTTGGCATCGGTGTGCCCTTCATAGAGCTTGGCCAGAGCTAAGTCGGTCCCAGCCACTCGTGCCAGGGCACTCCAGCGTTTGAGCGTCTGACCGTGTCCGGGTAAAGGCAGGTCAGCTTGGCCCGAAGCTATGCAGGCGCGGAGTATTTCTTGCAATCGCACGTCTAGCTCCAGAGGCTGCGGTCGATCGCCGAAGTCATTCAGGCACTCGGCGAACGTCTTTAAACCATCAATAACTGACATGCTCATCCTCCGCGCTACAATGCTCATACAGAATTGTTGCTCGATCATCCTCGGATCACCCGTAGCGTCTGGAGCTTATAATTCGACGCCTTCTAAGCATTGAGGAGCCTGAGTTTCAAGAGTTCAATCGCAATAGCTATCGCGACGCTTACGCCGTACCGGTGCGGTCTCTCCAGGCATTTCACTTTATAAATCGGGCGGTTTGTTATCGCCCTTGCGGCGATAGCAACGGAAGTGATAATTCGATAAAACCTTCCATGCCCCGGCCCGCGCCAGTGGCGAGGCGAAACTGGCTGATCCGGGGTTGTTAGTGGAGATTATTGTTTGCGCAGCCAGAAACTGATCAATGGGCTGCACCACCGCGCAACCAAACCTGATTGACGCCCATTTGCCTCATCGCATGTCATCCTCAATGCTCGATCAACTATGGCGCTGAACGTCACAACGTTCAGCGCCATATACCCTACGCCTGAGAGGCTTTTTTAAGGCTTGGCAGCACGGAACCCGCTCCCGTCGATGAATACGCCGAGATAACGTCTGCCTGAACCGCCTCGGATTTCTCCTCTTCGACCTCGCCATTCAGCGCCTTGTGCATTTTCACTGTGTCCAGCGCCCCGACCCATTTGGCAATGGCCAGGGTGCCGACGCCATTGCCGATAGTGTTGGTGATCGCTCGTGCTTCCGACATGAACCGGTCGACGCCCAACAACAGCACCATTCCCGCCACCGGAATGGTGCCGAGGGAAGATAACGTCGCCGCCAGAATGATGAATCCCGAACCGGTGACACCTGCCGAGCCTTTGGAGGTGAACATCAGCACCGCCAGCACGATCAACTGATCGGTCAGGGTCAGCGGCGTATTCGTCGCCTGAGCAATGAAAATCGCGGCGATGGTGTAGTAGATCGCCTGCCCGTCCGGGTTGAAAGTCAAACCGGAGGGAATGATCATCCCGGCAACAGGCTTGGAAACACCGGCCTTTTCCATCTTGGAAATCATCTGCGGCAGCACCGATTCCGAAGAGCTGGTGCCCAGTACGGTGAACAGTTCTTCCTTGATGAATTTCAGAAACTTCCACAGGCTGAAACCGCTGTAGCGGCAGATCGGCCCCAGCACAAAGATCACGAACACGGCGCAGGTCAGGTAGACGCAAGCCATCAGCTTGCCAAGCGAGAACAGCGAGCCGAAGCCGTATTTACCGATGGTGAAAGCGATTGCGCCGAATGCACCAATGGGTGCCAGGCGCATGACCATGTTGACGATGCGGAACATCCCCTGCATCAGGCTATCCAGCGTGTCGACGAACATTTTTCCGCGCGGTCCCACATGTGCCAGTGCAATGCCGAGCAGTATGGAAAACAGCAGGATTTGCAACACGTTGCCCTTGGCGAAGGCATCCACGATGGTGTCGGGGATGATGTTCATGACGAAGTCCATGAACGAGGCGTGCTTCACTGCCGAGGTGTAGGTTGCCAGACTGGAAGTATCCAGCGTGGCGACATCAATGTTCATGCCCGCGCCGGGCTTGAACACATCAACGACCACCAGGCCGACGACCAGCGCCAGCGTGGACACGACTTCGAAATAGAGCAGCGCCCGTAAGCCGACACGGCCCAGCTCCTTCATGTTTTCCATGCGTGCAATGCCCGTGACCACGGTCAGGAAGATCACCGGCGCGAGGAGCATTTTGATCAATTTGATGAAAGCATCGCCCAGGGGTTTGAGCGCTGCTCCGGTTTCGGGAACGAACACCCCGACAATGGCGCCGAGGATCACGGCGATGAGGACTTGTACGTAGAGTTTGCCAAATATTCTTTTCATGACAGGGCCCTGATTTTTTATTGTTGTCAGGAAATGCCAAGGGGTCGGATCGGTGATCGGCCCCTTGGCGTTGTGCCGCAGCTTGAATCAGCGAAAAATATCAGCGGTTGATCAACTCGATTACCGCATCAGTGATCTGGCGGGTGGTGGCCGTACCGCCCAGATCCGGGGTATGCAGACCGCTCTCGGTCACGGCCTCGATGGCCGACATCAAGTGTTTCGCCGCAGCCGCTTCGCCGAGGTGTTCGAGCATCATCGCCGCCGTCCAGAATGTCGCAATCGGGTTGGCGACGCCTTTGCCGGTGATGTCGAAAGCCGAGCCGTGGATCGGTTCGAACATCGACGGGAATTTGCGCGAGGGATTCAGGTTGGCAGTCGGTGCGATGCCCAGACTGCCGGATAGCGCTGCGGCCAGATCGGACAGGATGTCGGCGTGCAGGTTGGTGGCGACGATAACGTCCAGCGTCGACGGTTTGAGCACCATGCGCGTGGTCACCGCATCGACCAGTTCCTTGTCGATCCTGACGTCCGGAAAATCCTTGGCGACTTCGTAGAAGATCTCATCCCACAGCACCATACCGTGACGCTGGGCGTTGGACTTGGTGACCATGGTCAGGTGCTTGCGTGGGCGGCTTTGCGCCAGTTCGAAGGCGAAACGGTGAATGCGCTCCACCCCGGAGCGGGTGAACACGGACACTTCGGTAGCCACTTCTTCGGGCAGGCCTCTGTGAACGCGACCACCGTTGCCGGAGTACTCGCCCTCGGAGTTTTCACGCACCACCACCCAGTCGATCTGATCACCATTGAGCAGAGGACTTTTTACCCCTGGCAGTACACGAGCCGGACGCACGTTGGCGTACTGGTCGAAGCCCTGGCAGATTGGCAGGCGAAGGCCCCAGAGAGAAATGTGATCCGGTACGTTGAGCGCACCGACAGCGCCAAAGAAAATGGCGTCGAAGGTTTTCAGTTCTTCCAGTCCACCTTCAGGGATGTAGTAACCGTTTTTCAGGTAGTTATCCGAGTTCCAGTCGAAGTGTTTGAAATCCAGTTCGAAGCCGGATTTTTTCGACAGGGCTTGCAGCACCTCGACGCCTGCGGCGATTACTTCAACACCGATACCATCACCTGGAACCGCAGCAATTTTGTATGCGCTCATCAATCAACTCCACTCTCGTTACGTTCTTGTTGTGCCCGTCGGACTGGTCTGTCCAGTCGGGTGTGAACGGAGTATATGTAGTGAACCAAGAGGCGTGAGTTACTCCAAATCACTACATAAATAACTTTGAGTTACGAATGAGCCAGACGCTGGATTTGTCTTTTTTCTACTTACTCGCCAATAAAGGCAGCCTCGCAGCGACGGCTCGGGAGTTGGGCGTGACACCGCCGGCAGTGAGCAAACGCCTGACTGCGTTGGAAGCCAGGCTTGGCATACGCTTGGTCAACCGGACCACGCGCTCGATGAGCCTGACCTCAGAGGGAGAGCTGTATTTCTCACATGCCGCCCGCATCCTGACGCAGATCGATGAGCTTGAGCAGTTGATCAGTAGCAGTCGCGCAACTCCCAAAGGCCTGATTCGAGTCAACGCTTCACTGGGTTTTGGCCGTCGCCATATCGGCCCGGCCTTGGCAGCGTTCTTCGCCCAATACCCTGAGGTCGAAATTCAACTGGAGAT
Organism: Pseudomonas sp. H11T01; assembly: GCF_048515765.1. Classification (NCBI taxonomy): domain Bacteria; kingdom Pseudomonadati; phylum Pseudomonadota; class Gammaproteobacteria; order Pseudomonadales; family Pseudomonadaceae; genus Pseudomonas; species Pseudomonas sp. H11T01. The sequence goes on along the minus strand of NZ_JBLYED010000033.1, from coordinate 62,935 downwards.
CAGCGACCACCCACTGGATCTGGCAACGCACGGCTTCGATCTGGGCATTCGTTTTGGCACCTTGCCAGACGCTGCATTCCACGCACGAAAGATCGCCTCCAATCGCCGCTTGTTGTGTGCCTCACCGCTCTACCTGGACAAATATGGAACACCTCAGAAGCTGGCCGAGCTGCAAAATCACAATTGCATTTTCATCCGCCAGAACGAGTCGCCCTATGGCGTCTGGAGTTTTAGCAACGGTGGCCGCACAGAAAACATCAAGGTGCATGGGGCCTTGGGTTGCAACGACGGGGAGGTGGCGCTGAACTGGGCGCTGGACGGGTTTGGGATATTGCTGCGGGCCGAATGGGACATCGCCCGTTACGTGCGCAGTGGCCGGCTGCGCCTGGTGCTGGAAGACCAGACGCCCACCCGCGCTGACGTGTATGCGGTATACCCGCAACAGCTGCATTTATCCGTGAGGGTTCGCAGCCTGATCGACTTTCTGATCGAGCGTTTCAAGCACATTGATAACATCGAGGAAAATTAAGGGACCTTCAGGGATAAGGATCGGTGAGCAACTCACCTCTTCACACCGCACCATTCGACTCTGGAGATAACAATGAATAAAGCTATTTCTCGTCGTAGCGGAGGTCAAATATTAGTGGATGCCTTACGCATCCATGGCGTCAAAAGAGCTTTCTGTGTTCCGGGAGAAAGCTACCTCGCGGTTCTCGACGCATTGTATGACGTGCAGGAAGAAATCGATCTGCCGATACCCAAAAGCGTCATGGTATTCATGAGAGATCCTCCTTCGGTAAAGAGAGCGCCCCGGCAAGTTTAGACTCGCCGAGGTTCTCGCCAAACTGACCTGCCCGGATCGATTACTGCTGGTGACTCGTGAGTTCGTCAACCTGTCCCATCAATAACAGCAGCAGATCAATGCCCTGAAAAACACCTACGCCTCGCTACCGAGCACAATCATTACCGCCGAATGTGCCAACCGGGAGCGACGAAATAGCCCGCTGCAAGCTTGGGATGGAAGCGTGGATCAGCTTTGTGATGGGCATTATCGCTAGCGCCAAGAACAATACCAACATGGCCTTGAACAGCATGCATCCGCAAAGACAAACCCTGCACAACGAATTACACGCCCGCCCGTCTCTGTATTTCAACGAGCCGGCCCACGTGTTTCATCTGGCCTTCCTTGGTGGGGACTCCGAGTGCAACGCGCTGCTGCAGAACTGCTGCACTGCCCCCTTTGACCCGAATGCGGCCCAAGGCATCACGCACCTCGACGGCCACCCACTGAAGTGGGAACGTCACGCTGAGTTCTTCACCCTGACCCTGGTGGTCACCTCGTCCAGCCATGACCTGTCCTGGACATCGTTGCCCGAGTCGCTGGCGCAAAGAGTCGAACCGCATTTGCAACAGTTGATCAACGCGGTACAGATTGTGGTGCGTGGCGAAGCGGCGCTGGACCTTGCGAGCTATGGCTTCAAGGACCCTTGTGGCTCTTGCGTGGGCGGAGGGGACGCCGTGGTCTGGAGCGATTTTCGTCTTGGCGAGGACGGCAGCAACCGTTTCTTGTTCGTCAACCGACGCCTGAACGCTTACCGCCAAGGACGGATGATCCGACGCCTGCTGGAAATCGAGACCTACCGGATGATGGCCTCAATGTCATTGACCACTGCCAAGACCTTGAGCGCCCAACTGAATGTCTTCGACAAGACCTTGGTTACCCTCTCCGAGCGTAATGCCAGTGCCGACACCGGAGACGCCAAAGCTCTGCTGGCCGACATTTCCAGCCTGTCGGCGCAGATAGTCAGCAGCACCGCGAAAACCCGCCACCGCTTCAGTGCCACCCAGGCTTACGCCCAGCTGGTATTTGAGCGTCTTGGAGAACTGCGGGAAAGTCATGTGGGGGATTGCCAACGCCTCGGCATTTTCATCGAAAGGCGCTTCAAGCCTACCGTCAGGTACTGTGCCGCCACCGAGCAACGCCTGGAACACCTGGCCAAAAGCGTGGCCAACCTTGGCGACCTGCTACAGGCGCGGGTGCAGGTGGAAATGGAAGAGCAAAACTCGGAAATCCTCAAAAGCCTGAACGCTCGCGCCGATGCCCAGATCAAGATCCAGCGCGCCGTGGAAGGCCTCTCGATTATCGCCATCACCTACTACCTGCTGAACCTGCTCAAGCTGGGCTACTCGGGGTTGCACCTGCTCGGTGCCGAGGTGACCCCGCGGGAGGCCATGTTGGCCATGACGCCCCTCGCGATCGGCATCCTTGCGCTGATTTTGCTCCGTATCAAGAAAGTCAAAGGGCATTGATATGACGGAAGCGTTCTGAACACTGACGCATATAAATTCAACTCGGCGCCGCGACTTGAGTGTTCACCTGTAACGCCAACACCTCTCAGCAAAAATGATCCGGGCTGTTTGCTGCGCCCTGCGCAGCGGAGAGACAACAACGTTGTCGATATGAGCCGGTAACTTCCCCCTCAAATCCTGCGCCTGCTCAACGGTGGCTCAAAGGCTGTGACCGCAGGCAGAGGGAGCTGGCGGGACGCGAGCAGTTTATCCACGACCTCGACAAACCCAACCCCACCGGCCCCTTGGGTGATCCAGGCAGGTGGCGTGGGTAGCTGCGACAGGTATTTGCGCACGGTACTCACACCCACTGTGTGACGGAAGAAATCGAACATCGGTGCATCATTGGTCGAGTCGCCGGAATAAATCACCGCATCACGGTTTTCGTTGATATCCAGGTCATAAACCTCAGCCAGAATACGCCTGGACATACTCAGCTTGTCATAGCCGCCAAGCCAACCCAGGACCCACAGATTGTTGACGGTGACATCGGCGCCTGCTTCGCCCAAAGCCTCCACTATCGCCTGCCGAGTCTCGGGATGCTCCGGCAGGGAAAAGGCCAGGCTCGTCAACCTGAACGGCTGATCGCTGGCCAGTATCGCTTCGGGCACCCGGGCTTGAACCTGTCGAGCGATGGCCTGCAGTCGACTCGACACCCTGGCCTGCTCGGCATCGGAGTGCCAGAAATGCCGATGCAGCTCGTGCCCACCAATTGCGCGCTGGAAAAACAGCCCTCCATTTTCCCCGATCACACCGTCCACCGGCCACATCCGAGCCATTTGATCGCACCACCCGGCGGGTGCCGCCGTGACCGGAATAACGCGGATGCCGTACGCCTGTAAACGCTCCAGGGCAGTGTAAGTAGCGGCAGCCAAACGGCCCTGGTAAGTCAGGGTTTCATCCATGTCGGTGAGGACGAAATGAACGCTGTGAAATTCGGAATCAGAGGCGGTAAACAACGGTTGCATGGAAGTCCTCATTTTCTTTGAAAGGGCCAGAATGGCTCAAGACTACAGGGCTAAAACAGGGTCTCGGATGAGCCTTAGGGAAGCGTCAGAAACAACGCGGAGGTCCAGACTCTGGATTGATCCCGTTGACGGGCGCAGATGAACAAGGGATGTTCTCGGCCCTGCTGCAGATTCAACTGCGCCAGCTCGATCTTCCCTTGCAGCTCACGGGGCAGCGGCGCAGAGGTTGTCCTTTCGAGGGACACTTTCAACTCCGCTCCCGGTAGCTCTTCGATCACTTGCGATTGCGCCAGCAACGCTTCGCCAGACAATTCCATCAGCACTGTGGGCGCGTGCACATAAGGTTGCGGTTCAGACGGATCGCCGACCTTGATGTAGTTATCGATGCGGCTGTGAATCTGCAGCGTCGCACCGGCCAGTTGCGACAGGTCGATTTCGATGCTGTCGGTATCGCCGTTGGTGTCGGTGCGAAAGGCCAGAGCCGTTGCATCCTTGCGCCATACGGTTTGCTCGGGATGATCGAGACCCAACGCGCGAAAGCCATTGATAACCGCCCCCGTCACGCGAATCTCGCCGGTCCAGTAAGCACCGCGGTAGCGGTCCTTGATCCGTGCGCCGCCCAGTCGCAGACGAATGCGCTGGGCGGAAAAACCCAGTTCCTGATGCAGGTTGCGGGACCAGATCAGTTTTTCGCCATCGAATAGATCGACCTGCTCCCAGCCCGCTTCGCCCAGTAGCCGATAATCCAGCGTGGCATTCGCCTGCGCCGTGAACACCTCGCCCATGAAATGCGGGCCCTGACGCAGGCTGGCGAACGAACGCTCTCCGGTAGTAGCAAAGGTGCGACGTGCACGAAGCGCCTTGCCGACACTGGCCCGGTCGAAGCCGTCGGCGACGACACCGGTCAGCCCGCCGCGAGAGCCGAACACGGCCGTGGCCGGAACACCGCCGCCGCAACGGCCCTGGTGCTCATCGCTGTTCGCGGCGGCGCCAACCCGATACCCACGTTGAAGCGCTTCGGCGTAGACCCAATGGAATTGCCCCCAGGCCGAGCCGACTTCGATCAGCCGTTCCAGCTCCGGATGATGCCAGTCCAGGTTGCAGCGGCGCCCGCCGACGTGAGGCATCATCAGATGGCCCTCGGGGTCCTTGGCATAGGCGGCGTACAACTCGTCCACCGGCCAGGCGCCCGGTTTGATGGTGCCGGCGGTGAACTCGTTCCATTCAAAGGAACGCACCAGTCGACCTTGATTGTCGAAGGGAAACTCAGGCTTTCTGTCATGCAGAAACACCACATTGCGATCGCCGCCGGCGCAGGAGTTGCCGCACCATTCGGTACCGGGGTAACACACGAAGCGGCCCGGCTCATTGAGCTCATGAATCAGCTTGACCGCCTGATCCCAGCGTTGCTCGGTGATATTGAAGTCGTTGGCGGTGTAGCCGAGGACATCGAGGCCGGCGACATCGCGACCGTAGCTGAGGTTGTACAAGGTGTCATTGGTGCCCACGGTGTCATCGGAGTGCACATGCAGGTCGGCGTACAGCGGGCGCAACGCCGTGCCGGCCGGATCGACGGTGACAAACGCTCGAGCCGCGCGCACAAAAGGCGCCTCCACCTCGGCCGACAAACGCCACTCACCCACCGCACCGAGATCAAAGCCCTCGAGCCGGACAGTCGCCCAGCCTTTGGCCGCCAGGGTGAACGGTTGTTGTCGCTCGCCTCCTTCAGGGTCAACGAGGGTCAGGACACCCTTGAGCGGCAAGTGACGGCAGGTGTTGCCCCAGGCATCATCCACCCTGAGCAAAACGTCGAACGCCTCACCGGCGCTGACCAGCCGAGGAACAATCAGCTGCACGCTCTGCGCCGGTCCCGGCACGATGTTCAGCAAGGGATCGCCTGGCACCTCGGCAAATTTCGAGCTGCCCAGCGGGTCGATGAACAACCGGAAGCGGAAGTCTTTCTCGACGAAACTCTGCACCCGCGTACCCGCGCCGCCCTGACGACGATCGCCCAGGCGAATGGTGATTTTGTCCCCCGGATTCAGGTAGCCGTCGATGATGTCGATGATGATCGCTTTCTGAAACGGCCGCTCATGGCCTTTCTGGTCGAAGCGCACCTTCAAGTGCTGCACCGTGGCCTGGCTCTGACCAGGAACCAACTCACCGGCTTGATACTCGGCACTGACATAGTTGGGGCCAGCCGGGTTCGAGGTCTGGAATAAGGCCCAGTCGGAGTAGAACTTGAAGGCCAGTTTCAGCCAGGCGCCATCCGCCAGGCCGCTGCCACCCACCTCGTAGACCAGGGTGATTTCATCCCACTGACCGGCGATCAGCGTGTCACGATCGCAGTGGATGCTGCCCAGAAACGGGCGTTTCTTGTTACGTTCGTAGAGGCCTTGCGGGGCAATGTAATGCCCGGCTTCGCGGGGATCGAAAACGTTACTCACATGACACCTCGTGCAGTGGTCCACTGAAGGTTTGAAGGGGTTCCAAGACAAATGCCGATGCTTATTGCACCCGCCATTTCTGGTAGTGGCGCTCGATGCGCCTGAACACAAAACTCTCCATCAGCCAGGCAATCAGGCCGATCAGGACAATGCCCAGCAGCACCTGACTGCTGTTGCCGATCTGCCCGCCCGTCGACACCATCCAGCCGATGCCTTGGGACGCACCGATCATTTCCGCCGCGACCAATGCCCTCCAGCCCTGGCTGAAGCCGATGCGCAAGGCCGCTGTCACGAAGGGCAACGAGGCCGGCAAGTAGACATGAGCGAGCAGTTGCCAGGGATTGGCGCCCAAGGTGCGTGCCGCGCGGACTTCGCCGCCGCGAATACTCTGCACGCCCTCCTGAATAGTCACCGCCATGGGGAACACCGCAGCAATGAAAATCACCAGCACGATGGAGACATAACCCAAGCCGAAAATAATCATGATCAGCGGCGCCCAGGCGATCGGCGGGATGGCCATGAACAGGCTGTTGAGCGGTGAGATGAAATCGCGAAAACGCGCGGACAGCCCCCCGGCAGTCCCCAGCAGAACCGCGACGATCACCGCTGCGCAGAAGCCACCGACCTCTTCGAGGACACTCGCCCTGAGGTGCTGCCAGAGCGAACTATCGCCCAACCAGCGTACGGCCTCGCGGGCGACATCCCATGGCTGCGGCAAGATGTAAGTGGGAAAGCGGCTGGCCAGGGCCATCCAGATCAACAGCAGGAATGGCAGCGAAGCCCATCCCCAATTCGGTTTTGGCAAGGACATGACAGACTCAGCGCGAGGCTTTTTCCAGGTAGGAGGTATCCACGATCTGTTCGGTCTTGAGCGTGGCATCGATAAAGCCCAGGTCGTGGGAGTAATTCATCAAGCGCTGAATGAATTGAATATCTGAAGGCTGCAAGTCCGCCGACCAGCCCAGTCGCGTACGCGCTTGGGCGACGATGGTTTCTGGAGCAATGGGCTTGCCGTCAGCCCCCTGCACCGGCTCGAGTTTGAACGCCTCGGCGATGATTCGATTCGACTCGGAGGGATACTCATTGAGGAAGGCGATGGCCTTGCGGTGTGCGCGCAGCAGCTTCACCACGTCGTCCGGTCGCTCCTGCAAGGTTTTGGGTAACGCGATTACCACGTACCACGGGTAATTAGGCAGCGCTTGGTTCACGTCGAGCAAAATCCGGCTCGACCCGCGCAGCAACGATTGACTGACGAAGGGTTCCCAGGAAAAGGCTGCGTCGACAATGCCGCGTTCCAGTGCGGCGTTCATGTTGCCGGGCGGCATATCGATGATGTCCAGATCCTTGTCAGGGTTGAGCCCAGCCTTTTCTTTCAGGACATAACCGCGCAGCAGCACGTCCATGCCACTGCCCTTCTTGACCCCGGCCAGTTTTTTGCCCTTGAGCTCATCCAGCGTAGCAATCGGACTCTTGGCGTCGACGATCACCGCGGCCTGACCGTAATTGACCTTCGCCAGAATCCGGCTTTGCAGCCCGCGGGAAAACCATTGGTACACCGGCGGCGTACCGACATAGGCCACATCCAGTTCACCGGCGGCCAGCGCCTGCTGGATCACCGGACCATCGCCCAATGCCTTGAGATCGACATTCAAGCCTTGCTCACGGTAATAACCCTGCTTGTCGGCGATCAACGCCGGTGCATTGGCCATGGCGAAGACATAACCCACACGCAGGGGTTTCTCTTCGCCAGCCATGGCAAATGTGCTGCTTGCCAGTGCGGCAACAGACAATGAAAGAGCAAGCAGCGTACGTTTGATCATGCGGTTAACTCGAGCTGACGGGTTGGGTAAGCCGTGGCTTGCGACACTTCCATGACCTGGGAAATGCGCTCCATCAGCTCATTGCGGTAATCGAGGAACGCTGGCAAGCGACGGGTTTTCAGATTGGAACGAGGACGCGGCAGGTTGATCGCAAGTCCACTATGGATACCGCCAGGGGCAATGTTGAGCACGATGACCCGATCCGCCAGAAACACCGCTTCGTCGATATCGTGGGTAATGAACAACACCGTCTGGCCGAGCTCGGCCCAGATACGCAAGGTCTCTTCATTCATGCTGTTGCGGCTGATGGCATCCAGCGCGGCGAATGGCTCGTCCATCAGCAACACGCTGGGCTCGAGTGCCAGGGTTCTGGCCAGGGAGACTCGCTGCTGCATACCACCGGAGAGCTGATGCGGCAGCCGATGCGCAGCATTCTCCAGACCGACCAGACGCAGGTACTGCAACGCTTGAGTACGCTGCTGCGACTCGCTGGTCTGAGCCGTCATCCGTAAACCGAATCGGACGTTTTCCAACGCGCTCAACCAGGGAAACAATTGCGGAGCCTGAAACACATAGCCCAACTCCGGACGCTCCGGACGCACTGCCGTCTGGTTAATACGGATCTGACCGCTCTGCGGTTGCTGAAAACCTGACAACAAGTTCAGCAAGGTGGTTTTCCCACAGCCGGATGGCCCAAGGATCGCGACGAATTCGCCGGGGCTGGCGTTCAGGCTGAAAGAGGAAAATACCCGATGCCCATTGGGGTAGCTGAAGCTGATGTCATCGACCGTCAGCGTGTCGGCTTGCTGCTGTGCGTAGGGGATGGTTTCGAGCATGGCAAGTGTCGTCAGGTCGTTTACAATGGGAATACCTGACATAATACGTATTAATACAAGTTGTCCCAATAACCTATTTTTATAACCTTAGAAGTGAAGGCTCAGCCGCCCCACTCGAAGGTCACGGAACTCAACAGTGTCCACGTCTATTCTTCGCGACAGCACGACCTCGCTCTACGAACAGATCGCCAACCAGCTGCTTGAAGAAATTCAACGTGGCGATTACGAACCCAGCGGCAAGCTGCCGTCAGAAGCAGAGTTGGGCAAACGTTTTGCAGTCAGCCGCGTCACGGTTCGCCTGGCAGTGGGCAAGCTCAGCGAAGATGGGGTGGTGGAGCGTAAACAAGGGAAAGGCACCTTCGTTGCTGCCAAACAGGTCCGACACGGCCTCGATGCGTTGCGCAGTTTTCATGAAGCCTTGCTGCTGCAAGGGCTCGAACCGAGCATGCGCGTCATCAGCCATACCCTGCAGCCGGTTCCAGAGGCATTGCTTGGCGTGTTTGAAGAAGCGGACGATTGCCTGCTGCTGGAGCGACTGCATTTTGTCGATGACGAGCCCATCGCACTGGGACGCAGCCACCTGCCTGCAGAATTGGCCAGCGTGGTCTGGACCGAGGTCGAACAGCAACCGATCTACTCCATTCTCGAGTCGATCACAGGCTTGGCGGTCACCCGCGCCGACCTGGCGATCCGCGCACAAGAAGCCGATAAAAGCCTGGCCAGTGCCTTGCACGTCAAACGTGGCGCTGCGCTGTTGGTCATGGAGCGCACCTCTTATTTTGCCAACGGCAGGTGCTGCGACCGCACGACCTTCTATATCCGCCCGGAGCGCTATGCCTTTGTCCTCAGTGGCGTCTTCAAATCCAGACCCGCACAGGCAGATTGATCAGGTCCACTCCCAATACGACGGTTAAACCATCAACGGTGGCTCAAAGGCTGTGACGGGCGGCAACGCTTGATCCCACCTCACGATTTCCACAGAGGCGGTTTGCGCCGAGCACCCCTGTGACAGACTCGAAGACCCGATATCCACCGTGATCACGTTCGGGTTGCCATGTTTTTCCAGGCTGTTTCGCTCGCCATGAGCCAACGGATCGAACCAGGCTCCGGTGGCGATTTGCACCACGCCCGGGCGAATCCGGTCCGAAACAATCACCCCGGCCAGAAAGGCGCCACGTTCATTGAACACCTTGACCACATCGCCATCGACAATACCCCGAGCGCGCGCATCATCGGTGTTCAAGGTCAGCGGCTCACGCTGTTGGATTTTCGAGGATCGGCTGTACGCGCCGTGATCGTATTGGCTGTGCAGGCGAGTTTTCGGTTGGTTCGACAGCAGGTGCAGCGGGAACTGCGCCAACGGTTTGTCCAGCCATACCGGATGGCCGGGACAATCGGCGTAACCAAAACCCGCAATGCGCTCGGAAAAGATTTCGATCCGTCCCGAGGGGGTCGGCAGCGGATTCGCGTCCGGGTCTTCACGGAAGGATTTGAGCAATACGGTATCGGTGTCGGGATAGGCGATCTCGAATAAGCCCTCTCGCCAGAATTTATCGTAGTCCGGCAACTCAATCCCATGTTCCTGCGCCCTGCCCCGGGACTCGTCATAAATAAAGCGCAACCAGGCCCCGGCGTCGCGACCTTCGGTGAAGGCTTCGCCAAGACCCAGTCGCTCGGCCAAATCGGCCAGGATCGAATAATCATCGCGAGATTCACCCACCGGTTCGATGGCCTGCTGCATTGCGATCATGAAGCGGTCCGACGCGGAGCTGCCGATATCGTTGCGTTCCAGGGCCGTGGTCACCGGCAGAACGATATCCGAGTACTTGGCCTGGGCGGTCCAGAACTGCTCATGAACAATAATGGTCTCCGGCCGCTTCCAGGCTTCCAATAAACGATTGAGATCCTGATGATGGTGGAAGATGTTGCCCCCCGCCCAATAGACCAGGCGGATATCCGGGTAATGCCGCTGCTTGCCGTTGTAGTCGAAAGCCGCGCCCGGGTTGAGCAGCATGTCCGTTACCCGCGCCACCGGGATGAAATCCTTGACCGGATTGACCCCTTGGGAAAAGCGCGGCCCGGAAAACGCTTTACGACCGCTGCCCGTGTTGTTCATGCAGCCATAACCCAGGCCGAAGCCACCGCCTGGCAGGCCGATCTGCCCGAGCAGGGCTGCCAGGGTCACGGTCATCCAGAACGGCTGCTCGCCGTGCACCGAACGCTGCAGGGAATAGGCAATGTTGATCATCGTGCGTTGGCTGGCCATGCGCCGTGCCAGGTCAGTGATCTGCTGCGCCGCAATGTCTGTCAGCGCCTGCGCCCACAGTGGGTCTTTGGGCTGGCCGTCGGTGTGACCGAGCAGGTACTCGCGAAACCGCTCGTAGCCGACGGTGTAGCGCTGAACGAAGTCCTCGTTGTGCAAACCCTCGCTGACCAGCACGTAGGACAACGCCATCATCAGCGCGGTGTCACTGCCGGGGCGAACCGGCAGCCATTGATTGTTTTTCGGCCCGATCAGATCGTCGCGCAAGGGACTGACGTTGACGAACTGCACCCCCGCCTCTGACATCTCTTCCAGCGCGCGGGTCAGCAGATGTTCGCTGGCACCACCGGGGCTGGTCTGGGCATTTTTCGCCGGCAGGCCGCCGAAGGCAACGAACAGCTCGCAATGCTGCGCCAGGTTTTTCCATGAGGTATGCGCCGCCAGCAGCCAGTCCATGTTGCCGACGATGTGCGGCATCAACACCCGTCCGGCGCCGAGGCTGTAGCTGTCCATGCTGAACACATAGCCGCCGAAAAGATTGAGGAAACGGTGCAACTGACTTTGCGCATGATGAAAGCGCCCGGCACTGCCCCAGCCGTAGCTGCCGCCGAAAATCGCCTGATTGCCATGCTCGGCCTTGACCCGTTTCAGCTCCCTGGCGACCAGTTCCAGCGCCACCTCCCACGACACTTCAACGAAGGGCTCCTGACCGCGCAGCTCTTGATGACGAAGCGTGGGATGAGCGCCGGCTTCAGCGAGATAACTGCGGCGCACCGCAGGCCGCATAATCCGGGTCGGCGAGGTGATGGCCTCGGGAATCGAGGTACCGATGGGCGACGGATCCGAGTCCCATTCCGCCGGCAGCATGGCCGCAAGCTTTCCATCGACGACCTGCGGGCGGTACGCCCCCCAATGCAACGAAGTAAAACTCATGGTGCGATGAACTCCCTGAAGCGGCATCTTTTGTTGGATGAAAAACTCCCTGTCCCTTGTGGGAGCGAGCTTGCTCGCGATGGACTTGAGAGTGCCGCGTTTAATCAGAAAACCCGCGTCATCGTTAACGTCCATCGCGAGCAAGCTCGCTCCCACAGAGGGCTGTGTCCACTCTGATTACCAGCTCTCCCCCAGCCCAAGCAAGCCTTTGGTTTTATGGAGGTGTCAGTCCTTCAATTCTGCAAGCCCCAAATGCTCACGCAAGGTCGAGCCTTCGTAAGCGCGGCGGAACAACCCTTTGCGTTGCAGATGGGGAGTCACGCTTTCGACGAATTCGCTGAACGAGCCCGGCAGATAACCCGGTGAGATCACGAAACCGTCGCAGCCTTCGCCCAGGAACAGCTCGGCCAGTTGATCGGCGATTTGGGCGCCGGTGCCCACCAGTTGCGGCACGCGAACGCTGCTGGCGAAAATCCGCCCCAATTGCTCCAGGGTGGTATCCGCGCCTTGCATCAGTAGCTTTTCGGCGGCGGCCGCGTGGATCAGTGGCGATTGGGCGATGTCGGCCAGGGTCGCGGACAACGGAAAAGGCGACAGGTCGACATTGAGCTGTGAGGCCAGCGTGACCAACCCCAACTCCGGACGCGCCAAGGCGTTGTGCCTATCCCGCTTGGCGCGCGCTTCGGCTTCGGTGCCGCCAATGAACGGCATGACCGCCGTCAACACTTTGCAGCTGTCGGCCTCGCGCCCTTGTTGCACGACCTGCGCACGCACGTCGTCGCGAAAAGCGCGCATGGCGCTCAAGTGCGGGTGAATGGTGAAGATCGCCTCGGCCCAACGCGCACCGAAACGCCGTCCACGACCGGATGACCCGGCCTGGATCAGCACCGGTCGCCCTTGGGGCGTGCGCGGAATATTCAGCGGCCCTTCGACCTTGAACCACTCGCCACTGTGCTGCACCGAGTGGATTTTCGACGGATCGGCCAAGACCCCGTTTTCGCGGTCCAGCTTAAGCGCGTCCGGCCCCCAGCTGCGCCACAGCTTCAAGGCCACTTCGACAAATTCGTCGGCACGGTCGTAACGCAGGTCATGCTCCAGGTGTTTGTCCTTGCCGAACAGACGCCCTTCGCTGTCGTTCATCGAGGTGACGATGTTCCACGCTGCACGGCCCTTGGACAGGTGGTCCAGGGTGGCGAATTCCCTGGCGATGTGCGCGGGCTCGTAATAGGTCGTGGAACGGGTCGCACCCAGGCCCAGCTTATGGGTCTGACCGATCAGGTACGACAGGATCGGCAAGGGGTCCAGACGTGTCGCGTCCTGGGCGCCATAGCGCAACGCCAATTCCCGGGAGCCGCCCATCTGATCGCCGACCGCGAGGCGATCGGCGAAAAACAGGAAGTCGAACAGCCCCTCCTCCACCACTTTGGCGACACGCGCGTAGTACTCGGGCTCGAGGTAATGACCGACTGTTTCCGGGTGCCGCCACACCGCGTGACTGTGGATGACCGGACCTGTCAGCAAGAAGGCAGACAGGTGAATTTGACGACTCATGGCAAGGCTCCAAAGAACTGGACGGGTCTTCTTACTTGATCTTCGGAGTCCAGACGGTGATGTCGGAAACCTTCAGTGGCTTGGGCGTCAGCTTCGCCGCGTAATAGGTGTCGGCGATGCGCTGCTGCTCGGCCAGTTCATTGATCTTGACCGGGACGATGTCGTAACTGCGGCGGGTGTTCGCAAGCTCCACGGTGGCGGGCGGAATGTTGCCCCACAGCGGCCCGAGAATCTGCGCGGCCTCTTGCGGATGCGCTTTGACCCACTGCCCGGTCTCGCGCAGGGTATCGAAGGTGACTTGCAACACATCCGGATGCGCCTCGGCGAACTTCGTGGTCGCCAGGTAAAAGCGGTTGTAGTTGGCCACCCCGTCCTTGCCATCCGCCAGCACGCGTACATGATGATCCAACTGTTGGGTCGCCAGGAACGGGTCCCAGATGACCCAGGCATCGACACTGCCATTGGCGAACGCAGCCCCGCCATCCGGTGCTTCCAGGTAACGCGGTGTGATATCGGCGAGGGTCAGCCCGGCTTTTTTCAACGCTGAAATAAGCAGGAAGTTGCTGCCCGAGCCTTTGGAGACCGCCACGGTCTTGCCTTTCAGATCGGCGACGCTGTGGATCGGTGAATGGTCCTGGACGATGATCGCCTGCGCGCTGGACGACGGATTTTCCCGTGCGTAGTAGGTCAGCGGCGCATCGGCAGCCTGGGTGAACAGCGCAAAGGCGTCGGCCACGTCGGCATGCAAATCGACGCTGCCAGCATTCAGGGAACTGAGCAGGCCGGTGCTGAATTCATGCCAGTTAACGGTGAAGCCCAAGGGTTTCAGGCGCTCTTCCAGCTGGCCGTTTTGCTTGAGCAGAATCCATAGCGTTGAAGAACGCTGGTAACTGATATCGATGGCTTGCTGTGCATGAGCCCCCGCTGCGGCAAGCAGCAGACTGGCGGCGACGATGAGTTTTTTCAACTTCATGAAAGGCCTTAATGTGGTGTTTTCAAGTTCTGTGTAGCAGCTGGCGGCAGCTGCTACGGTTCGCGTCATGGCTTGAATTTCAGAGCTTGGCGATCGAAACCTCGGTGGATTTGACGAACGCAATGACCTCGCTACCGACTTTCAATTCAAGATCGCGCACTGAACGGGTGGTAATCACCGAGGTGACGATTCCGGAGGCGGTTTGCACATCAATTTCGGAGACCACTTCGCCTTCCAGTATTTCCTTGATGACGCCCTTGAACTGGTTCCGAACGTTGATCGCTTTGATGGTCATGATGAGGCTTCCTGTCTGATGTTGAGCAAATCCGCACCGATGTGCAGGCCTTCAAAATGCACCTCGCGAACCAATAACAAAAGGAATAAATAATGATTTATTTATTCCTAAATAGAATATAAAAAGTCACTAAGCTAATACCCGAAAATTATTTATAGATTATTTTTTAGAATCATATGATTCATGGCAGATAGCCCTTCTCTCTAGCTAAATGTCGAGCGTGCCCTGTCAAAGTCCACCAAGAACTCTTATAGAACTAAAAATAACTCTTTGAAATATATGGATTTTTTTTAATAGCAGCCGGTCGACGCTCGATTGGTCCGAGCGGCGTTCCGACGATGGCGACCTCAAGGACGCCATCGCCGGCAAGCCGTGCTCCTACAGGTGTTCTATGCGCGACAGCGCGGCGTCGAAGACGGGGCGGCCCCGCCTAAGCTGAAGTACGTGCCCGCTCAATCAATGCGGCACGATCAAGGCGTTGTTCAATACATCCCTGGTTGATCAGCAACGCCCTGTCGCAGAGATGCGCAACGGTGTTGATGTCGTGGCTGACCAGAATCATGGTCATGCCGGTATCGCGGCGCAGTGCCTGGAGAAGATTGAGTATTTCCGCCTGGACGGTCATGTCCAGCGCCGAGGTTGGCTCGTCGAGTAACAGCAGCTTGGGCTGCAATTGCAGAGCTCGGACAATGGCGACACGTTGGCGCTGGCCGCCGGACAATTGATGCGGGTAACGCTCCAGAACCTCGCCAGGCAAGCCCACTTGCTCCAATGACGCTAACAAACTGGCCTCATCGAAAGGCAGCCCATTGATCTGCCGCGGCTCGCGCAAGCTGCGGCGGATTCGGTGCAAGGGGTGTAACGAAGCATAAGGGTCCTGGAACACCATCTGAACATCCCGCCGCAAGCGGCCAGTGAACGCTCGTTGTGCTTTAAGGGACCGGCCGAGCAACTGTACCCCGCCCTGCCAATCACGGTGCAGTCCAGCGAGCACTCGCAACAGGGTCGATTTGCCGGAACCGGAGCCACCAATCAAGCCAAAGCACTCGCCGGGCTCGATGTGCAAGTCCTCCACCTGTAGTGCTGTGAAATGACTCAACCCGCGCTTGAAACTCACGGTCAATGTGCTGATGTCCACCAGGCTCATGGCCGTTCCTCAAGCAAGCTTCGGTTCAGGGTCGGCAACGAGTCACCATAACTCAGTGCCGAGGGCCGGCAATTCCACAAAGTGCGCGTGTAGGGATGGCTGGCAACCGCCAGATCCGCTGCCCGGCATTGATCGACAATCTGCCCGCGGTACATCACCAGTACCCGGTCGCAATACTTCGCGACCAAGGGCAGGTCATGGCTGATCAGTAGCAGCCCCATGCCCCGCTGCTCCACCAACCCCATCATCAATTCAAGCATTTGGTCCCGCAGGCCGCTGTCCAGCGCCGAGGTGGGTTCGTCAGCGATCAACACCCGAGGATCGTTGATCAGCATCGCCGCCAGCATGACCCGCTGCCCCATGCCCCCGGACAATTCGTGGGGGTAGCTGTCATAGAGTGCCGTCGGGTTCGGCAAACCTACCGCTTCGAGCATGTCCAACACCTTCTCACGGCGCTCACGACGCCCCAGCCGCGTGTGCAACACCAGCACCTCCTCAACCTGGGTGCCCACCTTGAGCACTGGATTGAGGGAGTATTTAGGATCTTGCAGCACCAGCGACAGACGCGTGCCGCGCAGGGCCTGCCACTGCCTGGCGCTCAACCCGAGCAGCTCGCTGCCCCCCAGGCGCAGATGCTCGGCAGTGACCTGGCCGGGACGCGGAACGAGACCCAGCAGCGCCCGCGCGGTCAGTGACTTGCCCGAGCCGGACTCGCCGACCAAGGCAACCTTTTCGGTGCCGACAGTGAAGTCGACACCTTTGACCACCTCGATCGGCTCACCGTCTCGCCCCGCAAACTGCACCCGCAGGCCGCGTACATCAAGTAGGGAATGATCACGTGCCATGGCGAGGATCCAGAACATCGCGCAGGCCGTCGCCCAGCAGATTGAAGGACAGGCTCGCCAGCAGAATGGCAATACCCGGTGCGGCGGCGACCCACCATTGATCGAAGATGACACGGCTGCCATCAGCGACCATCGAGCCCCATTCGGCCGTTGGCGGCTGCACGCCAAGCCCGAGGAAACCGAGCCCGGCAGCGGCCAGAATGATGCCGCCCAGATTCATTGCCACCCGCACGATCACCGACGGCAGACACAGCGGCAACACGTGGCCGAGTAACAGACGCGCGCCGCGTATTCCTTGCAGATGAGCGGCGGCGAGGTAATCGCTGTCACGCAGGACACTGGTCTCGGCCCGCGCCTGGCGGGCATACGCTGGCCAGGCGGTGAGCGAAAGCGCCAGCGCGCCGTTGAGCAGACCGGGACCGAGAATAGCGACGAACGCCAGCGCCAGCACCAATTGCGGGAACGCCATGACCACATCGGTCATACGCATCAGGATCCGCTCGGGCCAACCGCCGTAGAAGCCGGCGGTGACACCGACCAACACACCGATGGGCAAGGTCAACAGCAATACCAGTAACACCAACAGCAAGGTCGGGCGCGCCCCATAGAGCAGCCGTGTGAACAGATCACGGCCAAAACCGTCGGTACCCAACCAATGACTGGCCGACGGTGGCAACAGGCGCTGAGGAATGTTCTGCAGGTTCGGATTGAAACCGCTCAACCAAGGCGCGAACACTGCCACCAACACCAGCAATACGATCAGTGATACGCCCAGGGTCAATGCCGGCGAGCGACGCCACAGTCGTCGCGCAGACACACTGTCGAAGGTCACAGAAAGACTCATAACAACTCCCGAGTTCGCGGGTCGATCATGCTGGCGAGCACATCGGCGACGCCATTGACCACCACGAAACACAGGCCGATCAGTAACGTGCTGCCGAGAATCGCCGGGACATCGCCGGCGAACAACGCGGTGGTCAGATAGCGGCCGATACCCGGCCAGGCGAAAACGGTTTCGGTGAGGATCGAACCTTCCAGCAAGCTGGCATAGGCCAGGGCGACCACAACCACCAGGGTGCCCGCGACGTTCGGCAAGACGTGCCGCATCAGCACACGACCGCGCCCGGCACCTTTGGCCAGCGCGGTGACCACATACTCTTTGCCCATCTCGCCGAGCAAGGCGGAACGGGTGAGTCGGCAAATCCCGGCCATGGCATAGAACGCCAGCACCAGCACCGGCAAGACCAGGTGCGCGAAAGCATTGGCCAAAGCACCCACCTCGCCGGAGCGCCAGGTGTCCCACAGCATCCAGCCGCTGGGCAGCTCGATGCTGTACAAAAACGAATCGTCCAGGCGACCAGGGCCGCCCGCCCACTGCAATTTCGCGTAGAACAGCAACAACATCAGCAGGCCGAGCCAGAACACCGGTACCGAATAGCCGATCAGCGAGAACAACCGCACCAAGGCATCGACCCAGCCGCCCGGTCGCCAGGCAGCGAGCAGACCCAAAGACAAGCCGAGACCGGCCCCCAGCACAATCGCCAGGGTGGCGAGCTCCAGAGTGGCCGGCAACGCACGCTGCAGATCCTCAAGCACCGGCTGGCGGGAGGTAGTGGAAATGCCCAGATCACCCTGTGCCAAACCGTTAAGGTAGCGGCCGAAACGCACTGGCCAGGACTGGTCGAACCCCAGCTCAGTGCGCACCTGAGCCAGCGACGATTCGCTGGCACGATCCCCGGCAATGCGTAATGCCGGATCGACCGGCGACAACGTGGTCAACATAAAGGTGAAGAACAGCAGGCCGATCAGCGTGACCAACAAGGTCAACAATCCCGTACCCGCTACCTGAACCCTGCGTGAGGCACCTACCCTCACTTGGTTTTGCTCACCTGATCGAAATACGGCAGAGAGACGGCGATGTTCTGCAGTACGCCCTGGACCCCATCGTGGACGGCGACCTGGTTTTGCCCTTGCAACGCCACCACGAACGGCGAGCTCTTCTGCACGGCCTGTTGCAACTGACCATATAAGGCGATTCGTTTCTGCGGGTCACGTTCAGCCGCTGCTGCGCGAGTCTCTTCGCTCAGGTGCGGGATATCCCATTGGGTACGCCAGGCCAGGGTTTTGGGTCCATTGGGCACGTTGTAGGTGAAGGTACTGGCGTTCGAGTTAGGGTCCAGGTAATCCATGCCCCAATAGGTAAAGATCAGTTGATAGTCACGGCTACGCATTTTTGCCCACAGTTCGCTTTCCACCAGCGGACGTACTGCGATGTCGATGCCCGCTTTGGCGAAGCTCGCTTGCAGTGCCTGGGCAATGTCAGTGTAGGGAGGCTGGTTGAAGACACTCAACTCGACCTTGGTGCCTTCGGCGATACCGGCTTTTTTCAGGACGGCTTTGGCTTTATCCACGTCCAGCTTGAACGGCGTATCGCTCACTGATCCGGCCAGCCCCGTGGGCAGAAACGCCTGGTGTACGCTGTACTGGTTCTTCAACAAATCCTTGGAAATGCTCTGATAATCCACCAGCCAGCGTGCAGCTTCCCAGAAGGCTGGATTGTTCAAGGCGGGCACCTGAGTGTTGCCGCTATTGATACCCAGGTAGTAGATCATCGACGAGGGGAATCGCTGGACCGTCAAACCCTTTTGCTGCTCCAGGGCACTGAACTGATCGGCGCCCAAATCAAACGCGAGGTCAGCATCACCCTGTACCACCAGTAGACGACGAGTCGCCGGGTCGGTGACGTTTTTGATCACCACGGTCTTCAACTTCGGCGCTGTAGCGGCATGGGGATTGGCCTGCAAGACCACGGCCTCATGGGGTGTGTAGGTGCGCAATGCATAAGCGCCAGAGCCTGCCGAATGATTTTTCAACCAGCCATTGCCCAGGTCACCACCTTGCGTGTGTTTTTCGACTTCCACGGCATCGACAATGAAACCAACGGGCGTGGCCGACAGGATACTCAAGGCGAAGACGCTACCCACCGCTGCCGGCCAGGCGATTCGGACGTGATGCTCATCCACCTTGGTCAGGAAACCGTCAATATTTTCCTCCGTCCAGCCCAACTCACCCAGAATGAACGCAGGTGTTTTGTTCAGCTTGACGACGCGGTTCAACGAATAGATCACGTCCTCTGGACGTACCGGGTCACCCGAGGCGAACGTCGCTCCGGCACGCAACTCGAAAATCAGGCTCTTGTCATCGCTGCCCGCCTGCCAGCGTGTAGCCAACGCCGGGACCAGCCTGGAAGGGTCATGGCGGTCAGGCTCAAGCAAACGCTGGTACAGATTGACCAAGGTGTTGGTCGCGGTAATTTCGAAACTCTCGGCGGGATCAAGACTGACGATATCGTCAATCGAACGCGCCACCACCAGCGTATCCGGCGCGGTCACTGCCCATGCCGAACCGCTGATTGCCATCGCCATTGCCAAAGTCGTAAGACGCCGCATCGTGAATCCCTCAAGATAAAATCACCGTTCCTGGGAGCCGACGATATATTCCATTTAGGAATTAAAAAAATAACCTTTAGTCATTACCTTAGAGCTTTTTGCCGCCGGAAACGGAGGGGATAAATCTGCCGCTCGCACGCCCTCCCCTGATTGAGAGCCGGTTTGCACCTCAGGTGTACGTTGCGGCAGCGAACCCGCGCGTCAAATCCTCAATCAACGCCTCGACGTCCTCAAGCCCGATATGCAACCGCAGCACCGGGTTCAATGCACGATCTGTGGCGCTGTTGCGATCCTGGGTATTGGCGACAGTGACCAGGCTTTCGTAGCCGCCCCAGGAAGCGCCCAGCCCAAACAACTGGAGCGCATCGATGAATCGCTCGACGTAGGTGGCGTCTGCGTCGTCGTGCAATTCGAACGAGAGCAATCCGTTACTGCCGTTGAAATCCCGCTGCCACAGGAGGTAGCCAGGGTGTTCGGGCAAGCCCGGATGGAAGACCTGTTTCACGTGTGGTTGCGCTTGCAGCCAATGGGCGATTTCCAGGGCTTGGCGCTCGTGCACCTCCAATCGCGGTGCCAGGGTTCGCGCGCCGCGCAGTACCAAATAGGCATCGTCGGGGCTGACCGTGCTGCCAAAGGTATCGCTCATGGCCGCCAGCGCCGGCCAGACCTCTTCCCGCGTGCAGACGCTGCCCATCACCACGTCGCTGTGACCGCACAGGTACTTGGTCAGGGCCATGATCGAAATGTCCGCCCCCAGGGTCAGCGGTCGATACAGATAACCCGAGCCCCAGGTGTTATCCACCGCCAGCAGGATGCCACGGGGTTTGCATAGCGCAGCGATGGCCGGCAAGTCGCTCAGTTCGTACAGCAGTGAGCCTGGCACTTCGGTGTAGACCATTTTGGTGTTGGCTTGCAGCTGCGCTTGCAGGTCACTGCCGTCAGGGGTGAAGTAGCTGACTTGAATGCCGAACGGCTGGAGAAAGTCAGCAGCCAGACGCCGCACCGGCGAGTACACCGCGTCGCTGATCAATACATGATCGCCAGGGCGCAAGTACGCCAGGAAGGTGTGGGCGACCGCCGCCAGCCCGGTGCCGAACAGCCGCGAGCGATAACCGCCTTCCAGTTCCGTCACCAAGTCTTCCAGGGCGAACGCCGTCGGATTGCCCCGGGCGCCATAACTCAGTACTCGTTCGCTGTCACGGCGAGCACGGGCGTCGCGCATTTGCGCCAGGTTGTCGAACAGCACCGTGCTTAAACGAGTGACCGGCACGTTGACGGCCCGACCGCCGCTGCCCTTTTCGGTACGCGCCGAATGCACCAGACGGGTGCGAACCCGGGTATCGCGGGTGGCTGGGGATGGCGCAGGCAGCGGCTTGAGACTGGCGATTTCGTCTTCGCTCATTTGCGCCAGCAAGCCGATTTCCCAGGCCAGATACTGACGCGCCGCCTCCTTGTTGCCGGAGTGACGGTCGTGGGTAAAGAACAGAAAATCGATGCACTGGTCAACGGACAGTGTGCTGGCATCCTCCTGCACTCTAAGACCCGCCGTGCGCCAGGCGCCGAGACCGCCGTCCAACAGCCGGATTTGCGCGCGCTGAGCTTCGGGCAATTCCAGTGCCGCGAAAGCAGCCAGCACCGGCTCATCGGCCAACAACACCAGTGGTCGCTGCTCACCGGCCACCCTGGCCGCCAGCAACGAACGGATCGACCAGCGCGACCCGGCGATATGGCCTTTGCGCCAGGCCATGCTCGGACGCAGGTCAATGAGTGCGACCGCGTCATCCTTGAGCGCATCGGCCAATCCCTGTGCCGTGATCAATGGCAACGCCTCGTAGGCGATAGCCTCAAGAGTGGGCAACGCCAGACCGCTGCTCACGCCCCCCGCCAGGACATAAGCCTCATGCCCCAACTGCCGGAGCCAACTGGCGACAATCGGTGCGCGAATGCCGTCACTGTCGATCAGCACCAGTCGCGCCTGACGCACGCCGACGTACAGATCGGTGGATTGAATCAACTGCCCGCCCGGTGTGTGTTGTGCACGCGGCAGACTGCCGGCGGCAAATTCCTCGGCGGTGCGCACATCGCACAGAAACAGGCTACGTCCGGTTTCTTTGGCCCACCGCTCGACCTGAGCCGCCTCAACGGGTTGCACCCCGGCTCGTTCGGCCAGTTGTGTAGCAGCATGTCGCTGCGCGGGCAATGCGGCCTGGGACACCTCGTCGGAATACCGTCGGGTACTGCCATGCTCTAACTGAAAATCTTCCAGATACCAGCCTTGAGTACCGTTTTCCAGGGCATAGATCGGGTTTTTCAAGCCCAGGTTGATCAACGTCTGAGCCCCGATAATGCTGCGGGTTCGACCGGCACAATTGACCACAATCGGCGTGCTGTCGTCCGGCACCAGATCGTGTATGCGATAACCCAATTCGCCGTTCGGACAGCAGATTGAGCCGGGAATGGTCATCTTGCGGTATTCATCGAACGGCCGACCGTCCAGCACCACCAGCGGTTCGCCACGGGCCTGCCATTCAGCCAGCTGCTGCGCGGTGACATGGGGCGTGTGACTGGCCTCCTCCACCAATTCGCCAAAGGCCTTGGAGGGCACATGCACACCGGCAAAAAGCTGAAAGCCAGCTGCCTGCCAGCCGTCGGCACCTCCGTCGAGAACATGCACACGACCATAACCCAGCGCGTGCAGACGCTGAGCCGAGCGCGCCGCAACGGCCCCACCGTCCTGGTCATAGATCACCAGCCGCACCTGAGGATTCGGCGCCAGACGTCGGACCTCCATCTCCAGGCGGCTGTAGGGCAGATTCACCCCAAAAAACAGGTGGGCTTCGCCATATTGGCCGTGCTCGCGCACGTCAAACAGGGCAATTTCCTGCCCGTCGAACAGCCATTGCTGCAGTTGCCCTGGGGTAACGGTCTGGCTCATGAGAGTCCCGTTTGAAAAGTACAGATCGATCATGACCAGGCCTTGATCGACGGCGCCATTTGCGAGGCGTTGTAATTGAGAATGCGCCCGTCGGCCTCGACCCCATAACGACCATTGAGGGATTCCAGCGGCAAACCATAAAGGTGGAAATGCAGAGTCGGTTGCTCGCCTTCGACACGAATGCCGTGCAGGTCTTCGCCGAGAAACGAGATCGATGTACCGGGCTGCACGATCACTTCTTTTTCCAGCTGCAAGGTGGTGAAGCCAGGCTCGCGACCTTCGTCAGTACGGCCGTAGACGTAGTTGATTTCCTGGCCTTCGACGGCGCTGATGATCGCCCAGGTTTCGTGGTTGTGGGGAATCGTGCTTTTGCCCGGCAACAGCGAGTTCAGGTAGAGCGTCGGTGTGTCGCCGTCGTCATTGAGACGGTAGCGGAACGCGGTGCTGCCCTGCCCTGGCACTGGTGCGGGGAACTCGGCGAAATTGAACAGATCGCGGCGCTCAGCCAGGGCTTCGAGCAAGGCGACGATGTCCACCAGCGCGGTGCGGTCGACGCCTCGTTGATTGATGACACGGATTTTCCTGAGGAAGTCCTCGATGACGACGGCACGGTTATCGGTACTCATGAATTAGCTCCTCTGTATTACACGGACAGGCTGTAGCGACTCAGGTTGGTCAACAGGTACGGATCAGTGCCGACGTGGGGCCGGCGTCCGGCATCCCCGAGGGCGTGGCGTAAAAACTCTTGGGTACGCTCACTGGTGGGGTGCTGAAAAATTTGCGTGGCGCTGCCGTGCTCGACGATCACACCGTTCTCAGTGAAGTAGACGATGTCGCTGATCTCTTCGGCGAAACGCATTTCGTGGGTCACCAGCACGCAGGTCATGCCTTCTTCAGTGAGCTCGCGAATCACTGTCAGCACCTCGCCGACGGTTTCCGGGTCGAGGGCCGAGGTCACTTCATCGAACAGAATCAGTTCTGGACGCATGGCCAGAGCCCGAGCAATCGCCACCCGTTGTTGCTGGCCGCCAGACAGTTGCCCCGGATAGGCATCGGCCTTGTGTTCCATGCGCACTTTGGCCAGCAAGGCACGGGCGTCTTTTTCAGCCTCAACCCGGTTGCGCCCCAGCACCTTGCGCGGTGCAATCACCAGGTTCTCCAGCACCGACAAATGCGGGAACAGGTTGTACTGCTGGAACACAAAACCCACGCGCTTGCGCAACTCGATGCGTTGGGCTTCCTGGGCCAGGGTGTGAACCTCGGTAGTGCCGACACGAATGGTGCCGCGCTGGGGCTGCAACAAACCGGTGATGCAGCGCAGGATCGTCGACTTGCCGGAGCCGGACGGGCCGATGATCGACACGGCCTGGCCGCGGTGTACGTCGAGGTCGATGCCCTTGAGCACCGGGTTGCTGGCGAACGACAGGTGCAAATCGCGCAGGCTGACCAAGGGCTCGTCGACGGTTTCAGTAGAAGGCATAACGTCGCTCCAGGCGTTGGGTGAGTCGGGAAATCGGGTAGCACCAGGCAAAGAACAGCACCAGCAGGCTCAGGTAAATCACCACGGTGAAGCCGGTCATGTTCACTGTATTGCTGGCGATCTGTGCGGTGTCGATCACGTCATGCACACCCACCAGGGACGCCAGCGCGGTGCCCATGGTGATCACTGCGTAGAGGTTCATCCACGGCGGCAACATGCGCTTGAAGCACTGCGGCAAGATGATCGAGCGAAAAATCTGCCCACGAGTGAACGCCAGCGAACGAGCAGCCTCCCACTGGGTGCTGGGGATCGAGGCAATGGCGCCACGAAAGATTTCCGCGACGTTGGAGCTCGCTGGCAAGGCCAGCCCAATGGTGACCTTGATCCAGTCCGGGAACGGGATATAGGCGCTGCCGATATGGATCTCGAACGGGAACACATAGGTGGTGAAATAGATCAGCACCAGCCAGGGCGCGTTACGAAACAGCTGCACCCAGATGCGCGCCGGCAAGCGCAGGAGCCCCAGCGGCGACAATGCCAGGGCGCCAACCAATAACCCCAGCAACGAACCCAGCGCGATCGCTACCAGACTGATCAGGATGTTCTGAGCAAACCCCACGACCAGGGCCGGCGACCATTGCAGCAATGCCTTGAACACCGGGCTGGCCGGGGCCACGAAGGTCAGCCAGAGCACCGCGGCCACCAACAGGAAAAGCTTGCCGACATGCCGACGGGGCCAGGCCACCGGCGCGGCAATGGATGAATCAATGGCCATAACCGGGCATCCTCAAACGCGCTTCGAGGTAGCGCCCTACACAATTGACGATGAAGCTGAGCAAACCGAAAAAGGTCAGGATCAGGATCATCAGTTCCAGCACGTTATCGCTCTGGGTCCAGATCATGATCGCCGCGTAGGTGATATCCCCGACAGCAATGGCTGAGGCCACGGCGGTCATCTTCACCAGGTCGATCAGGTTGTTGATCAGCGAAGGCAAGGCAAAGCGCAGGGCCAGTGGCAGTTGCACATTCCACAACAACTGTCGGCTGCTGAACGCCAAAGAGCTCGCCGCCTCCAGCGTCACGGCCGGCACTGCCTCGATGCCGGCACGCAAAGCTTCGGCATGGAACGCGCCCTTGTGCAGCGAGATCACAATCACCACCCAGGCGAACGGGGTCAGCGGGTTGGCCGCGCCGACGGCCTGGGTCAGCAGCATGTTCAGCACCAGGAACGCGCAATACAGTTGAACCAAAGTCGGCGTGTTGCGGGTGACTTCAACAAACACCCGTGCCGGCTTCACCAGCCAGGGGTTGCCCGAGGTCAGCATTGCCGCCAACCCGACGCCGGCCAGCAGACTGCCGACGATGGTGAACAGGCACAGCAGCACCGTGGTCAGCGCGCCCTGCTCCAGACTTCCTCGTTGATAGGCGTCCAGCAGAAAGCCGTAGTTCAGGCCGAACCCGGCGGCCCAATGGACAAAAAGCTCCAACCAGTGACTCATGGTTCGCCCCCTCGGTTCATGCACGACTACCTTGAACGACCGCCGGGCAACACGACGGTCTGTTGAAAACGATGAGGTGAACCGGTCAGGCACCGTTGGCCTGGAACTGTTTCTGCAATTCCACCAAGGCCGGTGACGCGGGGGTGATGCGGTTGCGGGTCTGGGCTTCGATCAGCCAGCCGCTGCGGTGCAGTTCCTTGACGATGGGATCGAGCCTGGCCTGGGTATCGCTTTCTCCGCGGCGGGTCCAGATCACCGAAGGGGCCGGGTTGAGTTCCGGGCTGAGCGCTCGATAGCCCTGCCATTCGGCGCTGTCGGCGATCAATGGGTTGATCAGCGTAGCGTCATGCACCGCCGCGACGCAGTTGTTGCCACGCAACGCGAGCAAGGATTCCGAGGAGCTCTTGAAGGCTTTGATCTCAACACCCAACTCGGTGAGTGGTTTGATGTAGCTGCTGCCCTGGGAAGTGCAGACGGGTTGATTCTTCAGGTCTTCCCAACGGCTGATCTTGCTGTCCTTGAGCACGGCAGCGGTACCGCCGACGCGGTAGAACGGCGTCGGCACAAAACCGAGGATCTCGCCGCGTTCGGCAGTCCATTCCATGTTGGCAATTAGCAAGTCAACTTTGCCCTGCTGCAAAAATTGCACACGATTGGCGGGCAATACCGGCACCAGTTGCACCTCCGCGCCCAGTTGCCGCCCCAGCTCCTGAGCGAGATCGACATTCAAACCCCGTGGCTTCTGGGTGCTCGGGTCGATACTGCCAAAGGGGCCGCCGGACAGTACAACACCCACCGTCAACACATGGCGTTGCTGGATCTTGTCCAGGGTTGCATCCGCCTGGGCAGCACCACTGGCGGCCAGTGAGATCAAGGCACCCAACATCACAGGCAACAATCGTTTAACGGGCGAGCGCTCGAGCAACATGGATTTCCCCTCATGAATGATCGGCGTACCCCGACCTGATGTGTGGGCATCCTAGGTACAGTCCTGATGTAACGGAAATTCAAATATCTAATATCGTTATAACTCTCCGTATTTCAATTTAGAAAAACCCCTAAAACCCCCCGTATTTATTGACGCTTATGGCTATGCCGTAAAAATTCGCCAAAAAACACATAAACAAATATAATGTTTATGTTCATGCCCTTGATATAACTCTTTATAAAAAGTAGCCCTGAGAATGGCCATGTCGACCCCACCTACCCTCGATCTCGAATTACTGCGCACCTTCATTGCCGTGGTCGATCACCACAGTTTTGCCGAGGCCGGCGCGCAACTGGCCCGCACGCAATCGTCGGTCACCCAACACATGCAACGCCTGGAACAACAAGTAGGAGTGAGTCTGTTCGAGAAGCGCGGGCGGCAAAAACAACTCACGGAAGCGGGGTTGCAGTTACTGCGTCATGCGCGACAGATGCTGTCGCTTAACGACGACGCCCTGAACTCCCTGCGCGAAAGCAGCTTGAGCGGTGTGTTGCGCATCGGCTCGCCCCATGACATCGCCGACACCATCCTGCCTCCGATCCTCAGCCACATCGCCCGCTCGGCACCCCGTTTGCGCCTGGAGATCGATGTCGGCCGCAGCCCGTTTCTGATGGAAGACCTGCACCGGGGCAAGGTCGACATGGTGATTTCCACCCGTGAAGACCCAAACCTCGAAGGCTTCGCCTTGCGCACATCACCGGTGTGGTGGATCTGCTCAGCGCAGTACATTCATAACCCCGGCGAACCCTTGCCGCTGATTCTCGTGGATGAGCCCAGCATCTATCGTCGCTATGCCCTTGAGGCTCTGGAGCGCGCCAATATTCCCTGGCGCCAGGCGTATCTGGCGTCGAATCTGATTGGCATCAAGGCGGCGATTCGTGCGGGGCTGGGCGTCACGCCCAGAAGCATGGAAATGCTCGGTCCGGACATGCGCGTACTGGGTGAAAATGACGGCCTGCCGCGCCTGCCGGACGTGACCTATCACTTGTGGATTCGGCCCAACACCGTGAATCCGCTGGTACGTCGGGCCTATGAACTGATCAGAAGCAGTCAGGGGCTCTGACGACCGATGCACTCAGCTTAATAGGGATTAATAGGTAAGCCACGAGTTGCCAGGCGAGTCGAAAGAACAACCGAAGTTTCGGTGCCCCCATATGAATCAAAGGAGGAAATTAACGTTTCCAGCGCAATCAATGAGGGCGCAACAACTTTAAGTACAAATGAAGCATCGCCCGTTACGTGATGGGCCTCTCGCACCTCAGGCATGCCCTCAATGACCGACAACACCTCGGCATAGCGTTCAGCAGGGACGTATAGCCTAATGAATGCTGTCACCGGATAACCAATGGAATGGCTATCGAGTTCAGCTCGATAGCCTCGCAGCACACCTCGATCTTCAAGCTTGCGAACCCGTTCGGCCACAGCAGGTGTTGAAAGACCCACGCGCCTTCCCAGTTCAGCAAAGCTCAACCGAGCATCCACCTGAAGCTCTGCTAAAAGGCGTTTGTCCAAGCGATCGAGAGGTCTGTCGGTCATTGGCATTGAAAACATGGATTGTTAGGTGCAGAGGCCTGCAAACCATCAAATCGCAATGGGATCCGCAGGGGTGAGCCATTCAAAATGGAGACCCCGAAAAAGGAGAATCCTGTCATGTTAATCAAAGGAATACTATTAGGCTTGGCCATTGCTGCTCCCGTCGGGCCGATAGGCTTACTGTGTGTCCAAAATACTTTAAGAGGAGGATTCAAGGCAGGATTTACCACCGGGATGGGAGCGGCGACAGCCGATGCGGCCTATGCATTGACGGCTCTATTTGGACTGACTGGATTATTGACGCTGATCGGTGATACCCGATACTTGCGGATAGCGGGTGCAGTTTTCTTTCTTTACTTGGCCTGGAAAACCTGGCGAAAAAAAGGTGACGTCACCACCACTTCATCAACAACCCGGGATCTTTGGGGTATGTACTCGACAACATGCCTGCTGACACTCTCCAACCCAATGACCATCCTGGGCTTCGTGACGCTTTTTGCTGGACTGGGAGTCAGCCAGTCAGACATGACAACTGGCGCACGGCTTGTACTGGGGGTATTTCTTGGGTCTTCCCTATGGTGGGCGGGCCTTGCGGGAGCCTGCGCGTCAGTCGTGAAACGATTGAACGCCTCTTGGTTAAAGTGGATAGATTACACCTCAGCCTTCCTGCTGGTCGCCTTCGCGTTGACGCTGCTGTATCAAGGGCAGTGACCCGCGACCATCACTGCCAACAGTTGCTACTGCGTGAGCGTTACCATCGCAGTAGCGACTAGACTCCACGGGTTAGTCAGAGACTTTATCTACCACCAGGGTTCTGGGATTGATACTCCCCCAAACGGTAGCAAGGTCCACCAGCAGTGTTCCACTGAGTTCTTCAAGTTCACTCTGGGCTATCTCACTGTCGCCTTGTTTACCGAAGAGCACAACCTGATCGCCAGCGTGTACAGCGGGGATATCTGTCACGTCCACCATGAGTGTATTCATGGAAACCTTCCCTACCACTGGAGCACGCTGCCCATCGATAAGGACAACGCCTTTATTGGTAAACGCTCGACGATAACCATCAGAGTAGCCCACTGGAATATTCGCAAGCTTTGAATCACGGTTCAGTGTCACCGTTCGGTCATACCCCACTGTATTTCCTTTAGGGTATTGATTAACAGACGCCACATATGACTTTACCTGCATGACCCGTTTGTACTCGGCATGCGAAGGTTCCATCATCCCATACAAGGCGCCTCCGGCACGTACCATGTCCAAATGCGACTCCGGCACTTCTAAAGTCGCGTAAGAGTTCGCGGCATGAAGGGTGATTTTGCTTCTATCCATGCCGGCAGTCTTTATCAGCCACGCCGTTTGCTCATTGAAAGCCTTAAGCCCTTGCCGAACATCATCTTTATCCTGCACCGCGAAGTGAGTCATGATTCCGACCAGTTCCAGGTGTGCCAAATGAGTGATCGCCAAGGCTTCTTGCCGACCTTGTTCAGTACTCATTTCCAGACCGTTACGACTCATCCCACCTGCGTTCAACGCCAAGTGAACCTTCAGGCGACGCCCATGCTTTTCAGCAATAGCGGCTGTTTCTCGAGCATAGTCGAGGCTACTGACTAACTCCTCTATCTTGTATGGCAATGCGCCTTCCACCTCGGCCAACGTCGCTGTACGCACTCGGACAAGTTCTCCCTTGAATCCGTTTTCACGGACAATTCGAGCCTCTTCATTGCTGGCAACGCCTACGCAGGGCACTTCCATTTTCATGATAGACGGCATCAATAACCCGACACCATGACCGTAGGCATCCGCCTTGAGGACGGCACAAAGCCTTGATTTATTCGTCAAGGTGTTCTGGAGCGTATGAATATTTTTTTCAAAAGCCGCTTTGTTGACCTCAACCCATGCATTACTCGTTGCTACGGCCCGTTCAGACTTAGCATTGTCCAACGAAAGCAGCGGTGCAGCCTGAACATGCCCCTGTCCTATAATCAGACCTAAAGAAAGAGCAATAACAGTTCGAGTGAAAGGCATACGATACATCTCCGGATACAGAACGTTGTTCATGACAACTAACGATTTGACGACACACATAACCCTGCGCAAGCCACTACCCGTCTAAGGAAATGGCCTGACTTTATTGGCGACGGGAGACGCCGCTGACAGCAACGAAAGCAAACTCAGCACAGGGCAAACAACGTTATTGAAACGCCATCCTTGGAGTTAACCTTTCTGATGAAATCTTTGATAACTCGCGAAATAACTGGGCAGATATATATTAAATTTTTATATGGATTTATAGGTGACACTTTCTAACCCCTACTCTAACTTTGGGCGTTGGCAGGGTGATACCCAGGGATAGTTCAGGCAGTTATATCCATCACGCTACTGCCTTGTCCGCCAGCTCCCAGCCCTCAGGCCGTAGCGTGTGCCAATCGCTGACCTGTTGATAGGCATGGCCGATGCGCAGAATCAGCGGTTCGGCGAATGCCCGACCCACAATCTGCATCGAGACCGGCATGCACTTTTCATCGAACCCGATGGGCAACGCCACCGAACACAGGTTCAGCAAGTTGGCGAACCGCCCTAACAAGGCCAGTGGCGTGCCATATTCATCGACCTCATCCAACGGCACACTGCCAATAGCGTTGGTCGGGAAAGCGCAGGCGTCTATGTTGATCATGGCCTCCTGCATGGCGTGCCGAGCCGCACGACGCTGATTTTGCAACTGGATATACGACGCTGCGTCGATGGCGCGACCACTGAGTACGCGACGTTGAACATGGGGGTCGAAACGCAGATCATCGCGCTCAAACAAGCTACCCAGACTGGCATAACCTTCGGCGCTCATAAGCCCACCCGCGATGCGCATGCACTGCTCCAACGAGGTGGGTAGCGGTTGCTCGATCAGTTGCATGCCCAGCGCAGCCAGCTGCTCGAGCCCCAAATCGTAAGCCTTCAACACTCCGGGAGCGACATGCGCTCGTTCGGCCTGTGGCAACACCCAGATGCGCAAACCGGCTACCGGCTGATTGAGACCGGCAGCGGCGCTGAATACAGGTGCCTGGGCCGAAACCGGATCCAGCGGATCCGGGCCCAGCAGTGCGTCCAGCATCCACGCCGCATCTTCAACGGTGTGGGTGATAGGCCCCACCGAATCCAGCGACGGACACAGCTCGATCAAGCCATGGCGGCTGATAAGCCCACGCGTGGTTTTCAACCCGACCAAGCCGCACATGCCCGCCGGAATCCGCACCGAGCCGCCAGTATCGGTGCCCAATGCAGCGCTCGCCAACCCACTGGCCACGGCCACGGCCGAGCCGCTGCTTGAGCCACCCGGAGCACGATGCACGTTACGGTCCCACGGGTTCCACGGCGTGCCCATCACCGCGTTGGTGCCCCAGCCACCGAAAGCGAATTCGACGGTGTGGGTCTTGCCAAGAATGATTGCCCCAGCACGCTCCAGGCGTTGCACTGCGGTGGCGGTCAAGCTCGATACACGTGGTGCCTGTGCCACTGATCCACCTGTGATGGCCTTGCCATCGATCTCGAACAAGTCCTTGATCGCCAGCGGAATGCCATGCAGCGGCCCCAGGTGTATACCGTTCGCACGCTGGCGATCAGCGGCGATGGCCGCGCTTAAAGCACGCGTGGGATAGGTCTCGACATAGGCATTGAGCTGCTCGTCAAAGCGCTCGATGCGCGCCAGTTGCGCACGAACCAGCGCTTCGCTAGTCAGCGATCCCGCCTGCAGCGCCTGCTGCAACTGGGCAATGCTGTGGGAAGTAACTCGATCTATGGTGCTCATATGTTCAACCTCGCACGGTTTTTCGCCCGCGTGAAAAGTGCTTTTCAAGCACACGCGACAGCATTGAAAGAGGGAAAGCGATCACAAAATAGAACAGTCCTACCAGCAGGAAGACATGCATGGGCAGGAAGGTTTCCGACGCGATGGCCCGCGCCGCCAGCATCAGCTCATCGGTGGCAATCAGGGCGCACAACGAGCTGTCCTTGAGGATCGACACGTAGGCGTTAAGCAGTGGCGGCAACATCCCGCGAATCGCTTGCGGCAGGATGACGGTGGTAAACGCTTTCATCGGCGTCAGTCCGATGGCGATGGCCGCTTCGCGCTGGCCGCGATGCAGCGAATCCAGGCCGCCACGGAGGATTTCCGCGACGTAAGCGGCGCCCTGCAAACCCAGACCGATGACCCCGGCCCAATAGCCGGACAACGTCAACCCCAGGCTGGGCAACGCGAAATACAGGGCCAGCAACAACGCCAAAAGAGGTACGGCGCGCATGCTCTGAATAAAGAACGTGGCCGACCGCTTGAGGATGACGCTCGGGCTTTTCATCGCCCAGGCCAACAACGCCCCCAGCATGGCCGCCAGAGCGAACCCCATCAGGGACAACTCGGCGCTGATCCGTGCACCGAGCAACAGGCGAGCGATCCAGTCGCTCCAGTACTCTGGGTATTGCTGAAAAAAACTGATCATCGCGCGCTCCCAAAATGACGTTCGAGCCGAATGAATCCAACTCCGATCGGTAAAATCATTGCGGCGTAGATGCACATCACAGCCAAATAGATCAGCGAAGTCTGGAAGGTGGAGGTCACCAGATTGCGCGCGAGAAACATGATTTCCGGCACGGCGATGGCCGAGGCGATGGACGTGTCCTTGACCAGTTGCGTGACGTAGTTGGCGAAAGCCGGCAACGTCACGCGCAGGGCCTGAGGCAAGAGGATGCAGCGCAGAATCTGCATCCGGCTCAGACCGACAGCCAGCCCGGCTTCATGCTGACCGACATGCAGCGACTGCAAGCCGCTACGGAAAATATCGGCCAACACCGCGCTGCCCACCAGACTCAAGCCAACGATGGCGGCCAGCCACGCGGGCAAGTTGATGCCAAGATAGGAGAGACCGAAATAGATCAGGAACAGATGCGCCAGCGCGGGAACATTGCGCATCCATTCAATGAAACAGCCGATCGCCCCATGCAACACCCGTGACCGACCGAACGTCAGCAATACCGCCAGTACTAACCCTCCGGCACTCGCCAGGAGCAAGGTACACAGCGCGATTTCCAGGGCGGTGAGCGCGCCTTTCAATAACAAGGGCAGTAGCCCGAGGAAGACTTCAACGTTCGCCATCAAGCGCCCTCCATGGCCATGCGCCCAAGAAAACTGCGGGTGCGCTCATGGCTGGGGTTGTCGATGACCTGTGCCGAAGGCCCTTGCTCAACAATGTGTCCGCCGTCCATGAAGATCACCCGATCCGCCACATCCCGAGCGAATCGCACTTCGTGGGTCACCATGATCATGGTGCGGCCCTCTTGCGCCAGCTCGCGAATCACGGCCAGTACTTCCCCCACCAACTCGGGGTCCAGCGCCGAGGTCGGCTCGTCGAACAGAATGACTTTAGGTTGTTGGGCCAACGCGCGGGCGATAGCGACCCGCTGTTGCTGCCCGCCGGATAATTGCTCGGGATAGACCTCAGCCTTGTGCCGCAGATGAACTTTTTCCAACATGGCGTCAGCCAGCTCATAGGCCTGCTTGCGCGGCATACCCTGTGCCTTGATCGGCCCCAGCGCGACGTTGTCGCGTACGCTCAAATGCGGCCAGAGGTAGAAGAGCTGGAACACCATCGCGATCTCGCGTCGCTGCGGAGCCATTTCCCGATCACTCATCAGACGTACGCGCTTACCGTCCTTGACCTGCCCGATCAACTCGTCGCCCAGCCAGATATCGCCTCGGGTGGGTTTTTCCAGGTAATTGATGCAACGCAGGCAAGTGGACTTTCCCGACCCGCTGGGGCCGATCAACGACAGGGTTTCACCGGCTTTCAACTCCAGGTTGATACCCTTGAGCACTTCCAGATCACCATAACTTTTGTGCAGGTCATGCACTCGCAGCAACGCAGGTTCGGACGGGGTCGACATCTTGGCTAACCTCTTTTTGTTATAGACATGGCGATGAATCGGCACGGGGTATCAGGCCGACTCATCCGCTCAAGCGCTTACTTGCAGCCGGGCAGTGTCCAGTCCGCCGGGCGGTCGACACCCAGCCTCAGGTCCTTGCCTTCCGGGACATACCAGACATCCTGAGTCAGACCGTAGCGGGCACCGATCTTGCGCATTTCACAGCTTTTCCAGAGGGACTGGATCTGCTCGTTCACGGCCGCCACCAGCTGCGGGTTGGCCCCTTTATTGAAGCCGTACACCACCTGGCCCAGCCCTGTCAGCAGTGGGAAATTCGGATCGTTGTCAGTGAAGGCGTTGAAGTGCAGGTGCCACTGCTCGTTGCGGAAAATGGCGTATTGCATGACCGGAGGATCGCCGATCACTGCATCAATGCGCCCGGCGAGGAGATCGCGCACCGCGGCATCGGATGTGTCGTACAGCGCCACTTGTAGCCCCTCGATCTTGCGCATCTCAGGGATGAACGAGAAACCCGTAATGGTGCCGACCTTCTTGCCCTGCAAATCTTTGAGACTGCTCCAGTTGGTCTTGTCGGTCTGGGTGATGCCGTTCTTGAAATAGTGAATCGGGTCGCTCACGGTCATGATCTTCGCGCGCTGCTCGGTCCAGCCCATCGTACCGGCCATCACATCCACGCGTTTAGCCTGCACCGAGGCGATGGTGCCGGCCCAGTCCATCAACGCAGGTTTAACCTTCAAACCCAGCTTCTCAGAAATTTGTTGAAGAATTTCACCGTCGTAGCCGACCATCCGGCTGTCTTGATAACCGGTCCCCGGCATATCGCCAGTGAACGCAATAGTCAGGTTTCCCGGCTCTATCGTTTCCAGTGCGAATGCCGGTACCGAGGTCAGCATGGATACCAGCAGACCCGCATAGATACCGGCAAAACGTTGAACGTTGGGCTTCTTCATCACGCGCTCCTCGATTGTTTTTTTATGAACAGCATGGTGTTGGGCAGGCGCTCATCGTATGGTGATCGGCGGTATAACTGGTTGGATGGTTTGCATGAATGATTGAACATTTGCGACATTTCGGAGATGTACTGCCCAGGGCCTCCAGCGAAAGCCTCGTGGAAGGGCTTGATAATGGCCAGGCACGTCATCTGCCAAGCCGACGCGGCGCCACCGAATTGTCTATTGGCATTGTGTTATGGCCACGCTTCCCCTTGCTGTCACTGTCAGGGCTGACCGATGCGTTGCGACATGCCGCCGATACGGGTGATCAGAGCCGCCCTATACGCTGCCAATGGAAAGTACTTGGTACCCCCGGGCAAAGAGTCATTTCCAGTTGCGGACTGGATGTCCCTATCGACAGTGAACTCACCCATCCTCATCAATTTGATTACATAGTGGTGATTGGTGGACTGCTTGATTCCCTTGAGGCAGCACCCAAGACTTATCCGGCATTTCTGCATCAGGCGGCAGCCGCTGGCGTGCCGTTGATCGGTCTATGCACTGGCAGCTTCGTGCTCGCTCGACATGGTCTGATGGAGGGGCGTACTGCTTGCGTGCATGCCTACCATTGCGACGACTGGAAGCGTCTGTTTCCCAAGTTGCGCTTTGTCAGCAACAGCGACTTCCTCATCGACAAGGATCGGATCACCTGCGCAGGCGGTATCTCGGTGATTGAGTTGGCCATTCATCTTATTGGGGTGCATTGCGGCCCGGATCGGGCCGGCAAAGTTGTTCATCAGATGACGGTCGCAAAAAGCAGCTCTGGCAGTTTCGTCGACCGGCGCAAGGCACTTGGCTATGCCAGTTCGTCGAACAGGCGTCTGCACGAAGCCGTGATGCTGATGGAAAAGCACATGACCGAGCCTTTGGACATTGACGCAATCGCGAACCTTGTCGGTACCAGCAAACGGCAACTGGAGCGGCTGTTTGTCGCTGAAACCAGTAACACTCCAGCCCAATTCTATCGCCAGGTTCGACTCAGGTTTGGCCGATGGCTTCTCGTCAGCTCGGATCGACATATCGGGGAAATCGCTTTCGAATGTGGGTTCGCCGATGCGCCTCATTTCATTCGACATTTTCAGAGTATGTTTGGCATGTCACCTGGAAAATTGCGCAAAGAGTTGATACGAAAAACGACACAGTGACGCTACGACAGACTCGATCACCTGGACACATGCGGACCGATCTACACTCCCGGTGCGACATCTTGTAGGCGGTGTTCGGGCCGATCCAGCGATCCCAAATAGCATCGATCTCCCCCGCCGTCTCCATCGTCATCAAACACGCATTGACCTTGGCCAGAAAAGCCGGCTCATCCCTGCGCATGCCTGCGCCAATCGGCTCAAGTGCCATCGACTCTTTAGCCAGTGCCAACTCGACACCACTCTCCTTGGCTTGATTGACCAGTTTCAGGGCAGTCATGGTGTTGGTCACCAGGCCCACAACCTTGCTTCTGGTGATACCGTTTTAGAAACCCAAAACCGCTCAGCTTTCGTGGACCGGGCGGTCTTGGGGCTGTCTTGCGACAACTCGTTCAGGACTGTACCTCTAGCTCACGGGCACAACCCTTGTGTAATTCGGCCGCCAGCTTCTCTTCGTCCAGCGCCCCTTCCCACTTGGCAATGAACAGCGTGGCAACACCATTGCCGATGACGTTGATCAACGCCCCGCCCTCGGAAATAAACCGGTAGACCCCAAGCACCAGCACCAGCCCCGCTGCCGGAATCACATCCAGGCTACCCAGGGTGGCGGCCAGGGTAATGAACGCGCCGCCGGTGACACTGGCCGCGCCCTTGGAGGTCAGCAACAGAATTAACAACAACGTGATCTGATGCCACAGGTCGAGGGGGATATCCAGCGCCTGGGCGATGAAAATTGCCAACACCGTCATGTTGATGCAGCTGCCATCGAGGTTGAAGCAGTAACCCGAAGGCACCACCAGCCCCACCACCGACTTCTCACACCCCAGTCGCTCAAGCTTGCCCATCAACCGAGGCAATGCTGACTCTGAAGAAGAGGTACCCAGCACCAGAAACAGCTCATCGCGGATGTACTTGAGAAACTGCCACAGGCTGAAACCTGCCAGGCGCGCAACCAGATTGAGAATCACAAACACAAAAAACAGCGCCGTCACGTAGTAGCAGATCAGCAAGTTGCCATATGCGCCCAGGGAACCCACGCCGTACTTGCCGATGGTAAAGGCCATGCCGCCAAAGGCCCCCAGCGGCGAGACATACATCACGATCTTGACCATGCGGAAAAATGCCTGGGCCACCAGATCGATCAGGTTCAGCAGCGGCTTGCCGGCAGCACCGAGCATCTGCAAGGCGAATGCAAACAGGATGGAAATGAACAGCACCTGGAGGATATCGCCCTCGGCAAAGGCGCCAAACACGGTACTGGGTACGATATGGGTGAGGAACCCCACAACACTCTGTTCATGGGCCAGCTTGCTGTAACTGTCGACGGCATGGACATCGAGGGTCGACGGGTTGATGTGCATGCCTGAGCCAGGTTGCATCAAGTTGACCCCGATCAGCCCGACCACCAACGCCAGGGTGGTCAGCACTTCGAAGTACAGCAACGACTTGAAACCGACCCGACCGATGCGCTTGAGGCTCTGCATGCTGGCGATACCGCTGACCACGGTGCAGAAGATGATCGGCGCAATCAGCATCTTGATCAGCTTGATAAACGTGTCGCCCAAAGGCTTCATTTCTTCGCCGAGGCTGGGGTAGAAATGGCCGAAGATGATGCCCAACACAATCGCCAGCAGCACCTGCACATACAGATGGCAGAACACGCGGCGCAGTCGTGAATGGCTTGGGGGTTTTTCGGCAATCAAGGGTGTAATTGTTGTTGTCATGATGGCTTCCTCGCAGGCGTGATGCATTTTCCCAGGCAGTCGGCCGCCGTGTCGGTGCGCGGCCGGTCGCCAGGGAGTGGACCTTCTTATTGGGTGGTGAAGCGTTTACGACACGAGGTTGATCAGGTTCCCCGAGTGGTAGCCCTGCAGGTTGCCAAGGATGCCGTCGGCCAGCCGTTGCAGGCTGCTCTGGCTGGCCCAGGCCACGTGGGGAGTGACGATCAGGTTGGCATGACGGCTGTTGAGCAATGGGTGGTCGGCCGGTGGCGGCTCTTGGCACAGCACATCGAGGGCAGCGCCAGCGAGGCGTCCGGTGTCCAGTGCATCGAGCACCGCCGCTTCATCCACCAACGGACCGCGAGCGGTATTGACCAGCAAGGCGCCGGGTTTCATCTGCGCCAGTTCCCGGGATCCGATCAGGTGTCGGGTACGCTCGGTCAACGGACAGTGCAGAGAAATCACGTCGCTTTGCGCCAACACCGTTTCAAAGGACTGGTAACCCTTACGCACCGGGATCACTCCACGGTGTTCGGCAAAGAGCAACTGCATGCCCAGGGCGCTCGCCAGACGCGCCGTGGCCAGACCGATACCACCCTTGCCGACAATGCCCAGCACGCTGCCCTGCACATCCTTAATCGGCGCACGGTGCACGCAAAAATGCCGCGAATCTGGCCAGTCCCGCGCGGCTGCCGCCTGGTAGGCAAACAGCTGTCGACGCAGGGCGAAGATCGAAGCGATCACCGACTCGGCGACGCTTTGCGCTGAGTAGGCCGGGACGTTACACACCGTCACGGCAAAATCACGGCAGGCCGCCAAGTCAATGCAGTCGTAGCCGGTAGCCGCGACGCAGATGAATCGCAGGTTCGGCAGTTGCTCAAGTTCAGCCCGGCCGATGCGCACCTTGTTGGTGATCACGGCATCGGCATCCCGGGCGGCTTCCACCACTTGGTCCGGCGTCGTGTCGGGGCGGTCCTGCCAGTCCGTGACCCAGGCCGGGCGAGTAATGCTCACGGGCAGGCTGTCGCTGTCGAGAAACACCACTTTCATGCTGCACGCTCCGGCTGGACGGGTTCAGAAATCTCGATCAGGTTCAGGTCCGGATCACGCACATACACCGAACGGATGGGACCTGTGGCACCGGTGCGCAACACCGGGCCTTCGATGATTGGCCATTCGACACGGGTCAGGTGGGCAATCACCTGGTTCAGCGGGATCGAGGCGATAAAACACAGGTCCAGCGCTCCCGGCACCGGCAAGTGCGCCTTAGGCTCGAACTCATGGCCGCGAACGTGCAGGTTGATTTTCTGCTGACCGAAGGCGAATGCCTTGCGCCCGCCAGCGAAGGTTTCCAGCTGCATGCCCATGACTCGCACGTAAAAATCCTCGGCAGCCACGGGGTCGATGGTGGTCAGCACCAGGTGGTCAAGATGGTCGATCATGGATGCAGTTCCTGGGTTCGGGCCGACGGCACCTGTTTTTCCAGACTGGCGACATGGGCGGGTATCGGGTGCAGGTCCAGGCGTTTACCGGCCTTGAGAATCTGGCTGGGAATATCGTGACCGATCAGACCCGGCAACTGCGCGGCGACCGCCAGCACCCGGTCCAGATCAACCCCGGTGTTGAAGCCCATCAACTGCAGCATGTGCAACAGGTCTTCGGTGCACACATTGCCGCTGGCCCCCGGCGCATAAGGGCAACCACCCAGGCCGCCAAGGGACGAATCGAAACGATCGACCCCGGCCTCGATGGCCGCCAGCGCATTGGCCAGGGCCATGCCGCGGGTATTGTGGAAATGCAGGGTCAGTTGCAGCGCTGGAAAACGCACACGTACTGCCCGGGACAGCGCCTCGACCTGACTCGGGTACGCCATGCCAGTGGTGTCGCACAAGGTCACGCCGCGGGCGCCCAGTTCGGCAAAGCGCTCGACCCAGTGCAACACCTCCCCCACCGGTACATCGCCCTGCATCGGGCAGCCGAACACCGTCGACAACGACACATTGATCGCCACCGGGCCGTGGCCGATGACGCTGACCACTTCGCTGAGCTGGGCAAACGACTGCTCGCGGCTCATGCGCAGATTGGAGCGGTTGTGCGGTTCGCTGACCGACATCACCAGGTTGGCTTCATCGATGTTGCACGCCAGGGCTCGCTCGGCGCCGCGCACGTTGGGCACCAGCACGGTGTATTCCACCGCAGGGTTGCGCCGGATGCCCTGCATCACCGCTTCGGCATCCCGCAGCGCGGTAATGGCCTTGGGCGAAGTGAACGAGGTGACCTCGACCTTGGCGAAACCACACTGACTGAGGGCGTCGATCATGGCGATTTTGTCGACGGTTTCGATAAAACGCGCTTCATTCTGGAAGCCGTCACGGGTGGCGACTTCCTGCAAGAAAAGACGTTGCATGTTCATTCCTCTGGTTCAAATGATGCCGCGTTGGCGCCAGTCGGCTTGCTGTGCAGCGTCGATACCGAGCTCGCCAAGAATCTCGGCGGTGTGCTGACCCAGGGTCGGCGCTGAGCGAGTCACGCTGCCAGGCGTGGTGCCAAGCTTGGGGACGATGCCGGGCAAGGTCACCGGTGTGCCGTCGCCCAGGTGACTGTCGAGCAGCATGTCGCGCGCCCGGTAATGCGGGTCCTGGGCAATGTCGGCGGCGTTGTAAATCTTGCCGGCCGGGATGCGTGCCTCGGTCAGAATCGACAAGACTTCGTCGAGGGTGAGCCGTGCGGTCCATTCGGAGATCGCGGCATCGATGCGTTCAACCTGCAACACCCGGCCGTGGTTTTGCGCAAGATCGGGATCGGCCCCCAGATCACGGCGACCAATCACTTCCATCAGGCGTTGATAGATGCTGTCGCCATTGCCGGCGATCAAGGCAAAACCACCGTCACGGCAGCGATAGGCATTAGTCGGGGCGATACCCGGCAAACTGCTGCCGGCGGGCTCACGAACGACGTTGAACACCGAGTATTCGGGCAACAGACTTTCCATCATGTTGAACACCGACTCGTACAACGCCACGTCGATCTGCTGACCGTCACCGTCGTTCTGCTCGCGATGACGCAAGGCGAGCAGAATCCCGATCACCCCGTGCAAGGCCGATAACGAGTCGCCAATGGAAACACCAACCCTGACCGGCGTCCGACCGGGCTCGCCGGAAAGATGACGCAGCCCGCCCATGGCCTCACCGATCACGCCAAATCCGGGACGGTCACGGTAGGGCCCGGTCTGACCATAACCGGAGACCC
Source organism: Pseudomonas sp. H11T01 (assembly GCF_048515765.1). NCBI lineage: Bacteria > Pseudomonadati > Pseudomonadota > Gammaproteobacteria > Pseudomonadales > Pseudomonadaceae > Pseudomonas > Pseudomonas sp. H11T01. Next base: position 21,592 of record NZ_JBLYED010000033.1, on the reverse strand, counting down.
GGAGCATGATGAGTTTCGGATTCAACGCGTGCAGCGTGTCCCAGCCCAGCCCCCAACTTTCCAGGGTCCCTGGGCGAAAATTTTCTATCAGCACATCCGCGTCGGCCAGCAACTGGCGCACGACCTGTTGGGCTTCACGCTGGCGTAAATCGAGGGTCAGCGAGCGTTTGTTGCGAGATTGCGCGGCCCACCAGACGGAAGTACCGTCGTGCAGCAAGCGCCATTTGCGCAATGGGTCTCCGGTGACCGGAGGCTCGATCTTGATCACATCCGCGCCAAATTCACCGAGCATCTTCGCCGCAAATGGCCCGGCAATGAGTTGACCGAGCTCCACGACCTTGACACCTTGCAGAGGTAACCTCATGACGTTTCCCGTTCTTGTTGAGTACTTGTGACATGGATAATCGACACAAATCGGGCAGATGAAAATTTCATATTTCGCCACTACTCTTTCCAAATTGGAAAACCTCGGATCCCCTTGATGATCAATCCCCTGCATTTCGATCTGTTGTCATTGCGCCTGCTGATCTTCGCCGCTGAATCCGCAAATCTGACGCGTGCCGCCGAAAAGGCCAACATGACGGTCTCGGCTGCCAGCAAACGTTTAGCCGAGCTGGAACGAACGACCCAGTGTCCGCTGTTCGTTCGCCTGCCAAGGGGACTCGAACTGACAGCGGCGGGACAAGGGATGGTTGAACACGCCAGAACAATTCTTGAAAGCGTGAACCGTATGGCGTGCGACGCCAGTGATTACGCAGTAGGCGTGCGAGGGCATGTACGGTTGTTCGCTAACACTTCCGCCGTCGTCCAGTTCCTGCCTGATGACCTGGCGCAGTTCCTGCGAGGAAACCCGAATGTACGCATCGGGCTGGAAGAAGCGCTAAGCGAACCCATTATTCAGGCCGTGGAAAACGGGCGTGCCGATATCGGTATTTTTGCGGATAACGTACCGGCCGAGGGGCTGCACAAGCTGCCCTATCGTAACGACCGACTCGTACTACTTGTGCCCGTCGGCCATGAACTGGCCAATGAGAGCAGCGTGTCCTTCACGGATACGCTCGGCTTTGATTATGTAGCGCTCAACCAAGGTAGCTCGTTGCTGCGCAGAATCACCGACGCCGCCGTGAGTGCCGGCAAGATCCTCAAGGTTCGCATCCAGGTCAGCAGCTTCGACGGCATCTGTCGCATGATTGAGGCAGGCTTGGGTATCGGGATATTGCCGTTGTCATCAGTACGTGCCGAATTGCTCGGTACCCGCTTGATTGCTGTCGCCTTGACCGATAACTGGGCACACCGCACCTTATTTGTGGGTGTCAGCGCTCAGACGCAGCTAACCCCGGAAGCGGCTAAGTTGTTCGAGTATCTGAGCAGCGTGCACGGCTGACAATGGCGTAAGTGCCCCCGTCCACGCACATGGACTACAGACGGCCACATCATCAAAAAAAGCCACTGCCTCATGTGTGCGTGGCTAAAGGCAACGCCACACCGAGATTCGAGTAGAGCCTGGCTCAATGGTCAGCCAGGCTCTAGCCAGCTTGCTCTCATCCCGGACCGGGAATCTCTATTTCAATCAGCACTGAACGACGCAGAAACAGGTTTGCCATTGCGCTTGCGCACGAACAGCCCGTAACACACCGCCAGCATCACCAGCCAGCATGGGCCGATAACGGCGGCAAGGCGCGTTTCCGGTTGCCAGGCGATCAAACCGAGCACCAGCGCGAGGAACAGTCCTGCGACAAGGCTGTCCAGCGGAAATCCGCGAGGAGTCCTGCCCTTTTGAGTCTGCTTTCTGAAGCGGTAGTGGGACAGCAGGATCACGCCCCAGGTCCAAATCGCGCCAAAGGTCGATACCGCAGACAGCCAGATGAAGACCTGTTCCGGCGCGACGTAGTTGAGCACAACGCCCAGCAACAGGCAGACGACAGCCAGTGCCACGGCGTTGGCGGGTACGCCTGCCGTTGATAGCCGCCCCAACCATTGCGGTGCCTGTTTTTGAGCGGCGAGGTTGTAGATCAATCGACTGCTGCCGTACAGGTTGCTGTTGCAGGCCGACAGCGCAGCAGTCAGCACCACGAAGTTGATGATGCCTGCCGCTGAGCGAATACCGAGTTTTTCGAACGTCAGAACGAAGGGGCTACCGGTGGTGCCGATCTCGTTCCATGGGTAGATGCTCAGGATCACGAACAGCGTACCGACATAGAACACGACGACTCGCCAAAACACCGAATTGACGGCCCGGGCCAGCGAACGCTCGGGGTCACGAGCCTCTCCGGCAGTGACGCCGAGCATCTCGATCCCTTGATAGGCGAACATGACGATGGGCAGCGCCAGCAACACCCCTGAAAAACCATTGGGCATCCAGCCACCGTGGGTCCACAGGTTGCTGATGCCGGTCGCTACACCGCCGTTGCCAAGCCCAAAGACAATGACGCAACCGCCGACAATGATCATCAATACAATGGTCACCACCTTGATCATCGCGAACCAGAACTCGAATTCACCGTAGGCCTTGACCGCCATGCGGTTGATCACGCCCACCAGGGCGACTGCCAACAACGCCCAGATCCAGGTGGGCACTTCTGGAAACCAGAGGTGCATGTAGATGCCCACCGCCACGGTTTCCGCCATCGCTCCCAGCAGTGCCTGAAAGCAGTAGTTCCAGCCGGTTATGTACCCGGTCATGGGGCTGATGTAGTCCTGAGCGTAACGACTGAACGAGCCCGCCACGGGGTTGACCACGGCCATCTGCCCCAGGGCGCGCATGATGACGTATATCGCCAGTCCAGCCACCAGATAGCTGAGCAGGATGGCCGGCCCGGCAATGCGGATGGCGGTGGCCGAGCCCAGAAACAGGCCCACACCGATGGCGGTTCCCAGGGCCATTAACTTGATGTGGCGTTCTTCCAGGCCACGGTGCAGCTGTTCACGATGTGCGGACATGAGATGTCTCCACGGCTTTGTTCTCCAGGAAGGACCGGATCGCTAGTACAAGCGTCAGGCCCGAATGAGTGGCAGCCAGAATTTTTATTGTTTTTTCGTTGTTATCCGTCGCGACGTGAGTCACTGCGCGACGGTTTGCTCTAGTGAATGAGCGGTAGCATTCGGTCGCATTGAGGGGCGGTTCCGGTTCCGGTTCGTGCCTAATGCCAGGCCGTAAAGGTCCTTGGGATCGTTCGGCAACGGCACCAGGCTAATAGGCACACCGATGTCATGAATCAGTGCCTGGTCCAGCAGGTAGCGCAGTGCCGAAAGATCCTCGAGCGCAAAACCCACCGAATCGAAGACGGTGACCTGCTCGCGGCATTGTCGGCCGGGTTCCTGACCGTTGAGGATCTGCTGGAACTCGATCACCGGGAAGTCTGCGGGAAGTTGCTGGATGTCGCCTTCGATGCGGGTCTGCGGGGCGTATTCGACGATCACCCGGGCGGCGCGCAGGATATCGGCGTGGAGTTCGGTCTTGCCGGGGCAATCGCCGCCGACCGCATTGATATGCATCCCGGGCTCGATCATCTCCGGCGTCAGGATGGTTGCGTTGGTCTTGTCCGCTGTCACCGTCGTCACGATATCGGCACCGCGAACGGCACTGGCCACGCTGTCGGCGATGATCACCGTCAGGCCCGGCGTCGAGGACAGATTGCGCTTCAGCTTGTGTGAAGCCCGTGGATCTATGTCGTAGATACGTACTTCATCAATGCCCAGCAGCCCATGGAATGCCAGCGCCTGGAACTCGCTCTGTGCGCCGTTGCCGATGATTCCCATCGAGCGCGAATCGGGCCGCGCCAAGTACCGAGCGAACAACGCCGAAGTCGCGGCAGTGCGTATCGCGGTGGTCAGCGTCAGCTCACTGAGCAGCGTCGGATAGCCGGTGTCCACTTGGGCGAGGACGCCGAAAGCCATGACCGTCAACATCTCCACCGAGGTGTTGCGCGGGTGTCCGTTGACATATTTGAAGCCGTACAACTCGCTGTCGGCAATGGGCATCAGCTCGATCACCCCGTCGCGGGAATGGCTGGCGACACGGGCGCTTTTATCGAACTGCGTCCAACGTCGATAGTCGGCCTCGATGTACGCGGCCATGCCGGTGAGCATTTCGTTCACGCCTACGACGCGCATCAGTTCGCAGACATCCTTCACATCGATGTATCGGGTCATCACCAGTCTCTCTCTTGTGGTTATTACCGTGAGGCTGAAGCGCTTGCCTGCTCATATCCCAGAAGCACGTTCACCGCGTTGACGCCAATCTCGTCAACCATGTAGCCGCCCTCCATCACGAACAGGGTGGGCACGCCGACACAGGCGATCAGTTCGCCCATCGGCAAGTAGTCTTCGCTGCGTAGCTTGAAGTGGCTGATAGGATCGTTCTCGAAGGTGTCGACACCCAGGGACACCACCAATTGGTCGGGCTGAAACGACTTGATCTTGTCGATCGCCCTGGCCAGCGCTTGTTGGTACAGCGCCCAGTCGGTACCGCGGGGCAACGGCAGGTTGAAGGTGTAACCCTTGCCGTCGTCGACGCCGGTCTCGCTTTCGTAACCGGAAAAATACGGGTAGGAGATCGAAGGCTCGCCGTGCAGCGAGACGAAGAGCACATCGGCCCGGTCGTAGAAAATGTTCTGCGTGCCGTTGCCATGATGGAAGTCCACGTCCAGTACCGCGACACGCCGTGCCCCTTGATCGAGTAGACGTTGGGCGGCAATCGCCGCGTTGTTGAGGTAGCAATAGCCGCCCATGTACTCACGCGCAGCGTGATGTCCGGGAGGACGGCACAGCGCAAACGCGCTGCTGTGACCGGCAAGGATCAGGTCAGCGCCAGTGAGCGCCACATCGGCGCTGCCCTTCACCGCATCCCAGGTCGTCGCCGTGATCGGCGCCCCGGCGTCCATGGCAAAGAAGCCCAGCTTGCCGTCGATGAATGCAGGTTCGACAGCCGTGGCCAGATCACGCACCGGCCATACAAGCGGTAAGGCGTCGTGGGTTCGACCGGTCGCCGACCACTGCGCCCAGGCGGATTCGAGAAAGCGGACATAACGTTCGCTGTGTGCCCGGACATAGCAAAGCCGGTCATAGGAGGTGGCATCGATAACCCGACCGAGGCCGACTTCCGTGACGCGGGCCAGGACGGTGTCTGCCCGGCTGGGTTTCTCGAAGGACGGGGCAAGGGTGCCATCCTTCAGCTCGGTGCCGTGGTGCAGGCGGTGTGCTGGGTTGAATACAGTAAGCATCGCTCTCTCGTCATGAAGTGGTGACCAGAAGAGTTTGCCAATTTCATGCGAAATAACTTTGCTGACTTTGCGCAAAAGTCGTAAAAATACGCAAAGTCTTTCCTGCCTTAAGGTGAATTATGAAAAATAAAATCTCACTGCCTGATCTGGACCCTACAGACCTGCGCATGCTCGCGTTATTGCAGGACGATGCCACCCTCTCCAGTGCCGCGCTGGGAGAACAGCTGTCGCTAAGCGTCACGCCGGCATGGCGCCGACGAAAGCATCTGGAAGAGCTGGGGGTCATTCGCGGATACCGGGCCAACCTGGACCGCCGTATGCTGGGCTACGGGGTCATGGCCTTCGTGCAGGTGCGTTTCGAGGGCCACGCCAATGACGCGCCGGACCGGTTCGAGGCATTGGTCAAGACACTCCCGCAAGTGCTGACCTGCCACAAAGTCACGGGCGAAGCAGACTACGTATTGACGGTGCTGGCGCGGGATCTGGATGACTACGGCGACTTCGTCGAGCACGTACTGCGCCGTCAGCCGGGCGTGGCCGCCATCCAGTCGAGCCTTTCGCTGCGGGAGGTCAAGTACGAAACACGGGTGCCATTGGATTCAGGGACGTGATGAAGATATAGGCAGCTGATTCCACAACAGGAAAAGCGCAAGTGCCGTCAAACCGTACACAGTCCTTCGGATGACAGTCACTGCTGAGAATGAACGGCTTTGCTCGAACGAAAGACCCAGCAGCTCGCCACCACTAGTACCCATGCAGCAACACCGCCATAGAGCATCACCCAGCCAAACCCATGCGCCAAAGCGGCGTTAGCGACATCGACCGGAATCGTAGTCCCCTGGACAGTCTGCGCCAACACGGCAGAGTTGCCGGCTGAAATATTCTCCGCCAGCAACCTCAATTGCACTTCATCGGGCGAGCCAGATAACTGGTTGCGCAGGGAAGACAGGATGCCTTCCACCAAGATGAATCCCATCAGCGCGATATTGATTGCAAGACTGATCATACGAGCGCTGATATCGATGCCCGATGCCATACCAGCACGTTCACTGGGCACCGATCCGGTGGTGGTATTGGTAACAGGTGTGTTGGTCAGCCCCAGTCCAATCCCGGCGATCAGGCAGCCTGGAAGCATTGTCAGCCAGCTGGCATGCGTGACACTGCTGCCCCATTTCATCAGCAGGAACCCCAAACCTATGGTGAACAAGCCTGCGGGAATCACCACGTCAGGTCGATAGCGCAGCGCCAGCCGCTCGCCCAATGGGGGGACAACCAGCGTCGGCAGCGTATAGGCCAGTAATGCCAGACCGGTGCCTACACTGGCGTAGCCCAGGCTATTTTGAAAGTACAGAGGCAGGTAGATCATGAATGGCCAGAAGCTGAAGTTCATGCCCGCCGACCCCAGCAACGCACCCGAGAAGCGGCGAATGCGCAATACAGAGAAATCGAACATGGGATCGACATTGCGCCGCTGCGCGACGACAAAGACGATGAAGCTGACCGTTGCCACAACCAGGCTGGCGATGGCCGAACCGCTGGAAAACCCCACCCCCGCTCCCTGAGTGATGAACCAGGAAAGGCCTAACACTGCCACCGACAGCGAAATAATGCCCAACACATCCAGCCTGCGACGCTGCGGATCGCGTGATTCGTCGACACCAGCGATCACCAGCACCAGCGCAAGCACGGCAATGGGCGCATGCACCAGGAACACCCATTCCCAACTCGACAGCGCCACGATAGCTGCGCCGATAATCGGGCCGAACCCCAGACCGATGCCGAACACGATCCCCCAGGCACTAAAAGCTTTGCCACGCGCAGCTCCCGACTGGAATCGGTGAGACAGCACTGCCACCTGACAGATCAGCATGGCACCACCGGACATCCCCTGCAGGAATCGGCTGGCGATCAACACGCTGGTGCTGTGCGCCCATCCACAGCCCAGAGAGGTAATGCCGAAAAGCATCAGGCTAATGATAAACACTCGCTTGCGCCCATACCGATCCGCCAGTGTGCCGGTGGCCATCAGCACCGTGGTGCAGGCGATGGTGTAGGCATTCATGATCCACTGCATATCTTTGAAATCGCTGCGCAGAACCGATTCAAGAGTGGGCAGGATTACCGGCACGCTCGAGATTTCCAGGCCGAACATCAGCGAGGCCAAGCAAACGGCGGCTATTGTGAAAACATCTTTTTGCGACGAAGTGAACTGCATCGTGATCTTCCAGATCAAGTTGATAGGCGCTGGCAAGACCACCCTGAACACCATCAGGGAGAAGACGCGATAGCCTCGCCAGCGTCACCCGGCACACGTCCAAGTGACCGGCCACATTCTGGAAGTAATTAAAAAATGACAGAAATGATTTAATTTCGTAAGTTTTATTAATATTCGTCATGAGTGGACTTAATGGACTTCGACCCAGCTCTATTGCGTGCTTTTGTCGCGATCAAGGAAACCGGTAGTTTCACTCGTGCCGCAGAGCGGCTGCACTTGAGCCAGTCAGCGATCAGTCATCAGATCCGGCGTTTGGAAGAACAGGCAGGTACCACGCTACTGGTGCGCACCACCCGACGTTTGACGCTGACAGAAGATGGCGAAGATTTTCTGCGCCATGCCGAACACGTCCTCAGAGCGCAAGACGCCCTCTCCCGGCGTTTCGAAGCGTCATCGGTATCCGGGGCCGTGCGCTTCGGTGTGCCAGAAAACTTTATCGGCGACGGCCTGCCGCCGTTACTGACTCGGTTCGCCAGACAATTTCCCGCAGTACGTCTGGATGTCACCGTCGGCACTTACCTCGATCTGCGCGCACTGGTCGATGCCGATGGGCTCGATCTGGCCGTGGTCATGGCATTGCCGGGCAGTCAAGCCGGCGGTACCGTGCTGCGCGAAACCCGGTTTGTCTGGGCCGCGGCGCAGAGTTTCGACTTTATCGGCGATTCCCCTTTGCCGCTGGCGTTTGCACCAGCGCCCTGCGTGCACCGCCAGGTGGCCGTAGAGGCATTGGAGAGTTCCACCGTGGATTGGCGGGTCGCCTTTACCTCTCCAAGTCAGCAAGGACTGCGGGCGGCGGTATTGGCGGGGCTTGCCGTCACCGCTCTACCGCTGGGAGATCTAGAGCCCGGTATGGTGGTGATTGACGGTCAACATGGCCTGCCACCGCTGGTGGATGCTGATTTCAGACTGATATGGAGTGTCACTGGAAAGACGCCTGCGGCCAATGCATTTGGGCAGCTGCTGGTGGAGATGTCTGAGTCGCCATCGATCTAGCACAAGCAGTGTCTCGATCTGAGCGACCTGCTCCATTACCTCGCCGACCAATGAACATCCGCTTACTTTCAAACTTAAGCCGTCAGCGTACTTTAAAAATACGCTCCAACGAATAACATCCCCCTCCAGCGATCAGCAAAAAACTGAGTTCCCTCCCCTCATTGATGCAAACAGTATTTCGCAAAAATTTTCGGAGTGTCTCTAACGATTTCGTCCATTAACTCTCGTGCGTTGTCGTGACTAATCAGAGAAACGGATTGCCCTGCTGACAGAGAAACGAAGTCATCGTGGCCTTGTATTAGCGCCGCTCCTAGATTCCCCATGAACCAGGCCTGGATAGGATAGGGCGCAATGTTTGAGCTGCTGTGACTCATCTCGGTAGTCATCCTGTTCGAAATGCTCCTCGCCAAGCGCCCAGTGAAGGCTTTCGTCAGCGTCGTAGATCCCGAATGACTCTCGCGAAGGGCCTTGCGATGGGGGGAACTCGCTGCTGACTCTTTGCAGGCAAGAAACGCAGTACCTATCTGAACGCCGTGAGCCCCCAAGGCAAGGGCTGCCGCCACACCGCGTGCATCAGCTACGCCACCGGCAGCGATAACGGGGATCCCCACGTGGTCCACGACCTGGGGAATCAAGGGAAATATGCCCGTAAGGGATTCTTCAGCCGATCTCAGGAACGACCCTTTATGACCACCGGCTTCGAATCCTGATGCAACAATGCAATCGACGCCTGCATTTTCCAATGCTTTCGCTTCCTGCGCAGTGGTCGCCGTCCCCATCGTCAAAATACCCAATGACTTGCAGGCAGCAATAATGGCGGCAGGAGGAATACCGAAAACAAAACTGAAGACGGGTGGTTTAATTTCGAGCATTGCATCTAGCTGGTCGCCCAGATCAGGGATAAAGCGCTCAGGCGGGGGCGGAACTTCCTTTCCAAGTTCCGCGTAGTACGGACGCAAAAGCTCGCCTGCTTGATGAACGCCTTCGGGGCTTGATCCCGTCTCTTCACCGTTAGACATCCAAAGGTTGATGGCAAACGGTTTACTCGTAGCAATACGAATCTGCCGTGCCACATCAATCATTTGCGCAGGCTCGAGTGACTGCATACCAAAGGACCCTAAGCCTCCAGCATTGGATACAGTACTGACCAGTTCAACGGACGAGGGACCGCCACCAAAGGGACCTTGAATAATGGGAAACCTGATACCCAACAATTTTGTTGCGGGCGTGTCGTACCACATCGGCATTAACTCCGTTTATCGGCGTATTCACAGTTGGGACTAGCGTAGGGGCAAATCGAGACACGCCGATTTTTTGCGCATTCACTTTAGAGCCAATGAATAGCGATTTCTGGCCATTTCCGAACGAGATGGTCTGAAGACCTTGAGATCTCTCGGAGCCATCAGCAGGATATGGGGCGTACCATTCAACAGACGGCCGATCAGGATGGTTCAGATGAAACTTGCGCTGGTTGTTTTTGATGGTGTCCAGGCGCTGGATGTAGCAGGTCCACTCGATGTTTTTGCGGAAGCGAATTCGTTCCTGCCAGAAGGTCAGCGTTATGACGTCTCAATGGTAGGGGTTCGGCCAGGAAATGTACGGTGCTCGAACGGGATGGAGATTGCCGTTCCCTATAATTATCAAAACTATCCGGGCAATTGCGACCTTCTTCTCGTGGCCGGAGGCCCCAGAATGCCGGACGCACGGCCAGAGGAAGGCTTTCTGGATTGGCTTCGGCGTCAGGCGGATGGATCTCGACGATTTGGATCGGTGTGCAATGGAGCATTTCTATTAGGTCATGCCGGCTTGCTTGATGGACGCGAAGTGACCGCACACTGGAATGATGTTCAGCGCCTTGAAGATCAATTCCCTCTTACCTTGATCCGGCCTGACAAAATCTTTGTACGCGATGGAGATCTTTTCACCTCTGCTGGCGTATCCGCAGGCATTGATTTGTGCCTGTCGTTGGTCGCCGAAGACTGGGGTAATGAACTTGCAGTAACCGTCGCAAAACGCCTGGTTGTGTACATCCACAGAGAGGGCGGACAGTCACAATCGAGCCCATTCCTGGCCTTGCGCCCCGAAGAGGACTCTATCGTCACTACGGTGATGCGCTATGTGACAGATCACATCGGTGAAGCGTTCTCGATGGAGCAACTGGCGGATGCCGTATCGGTGAGTCGTCGTACTTTTTCGAGAATTTTTTCCAAGTACGCGGCTGTTACGCCTGCAGTTTTCGTCGAACAGGTGCGGGTTGACCACGCTCGAAAAATGCTTGAAGACACGGATGACCCACTAAAAACGATTGCATTCAACTGCGGCTTTCATAATTCAACACATATGCGCATGATTTTTTCACGACGGTTGAATACCACACCGAAAGAATACCGGAGCAACTTCAGAAGTACCGAGAAAAGCGCAAAAACAATAAACAAGGAAGCCTCGCAGGCGATCAACCACACCACGAAAAAATCGAAGCAGCATAGAGTAGGAATCGCTAGCGGATAATCACCCATCTGGCGGTGCCCGATACGCAACGATGGCACCGCCCCTCGTTCACATCAAGTTTATAAAGCATTGCTTTTAGGCCAGATTCAATTGTTTTTGAGTCAAACGCGAACAGGTCTTGCTCGGGCGAATGCTTGGCCGAAAATCGACGTGTATTGGCCTTGAACAGCAACACCTACTACCTGTCTGAAGTTACTTTTTCGTTAGCATCGCTCTAACTAATCCAGGGCAGAGAAACGAGGAGTCACGATGCAAAGCCAAAAAACTTCAGTCTTACATGGTGGCAACGCCGCCTATGTCGAAGAGTTATATGAGCAGTTTCTCGTTGACTCCTTGGCCGTTTCAGATCAATGGCGCACCTATTTTGAATCACTTCGGCTGCCCCTCCCAGAGGGTGGGCTTCAGATAGATGACATCGCGCATTCGCCGATAGTTGAGCAATTTGTACAGTTTGCGCGACGTGCCGGGCGCAAGGCTTTGTCGGTCGCTGCGCCAGACCTGGAAACTGCTCGCAGACAGTTGGCAGCTCAATCATTAATCGCAGCCTTTCGAATGGTCGGCGCACGTCGTGCCGACCTTGATCCTCTGCGATGGGCTCCATTACCTCCCATGCCGGAGCTGTCGCCGGTGTTTCACGGACTGGAAAGCGCCGACTTAGCAAAAAAAATCGAGCTACCTGGCAATCAATTCTGGAAAGGCGAAGCGTCTGTCGCTGATCTGGTATCCGCATTAGAGGCAACGTACTGCGCAACGTTAGGCACAGAGTTCACGTACCTGAGCGACCCGTTGCAACGCGATTGGTGGCAGAACCGTCTTGAGTCCACACGATCAAAACCGACGCTCGGCCCCGAGAAAAAACTTCGAATTCTTGAGCGCCTTTCGGCGGCGGAAGGGTTCGAGAAATATCTACATATCCGGTACACCGGTCAAAAGCGATTTTCACTGGAAGGCGGCGAATCCTTGATCGTCCTTCTTGACGAGCTCATCAGCCATGGTGCAAAAAATGGTGTCCGTAATGTCGTAATGGGCATGGCTCACCGTGGTCGTTTAAATGTTCTGGTCAACACGGTTGGCAAGCCACCGGCTTATCTGTTCGATGAGTTTGATAACAAAGCTGCGAATGTTCTGCCGGCGGGCGATGTGAAGTACCACAAGGGGTTCACGGGGAACATAGAGACGCAAAACGGTCCTGTGAAAGTCGCCTTGGCCTTCAACCCTTCTCACCTGGAAATCGTTAACCCGGTTGTTCAAGGAATGGCTCGTGCCCAAAGCGAGCAGTACGAAGCCTCTGAGCGTGGCGCCGTGCTGCCGGTGGAGATCCATGGCGATGTGGCGATTTCCGGACAGGGTATCGTCATGGAAACCCTGAGCCTGAGTTACACCAAGGGGTATGGCACCGGCGGTACCGTACACATTGTGGTGAACAATCAGATTGGCTTTACCACGTCTGATCCACAGGAAACCAGGTCTTCATTTTTCTGCACCGACATTGCAAAATTGATTGAGGCGCCGGTCTTGCACGTGAACGGGGATGATCCTGAGGCCGTTGTCAATGCAGTACAGGTCGCACTCGATTTCCGCAAAGAATTTGGCAAAAGCGTAGTCATCGACCTGGTCTGCTTCAGGCGCCACGGCCATCAGGAACAAGACACACCGAACATCACTCAGCCGCTGATGTACCGATCGATCGGTGCCCATCCGGGCATACGTCAAATCTATGCAAATAAACTGGTCGCTTCGGGGCTGGTCACTGACGAGCAGGTTTTGTCCATCGCGCAGGCTTACCGCGACGGTCTAGAAAGTTCTCAGTCTGACGCTATAAATGAAAGTACGGAAAATACCTCCATGGCCGTAGAGACGGCTCAACACTTCTCGCAATGCCCGAAAACCAGCGTTTACTCAGCGCCGCCACTGGAGCAAGTCAAAGCGCTAGCTGCTCGTATCTCAGAACTTCCCGCGGATTTCAAATTGCACCCTCTTGTCTCCAAGGTCATCAATGGCCGGCGCGAGATGGCAATAGGTTCAAAACCGTTAGATTGGGGCATGGGTGAACACCTTGCTTTCGCATCAGTGTTGTCTGCTGGTGTCGATGTGAGGCTGAGTGGGGAGGATTGCGAGCGAGGTACTTTTAGCCATCGGCACGCCGTTTTAAATCCGCAGAATCGTGAAGTACGTGGACAGGGTAAATATCGGCCTTTGGATCATGTGGCCCCAGGGCAGCAGGGTAATTTCACGGTCATCAACTCGGTTTTATCCGAAGCCGCGGTCTTGGCCTTTGAATACGGTTACACCATTGCTCGTCCTGACGCATTTGTTCTGTGGGAAGCTCAATTCGGAGATTTTGCCAACGGCGCGCAGGTAGTTACCGACCAATTTATTGCCGCTGGCGCTGCCAAATGGGGCCAGCACAGTGCATTGACCCTGTTGCTGCCTCACGGGCAAGAAGGTCAGGGGCCGGAACACGCGTCAGCCAGACTGGAGCGATACCTGCAATTATGTGCGCAAGACAACATGCGAGTTTGTCAGCCTACGACGCCGGTTCAGTTCTTCCATTTGCTGCGACGTCAGGCTTTGCATTCCGTACCCAGGCCGTTGATTGTGATGACTCCGAAATCCTTGTTGAGGCATCCAGATGCTGTGAGCGAGCTGGAGGAGTTCACCAAGGGATCTTTTCAGGAGGTTATGGGTGAGCGGTTTACCACTGCTGCGCAAGATCAAAAGGTGACCCGTGTGATCGCCTGCTCGGGAAAAATCTACTATGACCTGTTGGCACACCGCCGCGCTGTCAATGCTGAACATATCGCTTTGGTTCGCCTGGAGCAGCTCTTTCCTTTTCCTTGCGAGGCGTTGGCTAATGAACTCGGTCGTTATAAAAATTTGAAATCGATGGTCTGGTGCCAGGAGGAATCCCGTAATCAAGGTGCCTGGAAATTCGTCGATGATTATCTGCGTGACATTACCCCGGAGTCGGCCTCGCTTCGTTATGCGGGACCACCACCAGGCGCATCCACGGCACCAGGCAATATGACGATGCACGTTGAGCAACAACGCCTGGTCATTCAAAGCGCGTTTTCTTAGGGAGCGACTTGCTCCCTCTCGTCGCCATTCTGCTATCGAGAGGGAGTCGCCAAGCTTGTCGCAAGAGGTGATCAACGCGTAAGTTGAAAGGGCTGCCATGTAAAACCGATAGGAGTTGATCAATGCGCATCGCCCTGCTGTCCGACATCCACTTGTCCGTCAACGCATTACCTTTTCCCGATGTGGATGCCGATATTGTAGTGCTCGCCGGAGACATCTCCCGACCGGCAGCGGCCATTGAGTGGGCCAAATCCTGCCCTGCTCCGGTCGTATACGTGGCAGGCAATCACGAGTTTTATGGCAGTGACCTGATCTCTACTTACGAGCACTTGAACAGGTTGTCGCAAGGCACACAGATCCACGTATTGGAACGTTCGGAGTATGTCCACAACGGCGTGCGGTTTTTGGGTTGCACCCTGTGGTCTGACTATCGTCTTTTCGATTCCGCAGAGGACCGGGCACAGGGCATTGATCTGGCGACGAAGCTCATCCGGGACTTCACCCACATAAAAATCTCGCCCGATTTTGAAGACCTGTTCAGTCCCGCAATTTCCCAACTGGTTTTTTTACAGACAGTCGCCTGGCTGGAAGACTGCTTCACCAACAACAGAACCATTCCCACCGTGGTGGTTTCCCATTTCGCACCAACACGGTTGAGCATCAGCCCGCTTTTTGCGAGTTCGCCGATTAACTCGAGTTTTGTTTCAGACCTCGAAGACCGGATCAAAGACTGGCAGCCGGCACTTTGGCTACATGGCCATACCCATGGGAGCTTTGACTACCAGGTGGGCAATACCCGCGTCATTTGCAACGCCCGGGGCTATGCAAAAGATGGCATTAATGAAAATCCTGAATTTAATGGCTCATACGTGATTGACCTGGATATCTGAGGCAACACGACGCGGTCACATCCGCTTGACCGCTTGCGGCGAGTGCCCTGTGGACGAAGCCTTCGGCCTTCTTGCGCTCAACGAAAGCCCTCACATAGGCCGCACCCGCTTCACACTGGAGAGGCACGGCCATCGCCTGGCGAATGGCGGTGAACGCGCCCTCCAGCACCCGATAACGGGAGTCAGCCGCGGCCACCTTCTCCAGCGGCTGACGCACACCCGCCGCGGCGTCCAAGCCTTTGTCGAAGAACAGGTCCACCGCTGCCGCTGACGTTTCGGCCCGTTCCAACTGGGCGCTTTTCAAGGTGCGCGTCAGGAACAGGTCATAGGCGGCGCCCTTGCCGACAGCGAGCCGCAAGCCTGGCTGATCGAGATCAGCGACTTCACGATAAGGCGCGTCAGCTGCTACCAGGTAAGTGCCCTCGATGATCACATAAGGCTCGCTGAAGGCGATCTGTTCTTCGCGATGGGTGTAGCCCGAGTGTCGTTCGCAGGTCGCAAGCACTAGGCATTTAGGTGTTTAATCCAGTCGAGGCTCGCAACGGTAGAGCCGGAAGGACGGTACTCACAACCGATCCATCCTGAGTAGCCACGCCGCTCCAGCTCCGCGAACAAGGCAGCAAAGTTGATGCTCCCCGTTCCCGGCTCGTGACGACCCGGGCAGTCGGCAATTTGCACATGGACGGTTCTGTCATAAAACCGGGCCAGAACATCTGCTGCGTCTCCCGTCAGAAGCTGGGCATGGTAAAGATCGAGAATCAGCCCGACACTCGGGAAGGTCTCCAGCACCTGTTGCGCCTTGCTGAAGTCAGACATGAAATAGCCCGGCACTTCCTGAGAACTGATCACTTCGATAAGAGGCCGCAAGCCCTGATCTTCGAAGTACTTGACTGCATACTCCAAATTGTCGCCGAAGATGACCGGTGCCTCTTCCTGCGTCGTCACTCCAGACATGATGTGGACATCCGAACACGCCAGCGCCTTTGCATAGCTGGCGGCCTGGACCAAGCCAGCACGAAACTCTTCTTCCTTGCCTTCCAGGGCAGCAATGCCTTTGGTAACACCGGCCGGTGCGGCGAACTGAATCAACGGCAAACTGTATTGAGCCAGGTGATCGGCCAGGAGACTCGCGTCGAACTCATAGGGAGACGGAAACTCCACCGCCTGAAAACCAGCTGCGGCGGCGGCTTCGATGCGTTGCAGAAAAGGCAATTCATTGAATTGAAAACCGAGATGAGCATTGAACTTGAGCATTGGGTAAACCTCCATCCTGGGAAGAAACGTAATCATCAGCCTGGAGCATCCTTCGTAGCTCCAGCACAGCACTATCGGGAGTGGTCAATACAGGCAGACCAGAGCGAGCCTGTGCTTGCCCTGCGGCGCTCGTCATCGAAAACTGGGCGAAACAGATCAGATCGCAGGCCCCGACCTGACTGGCCATTTCCGCGATGGCGGTATCGTGACTTTCTTTGTTCCCTTCACTCAGTGCCTGCATTGCACCCGGGACAAAATAAGGCACCACCTCCAGCGCTCGACCACTACGCTCAGTCACTTGCTTGAACTCAGCCATTATCGAGGTGATGGTAGGTTCGAACGTCGCCAGCACGGCAACACGCGATGCTTGCGTTAGCGCCAGGTTGATCATGGCTTCGTTCGGCTTGAGTACTGGAATGGCAATGTCAGGCTTGCATAGGTCGATGGCATCACCGAAAGCCGAGCAAGTAAAAAGAATGGCGTCCGCTGCGCTTTGTACTGCGTAGTGGGAAAGCGTCAGAAAGCGCGCCTTCATACTCGTGGTTAATCCGCCCTCCTCCACTCGGTCTCGGGACAACGAGTCTTCGAGCAGATTGACGATCTGTGCCTGGGGCCATAGCCGGGCAAAGGCCGCCGTGATGGGATCGATCGCCAGTGCGGTCGCGTGGATCAGAAAAATGCGTGGAGCCTTCATGCTCATGTGCCTCGACAAGGTTATTCGACAAGTCCAACAGCGCTCTTTGTGCAGATACCCGCATCCTCTTCGTATGGTATTTTCCAACTCCAGTCCGATGGGGGCATTTGCCCCAACGGGAACGGACTGAAGCTAACCATTCGAGATAGAGCCTGTGATCAAGAAAGACCTCGCCTTGCAGTTGGCCCCACGCGTCATCGACATGGTTCGCGCCCGGTCGATGAAAGCCGGTGAGCCGTTGCGCGAGCAGACGTTCGCCCAAGCGCTTGGTGTTTCGCGTTCGCCTATTCGGCGAGTGTTTGCCTTGCTCGCCGAGTGGGACCTGGCCATTCAGGAGCCCAATCGTGGCTACTTTCTGAAACAGGGCGCAGGGCAGATTCAGGAAACAACATTCCCTCTCGCCAGTGATCCTTTCGAAGACTTTTACCTTCGCGTAGTCGACGACATTCTTGGCGGCGAAATACCTGCCCACTTTTTCGAAGCGCAGCTGTTGCGCCGTTACGAAGTGCCTCGTGGACAATTGCTCAAGGTATTGAACAGGCTGGCCAGCGAAGCCATGGTGGAGCGCAAGCCAGGGCAAGGATGGAGTCTCAAAGACTTCGTGCATAACGCCCAGACATACATCCAAAGCTACCGTTTCCGTATGGCCATTGAGCCGGCCGCTCTGCTTGAGCCCGGTTATCAGATCAATCACGCCGCGTTTGCCAGGGCCAGGCAGCAACAGCAGGCCATGCTCGATGGGGATATCTACACCTTGTCCCGTGCCCAACTGTTCCAAGTGGGCGCCCAGTTTCACGAACTGATCGTGCAGTGCTCCGCAAATGTCTTTTTCATCGACGCCATCCGCCAGCAAAATCAACTCAGGCGTTTCATGGGCTACAAAGCCAACGTCGATCGCACTCGTCTTATGGCGCAATGCCAGGAACACATCCATTTGCTCGACCTCATCGAATCTGATCGGCGTGAAGAAGCCGCGCAATTTCTCTGGAGGCATCTGGACGAAGTGGGCCGACTCAAGACTCATCAGGACGTCATGCCAGAAGATGATGGGAAATAGAGCGCACCACTGACACCCTGTTACCGATCGACACTTCGTCAGAGTGCTCTCCAATAATGTGCCAATCAGCTTAGCACAATTGTTTCCTATCAATACAAGATACAAAAATAGCCAATCCGCACGATAAAGCCCTCGGGAGTGGTTCGTGCCTACGACGCGGTTACTGGCAAACAACTCTTTGGTTGCGAATCACTTCTTGCTGGCGGGCTGCGCAGCTATCAAGGAGTCAGTAATGTCCTCTTGTGCTCTCCCTCGGCCAATCAGCCAGCGTTGAAATGCCCGACATTGCGCTTTCTGCAGAGTGTTAGGGTGCCAACTCAGGTAATACGGCGAGGGAAGAGGCATGGCTCGCTGCCAAGGAATGATCAAGCGCCCTTCATCGATGTCACGGGCAATCATCGAAAACTGCGCCAGCACTATTCCCTGGTGATCGATGGCGGCTTGAATAGCCATGCTGGACGAAGAAAAACTACGACGTATGGCAATCGTCTGCTCGACGGCAGCGCCTTCCAGCTCAAACCATTCGGCCCATGAGGGGGGTGAGTCAAATTTCGGTCGCGAATCGATACGGATAAGTGGGTATTGGAGCAGGTCACCGGCATGCTCCACATTGCCTGGATGGCCTAAAAGCGTCGGTGAGCATGCCGGCACCACACAATCGCGGAACAGTACAACGCTATGCCCTGCATCTTGGCCAGGGTCGCCATAGCCGATACGAAAATCTGCGTTTTCCTCCTCCGACGTATCCGCCAGCGTGCTGTCCAGATAAATGTCGAGATCACCATTCTCATGCTGCCAATCGTAGGTGAGAGGCGCCAGCCACTTGGTCATGAGAGAAGGCAGGCCACTGACATACAAATTGTTGGGGTTTTTCGACCGCTCTACTTCGGAAACGGCGGCTCTCAATTCTTCAAATGCTATAGAACACCGCGCATGAAAACGCTGGCCAATGGCGTTCAGCCGCAAGCGCTGTCCCTCCTTGACCGTCAAGCTCATGCCCAGCGCCTCATCAAGCAACTTCATCTGCTGACTCACCGCGCCCACGGAGATATTCAATCGCTTTGCGGCTTGGGATATACCGCCGCAGTGACCGACGGTTTCAAATATTTGGAGGGCTCGTAAGGGCGGTAAGCGGTTCATGGCGATGCAAAGCTCTCGAAGGCGTTTTAAGTTTAGAAATTCTATTAAAATTGACAGAAATTGCCATATTTTCTTCATATCGGAATCGCTTTAGCCTTCTCCCACGCTCAATCGAGCGACGGCCTGGCCGGTCCAGCCCCCCCTCAATCATTTCGTTTCTCGGGAGTTCGCAATGAAAGTTCATCCTCAGCAGATCACTCAGGTCATCCTCGGCGATAGAGAGCCCTCCATCGAAGAGTTCGTCGCGGTAGCCCGTTATTCGGCCAAGGTGTCGTTTTCCGAGACCTACAAGAACCGTGTGAAAAAGTCCCGTGGTTTGGTCGAGCGTTTTCTCGATGAGAATCGCTTGGTCTATGGTGTGACCACTGGGTTCGGCGATAACGTTCGGCATGTGATTTCGCCGCAGAATGCCAAGGAGCTTCAGGTCAACATCGTGCGCTCCCACGCCGTTGCAGTGGGCGAGCCGCTCAAGCGTGAACAGGTTCGTGCTATCCAGTTGATGATTCTGATCAGCCTTGGCAAAGGATTTTCGGGGGTGCGCTTGGAATTGTTGGAGCTGATTGCCGGCCTGCTCAACAACGAAGTCGTGCCGTTTGCGCCAGGCGAGGGTTCGGTGGGCTATCTGGCCGTCGAGGGGCACCTGGCCTTGGTCCTGCTGGGCGAAGGCAAAGCCAGGGTCAATGGCGGCGAATGGGTGGATGGCGCCACCGCACTGGAACAGGTCGGCCTGCAACCGACGGACCTGCAGTGCAAGGAAGGGTTGGCCATGCTCAATGGCACCACGTCAGTGACCGCCATCGCTATTCTGGCGCTCTACAACGCCATGCAGACAGCCTCGCTGGCCGATGTCGCCGCAGCCCTTTCGCTGGAAGCGTTAAAGGGTACGATTCGCGCATTCGACCCTCGCTACCACTCTATCAAGGCGCACAAAGAGCAGGCGCAAACCGCCAGGGATATAAAGGCGATGCTGCACGATAGCCAACTGATCGCCGAAAATATTGATTACCGGCTTCAAGACGCCTATAGCCTGCGTGCCATCCCCCAGGTGCATGGCGCTTCGAAAAGATTCATCGATCACGCCCGGGAAAATATCGAGAACGAAATTCACTCCTCGGGCGACAACCCGATCATCTACCCGCTTGAGGACGGCGACGGCATTGCCATTTCAGGCGCCAACTTCGACGGCACCTACATCGGCATGTCAGCGGATTCGTTGTGCGTGGCGCTGGCCAACCTGGCGAAGATTTCCGAGCGCCGTATCGACCGCATGGTCAACTCGCACTTCAGTGAAATGCCGGCCTTTCTGGTGCGCAACCCGGGCCTTAACAGCGGGTACATGATCCTTCAATACACGGCGGCTGGCCTGTATGCGGAAATGAAGACTCTATCATTCCCCTCCTCTGTCGACAGCTTCTCGACCTGCGGCAACCAGGAGGATCTGGTCAGCCTCGCTTACAACGCCGTCATCAAGGCTTACAAGGTTTCCGAAAAACTGGAGTCGGTGCTTGCGATTGAATTGCTGGTGGGTTGTCAGGCTTTGGACTTCCATGATGTACACAAGGCCTCTAGCGTCACTAAGGCGGTTTATGATCTGGTACGTAGTCGAGTACCGGTCGCCGACAATGACCGTGCCTTCTATTCGGATATGGTAAGTGTCACCGAACAGGTACGTAGCGGTGAAGTTCTTACCACGGTGCTGAAAAACCTGAAGTAAATTTGTTGTACTTCAAGGCTGTCCTTTGGCTGTCTAGGTTTCGCTGCATCTCGACGACCGAAGGATTGCCTTGGGGCAGAGCCTGGATCCGTATCACCGTTTTCGGAAGCATGCGGGGGGCACGTCCTCAGCGTGGTCATCGATCAGCAAGTCTGGGAAATCTAGTCTGAAAGAGCCGATTTCGGCCCTGGTTTGAAGCCGTTTCCAAAGCGCACCAACATCTCTCAAAATGTTACCGAACGCCCCAGCGTGGCGCAATTCCACGCTAAAAATAACAGTCGTCACATCTTCGAAAAGCCTCTCAAAAGAAATCGCCTCCCGCCAAACCCTTGTCCCAAAGCCGTTCAAGCCGAATCCTAAGCTTTATTGAACGGCGATCCAACAAGTTGGCCGCTTGATTGCATACTCTTGTATGTACAAGTAAAGATGTGTGCATAAGAGTCGCTAAAACCTCTTCGCACCTTCAACTATTCCGCTTGTAGCGCAGCCCCTGCGCGCAGGCTTGCTCTCCCGCTGCCGGGCTGGTTTGGATTGATCGCTGAGGAGTTTTTTCGTGACCGAGAATAAAACTACGAAATACCGTGATGTTGAAATTCGCGCCGCCCGTGGTAACAAACTGACCGCCAAGAGCTGGCTGACTGAAGCGCCGCTGCGGATGCTGATGAACAACCTCGACCCGCAAGTCGCCGAGAACCCTAAAGAACTGGTGGTTTACGGTGGCATCGGTCGCGCTGCACGTAACTGGGAATGCTACGACAAGATCGTCG
>NZ_JBLYED010000032.1:0-74466 GCF_048515765.1 Pseudomonas sp. H11T01 | reverse complement strand
TCCCGAACTCAGCAGTGAAACGATGCATCGCCGATGGTAGTGTGGGGTTTCCCCATGTGAGAGTAGGTCATCGTCAAGATTAACTTCCGAAACCCCTATCTGCATCTGCAGGTAGGGGTTTTGTTTTAAGTAGAAGCTACTGATTTTGCTGGCACGTTATCGCTGTAACGGGCTGGCCACAGAATTTCTTGACGACCATAGAGCATTGGAACCACCTGATCCCATCCCGAACTCAGCAGTGAAACGATGCATCGCCGATGGTAGTGTGGGGTTTCCCCATGTGAGAGTAGGTCATCGTCAAGATTGAATTCCGAAACCCCTGTCTGCGTAAGCAGACAGGGGTTTTGTTTTTGTGTCGCCGAAAACCAGAGTGATGCCTTGGGCCAGACCGCAATGGTATGGCCAGCCTCGGTTTGTCTCGTGCACGTGATTCAACGCTTGCCGTTCGATTAACCCTTTCAAAAAATACGTTTGACCGCTTTAGTACGCCGCTCGGCGGGTTTCTGGCAGTTATGGCGTTCCTTTCTTAAAAATCGCTAAGTTTTAGCCGTTTTGTGCCGACATCTCTGGTGAGACATGCGCGCACCAAAGTAGAGCGGCCATAGAACGCTGCCTGCGCTGTTATATGGAATGTTGCAACACGGACCGCATCCCCACTTTCAGCATAAGAAGACCCATGAAATGAATCTCAAGTTCAGCCATAAAATCCTTTTGGCCGCTTCAGGCGTAGTGGTTCTGGCTTTTGCGTTGTTCACTTTGTACAACGACTACCTGCAGAGAAATACCATCAAGCAAAACCTCGAGTCCTCTGTAGAGCAAGCCGGCGACCTGACCGCCAGCAGCGTACAGAACTGGCTCAGCGGGCGAATTCTGGTACTGGAGAACCTGGCCCAGAACGTTGCTCACCAAGGTGCCCAAGCGGACTACCCGGGTCTGGTGGATCAGCCTGCATTCACCTCGAACTTCCAGTTCACTTATGTCGGGCAAGTCAACGGCACCTTTACCCAGCGCCCTGACGCAAAAATGCCGGACGGCTACGACCCGCGTCAGCGTCCTTGGTACAAGCAGGCAGTGGCTGCTGACAAGACCATGCTGACCCCGCCTTACATGGCGGCGGTTGGCGGCCTGGTGGTGACCATCGCGATGCCGATCAAGAAGCAAGGACAACTGCTCGGCGTGGCCGGTGGTGACCTGAGCCTGGAAACTCTGGTGAAGATCATCAACTCGGTGGATTTTGGTGGTATTGGCCATGCTTTCCTGATCAGCGCCGACGGGCAGGTGATCGTCAGCCCGGATAAAGACCAGGTGATGAAGAACCTCAAGGACATTTATCCGGGTTCTTCGGTACGCATCGAGAAGGGCAATCAGGAAGTCCTCCTGAATAAACATGAACGCATCCTGTCCTTCACGCCAGTGACCGGTTTGCCTAACGCGAATTGGTATATCGGCCTGTCCATCGACAAGGACAAGGCCTACGCGCCCTTGAGCCAGTTCCGCACGTCGGCGTTGATCGCGATGTTCGTTGCCGTTACCGCCATTGCGGTGCTGTTGAGCCTGCTGATCCAGGTGCTAATGCGTCCGCTGACTACCATGGGCCGAGCGATGCAGGATATCGCGCAAGGCGAGGGCGACCTGACCCGTCGTCTGACGGTAGAAAACAAGGATGAGTTCGGCGAGCTGGGCGGAGCATTCAACCAGTTCGTGGAGCGGATTCACGCTTCGATTTCTGAAGTGTCGTCGGCCACGCGGCAAGTGCATGACCTGTCGCAACGGGTCATGGCATCGTCGAATGCCTCGATCGTTGGCTCCGACGAGCAAAGCGCGCGGACCAACAGTGTGGCCGCCGCGATCAACGAACTGGGTGCCGCGACTCAGGAAATTGCCCGCAACGCCGCTGATGCTTCGCAGCACGCAAGCGGTGCGAGCGAACAGGCGGATGATGGGCGTCAGGTGGTGGAAAAAACTATTCTGGCCATGACTGAGCTGTCGCAGAAAATTAGTCTGTCCTGTACCCAGATCGAAACCTTGAATGCCAGTACCGACAACATCGGGCACATTCTCGATGTGATCAAAGGTATCTCCCAGCAAACCAACCTGCTGGCCCTCAACGCCGCCATCGAAGCGGCGCGTGCTGGTGAAGCCGGTCGTGGTTTTGCAGTGGTGGCGGATGAGGTGCGCAACCTGGCGCATCGCACCCAGGAATCGGCTGAGGAGATCCACAAGATGATCACCTCGTTGCAGATTGGTTCTCGCGAGGCGGTGACCACCATGAACGCTAGCCAGGTTTCCAGCGAAGAAAGCGTTGAAGTGGCGAATCAGGCCGGTGCCCGTTTGGTCAGCGTGACTCAACGCATCACCGAAATCGACGGCATGAACCAGTCGGTGGCGGCGGCGACGGAAGAGCAGACCGCGGTGGTGGAAACCCTCAATGGCGACATCAACCAGATCAACCTGCTGAATCAGCAGGGCGTGGTAAACCTCAACGAAACCTTGAAGGATTGCGATGCCTTGTCGCTGCAGGCCAACCGCCTGAAGCAGTTGGTCGACAGCTTCAAGATTTGATCGCTGTTTGAAGTAAAAAGAAGCCCGCTGTGGGGATGACCCGCAGCGGGCTTTTTCATGTTCAGGCAAACAGTTTGAGCACGTTGTTCATCGAGTCATCGGCAAAGCCCTGAACGAAGTCCTTGAACTCCTGCATCGCGTCAGCGCCGCCCTGAGCCGGTTCGGCGATGATGGTCCAGGTCGCTCGGGATTTGCCTGCACCCAGCGGCTCAACGGTCATGGCGGCCCACAGGTTGGCGACGCCCAGGGAGTTGTAGATCGTTGTCCAGGTCATGCTCAACGCCTGATCGTCCCGTGAGTTGAGTTGCTCGACCACCAGATTGCCGTCCTTGAAGAACTTCTTGCGCAACGAAGTCACGCCTTCACCGGTCATCTCGATATGGGACAGTGCGGGGATGAATTTATCGAAGCCGGCGAAGTTGCCGACCACTTCCCACACTCGCGGTGCGTCGGCAGGAACCTCGACCGAGGACACAACGTGGCAGCCATGAGGGTTTTTGATCAGGGTATCGGGTTGCAGAGTAGTCATGGTGTGCTCCAGTTTGGTTTGGGTTTGATGAATCAGATGAAGTCGATTTCTTTCAGGTAGTCGCAGCCCTTGCGCAGCAGCGCGGGGGATTTTTGCGGGTAGTGCTCGCCCATCAACCGGACACCGGCCTGGGCGTTGTCGTGGCCGATCATCGAGATGTCGCCGATGTCTTCCTCGAATCCGTTGAGATAAAAACCCAGCACGCCGAACAGCGCGTTTTCGCTATCGACCCTGCCCAGTTGCTGTTGCCAATCGGCGACGCTGACCATGCGGAACTCGCGGCCGGCCTCGCGAAAGGACGCTACATACGCGTCCCAGCTCAGCGGCTCGGGGTTGTGCAGGTTGAACACCGCCTGCTCGGGCTGATAGCGGCTGGCGTGAAAGGCGATGAAACGGGCGAGAAAGTCCACCGGCATCAAGTCGAAGTTCAGGGTGAACTCTGGCACCTGGCCCAGTTGAATCGAGCCCTTGAGCATCAGCATCAGGCGATTCTTGTGGGGTTGGCAGACGCCCGTGAGGCTGTTGAAGCTGATGTTGCCGGGCCGATAGAGATTGACCCGGACACCCCGCTCGCGCGCGCGTTCAAGAATCCGTTCGCCGACCCACTTGGACAGGTTGTAGCCGTTCTTGATGTAGATCGGCGGCGTCTGCGCGGCAGGCTGTTCGAGGACCCGGCCATCGGCGTCGATGGTGCTGGAGGCCGAGAGTGTGGAGACGAAGTTGAAGATCTTCTTACTGCGTCCTTCGCACAATCGCAGGCATTCGAAAATCGGCTCGACGTTATCCCGAGCTAGCGACTCGTAATCCATGACGTGATTGACGTTGGCAGCGTTGTGCACCAAGGCGCCGAACTCCCGGTCGAGCCGTTCGTACACATCAGGCACTAGCCCCAGCTCAGGCCGGGTGATATCCGCCGCGTAAACCCGCACCCGGCTCAGGTCCAGATGCTCCAGACGGTTCTCGCGCAAGGAATGGGCAAAGCGCTCGGCGGCCGTTTGCCCGGCCCCGTCACGCACCAGGCACGCCACTTCGGTCGCGCCCCAGGCCAGCAGTGCTTCGACGATGTGCACGCCGACGAAGCTGTTGGCGCCGGTGACGATCACCTTGTGTACATCGCCCATTCGGCTGACCGGCAAGGCCTGCACATCCAGTTCGCGGAAGGCGTCGGCCATGGCCTTTTCGCTGAGGACTTCTTCGGTGCCACTGCCCCTGACCAGCGTCGCCAACTTGGCAATGGTCGGCACTTCGATGAAGCGGTTGATCGAAATGCTGCGCCCGAATTGTTCGCGCAAACGCAGGAGCATTCGCGACAAGAGAATCGAGTGGCCGCCGAGATTGAAGAAGCTTTCGTCGGTGGAAATGTCGCTGGCCGGCAACTCCAGCAGTTCGGCCCAGAGTTCGAGCAATTGCGCTTCGTCGGCTGTTTCGGGTAATCGACACTGGTGGTTTTCAAGGAAACTGACGGGCAGTTCCAGCAGCGCTTTGCGATCGACTTTGCCGTTGCTGGCGTAGGGCATGCTTGCCAGTTCGGTCCAGGCGGCTGGCTGCATATAGTCCGGCAGAAACTGCACCGCGTGCGCTTTCAACGCTTCGCGGGCGCTGCCCGGCTGGTCTTCCTGAGGTTGGGCGAGGAAGGCCAGAATCCGTCGATTGCTATCGATGACCACCGCGACCTGACGGAACAACTGGCTGTCGCGCAAGCAGCGTTCAATCTCTTCTGGCTCGACCCGGAAGCCGCGAATCTTGACCTGATTGTCTCGTCGACCGCAGAGCTCAATCCCATCGGTGGTCCACTTCGCCATATCGCCGGTGCGGTAGGCGCGCAAGCTTTGGCCGTCGGGCAGTGGCAGGTGCAGATAGCGTTCGGCGGTCTGCTGTGGGTTGTTCAGATAGCCCAGGCAGACCCCGGGCCCGACGATGTACAGCTCACCAACGGTCTGCTCGGCAACGGGCTGGAAGTCTTCATCGAGAATCAGCACCTGACTGTTGGCAATTGGCGAGCCCAGGGTGCGGTTGCTGTCGCCGGCCTGGAGCTGCCGTGCGGTAATCAGCACTGTGGCTTCCGTAGGGCCGTAGAGGTTGTATAGCCGGCATTGCTGCGTCAGACGCTCGATCACGTAGGGTTCGCAGACATCGCCGCCGGTCATCACATGGTCGAGCCCCAGCGGCTGGTCGAGGGGTAGGATGCTCAGCAATGCTGGCGGCAGAAATCCATGGGTGAGACGCTGACGGCGGATCAGTTCGACCAATTGCAGTGGGTCGCGACGTTCGTCGTCAGTGGGAACGATCAATTCGGCGCCCTGGATCAGCGTCGGAAAAATATCAATCAGCGAAGAGTCGAAGCTCAGGGACGAAAACTGCAAAACCCGACTGTGCTCGGTCAGCTCTACGTAGTCGGCGTACCAGCCGGTGAAGTGGGACAGATTGCGCTGGCTGAGCAAGACCCCTTTGGGGTGGCCAGTAGTGCCCGAGGTGTACAGCGCCATACAGGGCGCCTCGCTGTCGGGGCGTCGCTGCATCAGCGGCAGCGAGAGATCCGCGTCGCAGGCGTCGATGCGGCTGATGTCCAGCCCGGGCATCTCGGCGCTGAGCGCATGTTGACCATCGTGTAGCAACAGTACCGCGCCGGCATTCTCCAGAATGTATTGCTGACGTTGCAGGGGATGGCCCGGCTCAAGCGGCAGGTACACCGCCCCGCTGCCGAGAATCGCCAGAATGCCTGCGTAAAGCGCGCTGGATTTCGGCAGGCAAATCCCCACCACCAACGGCCCGTCGACGGACCCGTATCGCTCCAGCAGCGGAAGCAATCGCTGTTGAATCGCTCGGCTGAGAGCATACAACTCCTCATAGCGCAGGGACGTGCTGGCCATGTTCAGCGCCGGCCGGCCGGCGAACCTCTGGAGACTGTGTTCAAGCCTTTCGATCATCGGAATTTCAGCCAGTAGCAACAGGTCCGGTTGGCTGGTGAGATTGAACCGATGCGCATAGGCCAGCCGCTCCAGCATCAACAGATTTTCTTGATGCCCATGGCAACCAGGTTCGACGGGTGCGGCATCCAGGAAATACTCGGCATCGCGTGAGAAACGACTGATCAGCAGGGCAACGCTGTTCACCAACTCGGCAATCACCCGCAGGCGCAGCGCCTGGCCATTGCCTGAGGGTTCATCTGCCACCGACAGGCGAGTCATCAAGCGCTGCGCGGTGCCCGAGCCAAACCAGCAGAGCACTTCGAGTTGCGTTAAACCAGATTCGCTTAGCGGCCCAACACCCAGCCGTAAGCTCAGCTGCGCGCAATCGCCAAAGTCGCGCAGACGTTGCGCCGAGATCACCAGACTGCCGTCGTCGATCAGGACGTCGGTGGCGCTGACCGGTTGTTCGTTCAGAGCCTGACTGTCCGTCAGGCGCGCGAGTGAGTGGCCATGTTGTTCCAGTTCCAGCGCCAGGTCGTTCAAGGCCTGGCTCTGGCCGATGAGCAGAATGTCGAGACGTCTCATGATGTTCTCCTCGGTTAAACCAGGTAGTCGCTCAGGGCGTCCTGGACGCACGGCGACTCCAGCAACGAACTGCTGCGGAAAAACCGCACGATGTTGGCGACCAGTGGGTGATGACGATTGATCGGGAAGGCCAGCCCGGATACTTCGTTCTTGAGTGCCAGCCTTGCGGCGTCGCTGAGCTGCAAGTGCTCGATCAACTGAAAGTCGAAGGCTTTCTGGATGTCGTTGGTCAGGTAGTGGGCGATGAACACCGGCAAAATGTGCGCGATGCATTGGCGATCGGCTTCGCTTGCGCCATGCCAATAGATCCGCACCAGCCGTGCCCAGAACCCGGAGTGGCGACCCTCGTCGAGCAGGTGGTCGGCCATCAGTCCCTTAATCGATTGCTTGACCGTGTCGTCCTTGGCGAATGCCGCGACATCGTTGGTTACGGTGTTCTCGGCAATCGCCACGCAAATCAGCTCCACGGCGGCGCGCAGATGTTCCGGCGCCAGCGCCAATGCCGCTGGAATCGCCCGGCTCAATTCGATTTCACAGGGCAGTTCTATCGGCGTGATGCCGGTCATGGCGATGGTCTGCTGCATAAAGTCCATCGCCACCAGCGCGTGGTAATCCTCATCCACCACCACGGTCATGGCGTCATACCGACAGGCGAACGGGAAGGGCACGGCGAAGCGATTTTTGGCGATGCTGCGTGCGGTTTTGTCGACGATTTCGGTTTCGAAGATCACCACATCATTGATGAACTTGTAGAGCGTCTGCACCAAGGCAAAATCCCGCTGCTCAGGACATTCGCGCAAAAAGGTTTCGCCCAGGACCAAGGGTTGCCGGCTCAGGGGATAGATCAGCTTGTCGTCGTTCTCGACCATGCGCCGTGGGCGGGTGCGGATGGTTGCCCGGCTTTCCCAGGCCTCGGCGAAGGATTGATAGTCGGCGGCGTTCATGCGCTTACCTCGGCGATCGTTTCACCCATGCTCAGGCGCAAGCCGTCCCACAATGCGATGCGGCTTTGCACGGCGGCGATGGCGGCGGTGTAAACGTCCTCTTCGCGTTGCGGGTCGCCATCGACCAGTCGTGCGAGGAGTTTTTCCGCGGCTGGGCCGTGGTCTTCGGAATCGACCTCGATATGCCGTTGCAGGTAGTAGCGGAAAGTTGGCGCCTGTTCGAAGCCGATGCCCCAATCGTCGAGGATGCGTTGGAACATCTGCGGGATGACGCTTTCGCGACCGTGTAAAAACGCTGCAGCAACGCTATGGCCCGGTGCATGCAGCGCCGTGTGCAGGGTGTGCCTGACGAAGTTCGCCGCGGCCGGGTCAACCTCTACGCTTTGCAGGGCGGTGTCGTAGCTCACGCCTTCGCGTTGCAACGCCACGAAACGTTCGACCGCCGCGGTGCTGGCGCCGACTTCGCGCATGGCATCCAGATACAACTCGAAATGGCTGTAGTGACCGCGATCGACTCGATCATCTGACTCTTCACCCAAGACAATTTCATTGATCAGTCGAGCCGCTTGAGGGTCTTGCGGCGGAAGCCAGGGCAGCTGGACGCAGGTGAGTTCCTGTTGCAGGCGTTTGGTCAGCGACATGAAATCCCACACGGCGAACACATGGGTTTCCATAAAGCGCTGAAGTATCGGGAGCGAGTTTATTTCTGAAAAAATGGGGTGTGCGCTCAACTCTGCTTTCTTTAGTTGAAGTAATTCTTTGTTTGTTTTCATGGTGTGGTCTCTGGCTTTTAAGCGTAAATGGGCGAAGTGCTAATGACGTTTTTATAAGTAACGGTGAACGCGGTTAACGTTCTAAATGGCGAATAAATGCCCCAAGCAAAAGTTGATGGAGTTCTAAGGTTGAGGCTGATTATGCAAGGCAGGACCAGTGCTGAAAGCCTTGTGAGCCATGGCGTGTAGGCCAGGCTGTAGATTGCGATTCAGCTTCCGGTGCCCGTGATGCAGATCACGACGACATGAATTGATTGGGCAAGTTCATGTCGGTGGAGAAAAATTAATACACGAGGCAAGTAGTGGGCAAGTGTTTTTTATATTATTTGTAAGTTGCAGTTTTTTGAGCGCGAGAAGTTGCAGTAAAACGAAAGGTTCACGTTTTATTGGGGTGAAGTTGTTCCTTCCGGCTTAATTAAGTCAGAATTAAAATACATGAGTGAATGCCTCACTCGGAGCAACTTTCTGGTTGGCAAATTGAAGTTGTTTGATGGTGTAGGAGGGCGGCCGGCCTCAGCCCAATCCTTCCCTTCCTGTGGCAAGCCTCCTTCTGTTAGTCCATTGCGCGAGGGCGGTGCGGGTAGATTCGCACGCCACTCGTCCATTTTTAGTCGGCAAACTCAAGAGTGGGCCCAAATGGATGGCGCTGCTATCACCGACGCATGGATGAAGGTGGTTTGAATCCTGGAAGTGGGAACTGATGCTCAGCCTCGAGCCGTTGCAGAGGTCTGAAAGATGCACCCCGCGGGCTGGGGTGCAACGAAAGGACGTGTCAGCAGATTATTCGCTGAGCAGCCCGAGATGAGTGTTGACGATCTGCAAGAGACGTTGCCGCGCAGGCGTGATGAAGAGGTGGTTGCCGGTCACTTCGATGAGTTCGAATTCGCGGCGGGTGAACTCACGCCAATTCACCATGCTTTCGGCCGGGGCGAGCGGGTCTTCGCTGCCGTATATGGCGGTCAACGGTACGCTCAGGCTGCGGTTTGACGAAAGCAGTGAGTGCAGGAGTGACGATACAGGCTGGCTATCTGGGCTACGACAACCAGAAATGAACAGATGACGGGTTTGCCCAGGATGTTGGGCTTCGCTCAACCTGGCCAGTTCATAGGCCAGAATGGCGCCGAGTCCATGCCCAAACAACGCATGCGGCTCTGACAGATAAGATTTGAGTGCCGTGAATGAGTCCGCGAGCAGTGGCGACCATTCAGAGTAGGGCGTTTCGTCCTGGCGTTTGCCATGGCCCGGAAGTGTGTAGATGAGCAATTCGATGTGGTCATTCAGCCCTCCCGCCCAACTGCAGAAGGGGTCGGGGCCGGCACCTTCCTGAGCGAAGCAGATTAACCGGATGTCGGTGGGCTGATCGGCGTTGAGCACCGTCAGCCACTTGCTGTTTTGAGTGTACACGGCCTTCCCCGCGCGCTTCACTGCGGCGCTTTTTTGCCCAAAGGATCAAGGCTGTTCAGGTAGCGGGTAATGACTTCGACGCCTCGGTTGAGGTGATTTTCGAGTGCCTTTACACACCGCTCGATGTCCCGCTCTTCGGCCATTCGAAGCAATTGCCGATGGTCGTCCTGGGAGATTTTCCCCAAGCCCATGGACTCAAGGTTGAAGCGCAGAAAACGCTCTTCTTCGATCAGGCCGTTTTCGACCAGATTCAGGAGTCGACGGTTGGGGGCCTTGCCGTACAGGGCCATGTGGAACTGGCGGTTTAGCGTTCCAATTTCGGCGTAGTCGGTTTCGGTCTCGAGGGTGTCGATACAGCGTGCGGCCTTGGCAAAGTCGTCTGCATCGAGCAAGGGAATCGACAGCCGTAGGGCTTCGGACTCCAGGAGGATACGCAACGCGTAAGTTTCTGCGGCATCGCCCTCGACCAGGGGCGCGACGACGGCGCCTTTGTGTGTGATAACGTGCAGCAACGACTGCGCTTCGAGTTGTCGCAATGCCTCACGCACCGGCATGCGACTCACCCCGAACAGGTCGGCCAGGTCTTGCTGGCGAAGGGCGGTTCCACACGGTAAACGACCATCAAGAATGGCCGAACGCAGGGTTTCCTCAATCACTGAGCGCGCGAGATGGGCGGGTATCGGCCCGCTGACCGGAATACTGCTCAAGGGGTTCGGCTTCTGTGTCACGACGACGCTACCCTGCTTTTGAAAAATGGGTGGGGTGATTGGATCCAATGCACACTAGTGATTGCCTGATTACTTGTCAAACCGCATGAGGTTCCTTTAAGGGTAGGTCCCCGACGCGGGCGAGATTGCCAAAAATGGCAGCCTTCGGCAGCTCCTGCGCCGACCCCTTACCCCCGTGGCTCACTCACCTAAGCTTAGCGCGTCTGATGATCCGTGATTGCACGGTGCCATTGTCTTTTACCTATCGAGCCTTCACCATCAATCGATTTCCAACCACCCCTTGGACTCATCGCATTGGCGGTACGTTTAGCCCTCCCACGGACCCTGCGCTGGCTTTGTTCTGCGATGCTATTGGCCGGCGTTCTGCTGGGCAGCCTGCAGGCCGATTGGGATTTCTCGCTGATCAGTCGTCGGGCCCAGGCGCTTTACGGACCGCTGGGTGAAGGGGCGCAACGGATCGATGCCTGGCAACGTTTATTGGCCACGCAAAAGCAGGTGGGTGAGCTGGAACAGCTCAAGGTGGTCAATCTGTTCTTCAACAAGCAAATGCGCTACGAAGAAGACATCGACCTGTGGCATCGGGACGACTACTGGGCGACGCCGATCGAGGCGTTGTGGAAGGGCGCGGGCGATTGTGAGGATTACGCCATTGCCAAGTACTTCAGCCTGCGCCATCTCGGGGTTTCCAGCGACAAATTACGGATCACCTACGTCAAAGCCTTGCGCTTGAACCGTGCGCACATGGTGTTGACCTACTATTCGAGTCCAGAGGCCATGCCCTTGGTCCTCGACAGCCTGATCGATGCCATCAAGCCGGCCAGCCAACGAACCGATTTGCTGCCGGTCTACTCCTTTAATGCCGAAGGCTTGTGGTTGCCCGGCGCCAAGGGCAACAAGAGAGTCGGCGACACCAAGCGCTTGTCACGTTGGCAGGATGTGTTGGAAAAAATGCAGGCCGAAGGTTTCCCGGTCGAGACGATTAACTAGGAGCACGAGCTCAGATGTCCCTGTTTAAGCAACTGTTGATCGCTATCTGTCTGTTTCTAGTGGTCGCCTTCAGCGGCAGCTTCATGGTCAGCCTGGAAAGCTCGCGCACTCAGTTCGTCAATCAACTGCGCTCCCACGCGCAAGATGCCGCGACGGCGCTGGCGCTGTCCCTGACGCCCAATATCGACGACTTGGCGATGGTCGAGCTGATGGTCAGTTCGATTTTCGACAGCGGCTATTACGCGAGCATCCGGGTGGTGGACCTGACAACCGACAAGACCCTGGTCGAGCGCAGTGGGATTCCCGAGGTCAACAGCGTGCCGGGCTGGTTCGTCAAACTGATCGGCCTGGAAGCCGCCGGTGGTGATGCAATCGTCAGTCGTGGCTGGGAGCAAGCAGCGCGGGTTGAAGTGGTCAGCCATCCGATGTTTGTCGTGGCCAAACTCTGGCAGAGCGCCTTGGGCAGCCTGGGTTGGTTGCTGATCTGCGGTGCGCTGAGCGCGGTGTTGGGGGCGCTGTTGCTGCGTCGGCAATTGAAGCCGTTGGACTATATGGTCAAGCAATCCCACGCTATCGCCCGTCGCGAATTCCTCAGCCTGCCTGAGCTGCCGCGTACGCCGGAATTGCGGCGTGTGGTGCAGGCCATGAATCAGATGGTCGAGAAGCTCAAGGCGCTGTTCCAGGAGCAGGCTGAGCGCAGTGAGAAACTGCGGGCCGAGTCCTATCAGGACAACCTGACGGGTCTCGCTAATCGTCGCTATTTCGAGATGCAACTCAATGCCCGGGTCAGCAACCCTGAGCAGGCCAGCTCAGGCTATTTGCTGCTGTTGAGAGTCAAGGATCTGGCCGGTTTGAATCAACGTCTGGGCGGGCAACGCACCGACCAGTTGTTGCGGTCGGTCGGTGAACAACTGCTGCGCGAGTGCGCTAAATACCCAGAAACCCAGAACCTGGTGACGCGGATCCGCGGTGGCGAATTCGCCGTGCTGGCGCCGGGGCTGATTCGCGAAGAAGCCCTGCAACTGGTGCAAAGCCTGGAAAGCACCTTGCTCAGCCTGCAAGCGACTGGCGCCTCGGATGTGTCGCCGGTGGCCTATATCGGTCTGGCACCTTTTGCCCATGGCGACTCGCCGCAAGCGTTGCTCGGCCTCGCCGATCAGGCGCTGGCCCAGGCTGAAACCCAGGGTGAGCCGAACTGGTATTGTCTCGATCACAGCGCTGCGGCCAGCGTCGGCGACGACCATCATGCCTGGCACACACTGCTGGATCGGGCGTTGAGTCAGCAACGCTTTGAGTTGTACTTCCAACCGGTGGTGGCCAGCCAGGACACCCAGTGGGTGCTGCACTATAAAGTGCTTTCACGCTTGCTCGACGAGCAGGGTCAGACCATTCCAGCCGGGCGCTTCCTGCCGTGGCTCGAACGCTTCGGCTGGACCGCGCGCCTGGATCGCTTGATGCTTGAGCTGGTATTGACGCAAATGGCCGGGCATGAAGAGTCGCTGGCGCTGAACCTGTCCGCAGCGACTCTGGCTGATCCGCAGGCATTGAACCGGGTATTCGATCTGCTGCGTCAGCACTCGGATCTCGGATCAAGGCTGACCCTGGAAATCGGTGAAGAGCAATTGCCGGAGCAAGCGGTGCTGGAACAGTTGACCCGGCGCTTGCGCGAGCTGGGCTTCTCGCTGAGCCTGCAACGCTTCGGTGGGCGTTTCAGCATGATCGGCAATCTGGCGCGGTTAGGTCTGGCATACCTGAAAATCGATGGCAGCTACATTCGTGCTATCGATCAGGAGAGTGATAAACGTCTGTTTATCGAAGCGATCCAGCGCGCCGCCCATAGCATCGATCTGCCGCTGATTGCCGAGCGGGTGGAAACTGAAGGGGAACTGCTGGTGATTCGCGAGATGGGTCTGTACGGCGTGCAAGGCCAGCTGTTTGGCGAGCCTGCACCTTGGCGGTGAGAGTTCTGAGGCAGTGTTGCCAGTGAGATTGATCGTTCCCACGCGGGAGCGTGGGAACGATCAAGTCGGGGTTTCAGATCAGCCCTGTCTCATCATCATCGATCAGATGGCTCAACCCACCCAAGGCTTCACGGGCCTGGGTCCGGTCCATCAGCTTCGCCTGGGCCGCTGGCGGCAGGTCGGTGACGCGAATCACGCCCTTGCTGGTCAGCACCTGAATCAAGTCGTCGAGTACCCGGATCATTTCCAGGTCGCTCTGTTTGAGTTGTTTGAGGCTGGTTTCCACCACTTCGTTGGCGTACCAGGCCTGGATTTCATGGTGGTCGGCGGGGAGTGTTTCCGTCGCTTCGGCATAGGCGGCGGCTTCCACGCGAATCAGCAGACCTTGAACATCGCGTTGCACGTAGAACATTAAGAATCCCTCATGAATGGGCCAGCGTCATGCTCTCAGCAGCATAGGCCAACGCAGGCGAGTATGCGGTGCCCCGAGAAAGTCGCCACGGGGTGCGATGTGGCTGTAGCCTTGATCGAGTATGAACATGCAGCCTCGCGTCTGAATTGAGCTGAAAACGAACAATAATGTTGGGGTATCAGACTCTCCTTTCAGCAACGTTAGTAACTTACGGCCCTATAGTCGAAAACAACGGGCGATATAAAGTGCAACATGTTGATTTAAAAGCAATATATACAAGTGTCTAAAACGTGTAAGGAATCCGATATTTAGTGTGGTCCAGTATTTGCTTCCGTTAACGTAAGTGTTGAATAGCTTGATAGGCGTTAATGGACCTGCCATTCGGCGTAAACCATGTGCGTAAACCCAAGGCTTACTGGATAATCGCGGGCCGCTAAACCACCCCCCTTAGCCATGGGCACCCGGATGCGGGCTATTCGGGGCACAGGTATTGATCACGGCAGCAAACGCTCATTTTTAAAAGCGCTGATCGTCAAAAATATGGCGGTAAATTTTATTTTTTTGTCGCGCTTAAGTATTTCCTCTTGCGCAATTCAAAAAATTGACGATATCATTTTAATGGCTCGCTTCGACGGATGGTCTCGAGCTCACGTGCTCCCTTAGTCAGCGTCGCGGATAGCCTTTTATGAATCGTACAGACGATATAACGAACCTGTTCAGCAGGTTCGGGGAAAGTTTGGACAGTTATCTCGAGTTTGACGGTGATTTCGACTACAAAGAAAAGCCCTTGGCATTGGTACGTCCCGTGTCTGAGCCAACGGCAGTGCTTGCCAACTCCGTCGAAAATGTCTCTTTCGCCGCTGCGCCAGCCAAGTTGACTGTCGCAACGACTCACCTGTGCGCAACTATTGTCGAGCCTACTCAACCAAGTCATCAAAAAATTGACGTTGTCGCTGACACTGTACTGTTAAATTCCGCGCTCGAGCACGACGCTGAGATCCAGCCCGCCAAAACCATACCGGTCTGCGCACCTCTTCGCCATTTGCTGGCCGAGGTGGTGCTTGAGCGTCAGGCTGAGGCACAAGCGCGCAATGATGAAGCTCTGCGACAATCGCTGCCTCACGGTCGACCACCGAAGAGCAAGGCCCGCGTCATTGCCCTGGTTTCAGCCAAGGGTGGCGTCGGGAAAAGTACCCTGAGTGCGGCACTGGCCAGCACCTTGCGGCTGGATGGCGGCCAGACACTAGCCATTGACCTTGATCCGCAAAACGCTCTGCAGTACCACTTTGGCGTCGATCCGGATGTTGCCGGTATGGGCAATGCCAGCTTGAAAGGCGAAAACTGGAATTCACTGCTTTTGCCCGGGTCTGCGGGCTCTCTGCTGCTGCCTTACGGTTCGCTCACGGAAGATGAACGCCGGACGCTGGAGCGTTACCTGGACAACGATCGGTACTGGCTGGCCCGTCAACTGGCACGTATGGAGTTGAGCGAGAACGACGTGGTGATTTTCGATACTCCTCCTGGTCGCACTGTTTATATGGACCAGGCACTCAGCGTGGCCGATCAGGTTGTGGTGATCACTACCGCAGACGCTGCGTGTTTCGTGACGCTGGATCGGATGGAGAAATTGCTGGGTGCGCCACAGGCCCGGGCTCAGTCATCGATCTGCAGTTACGTGATCAATCAATTCGATGCTTCCCGTGCGTTTTCCCGGGATATGCATGAAGTACTCAAGCGCCGTCTGGGCGGGCAACTGCTGGGCGTGGTATCTCTGAATCATGCCATTGGCGAGGCGTTGGCCTACGGTCGCAATCCGTTTGTAGAGCCAGGGGCGTCCCAGGCTTGCCAGGACATGCGGATGCTCAGTGACAGGCTTGAAGTGCAGTTGAAGTCGGCCAGCGTTGCAGAGATCCACGCCTCGTGATCACTACCTCAGGCGAAAATGCCGCGGCTCTGGGACGCTCGCAGCGATGGGCGCAAGCGTTGTCCGATCGTTTCGACAGCTTGCCAAAACCACTGCGTCAGGCGCTGACAGTCAGCGTTACCCTGATGTGCAGCCTGCTTGCTCTTTTTATCGTCACCGTGCCGTTCGAGCTTTATTCGCAGTGCATCTTCGCGCTCGGCTGCTTCATCGCTGCATTGGTGTTGCGCAAAATTCCAGGGCGCCTGACGGTTCTGGTGCTCATCGGACTGTCATTGACCGCTTCGTTGCGTTACCTGTATTGGAGGCTCACCTCCACACTCGGTTTCGAGGGCTGGGTCGACATGCTGTTCGGCTATGGCCTGGTCATGGCCGAGCTGTATGCAATGATCGTGTTGGTTTTCGGTTACCTGCAAACCGCGTGGCCGCTGCGGCGTAAGCCGGTGTTGATGCGTGGTTCCCCTAGCGAATGGCCTGTGGTCGATGTGTTCATTCCGTCGTACAACGAAACCCTGGACATTGTAAAAGTCACGATATTTGCCGCTCAGGCGATCGACTGGCCCAAGGACAAATTACGTGTCTACGTACTGGACGATGGTCGGCGCGATGATTTTCGCGACTTCTGCGAACAGATCGGCGTGGGTTACATCGTTCGCGACAACAACCGGCACGCCAAGGCCGGGAACCTGAATGAAGCCCTCAAGGTCACCAGTGGCGAATACATTGCCATCTTTGATGCGGACCATGTACCGACGCGTTCTTTCCTGCAGGTTTGCGTCGGCTGGTTTCTCAAGGATCCGAATCTGGCGATGCTGCAAACGCCACACTTTTTTTTCTCGCCTGACCCTTTTGAGAAGAACCTCAATACCTTCCGTTCTGTGCCGAACGAAGGCGAGCTCTTCTACGGTCTGGTGCAGGATGGCAATGATTTGTGGAACGCGACGTTCTTCTGCGGTTCATGTGCGGTAATCCGTCGCGGGCCGCTGCTGGAAATCGGTGGCGTTGCTGTGGAAACCGTGACCGAAGATGCCCACACGGCCCTCAAGCTCAATCGTGCTGGTTACAACACGGCTTATTTGGCTATTCCCCAGGCCGCAGGTCTTGCGACGGAAAGCCTGTCGCGTCATATAAGTCAGCGCATTCGCTGGGCGCGCGGTATGGCGCAGATTTTTCGTACAGATAACCCGCTATTCGGCAAGGGACTAAATCTCGGTCAGCGCCTGTGCTATCTGAACGCGATGCTGCACTTTTTCTATGGCTTGCCGCGCCTGGCCTTCCTGACGGCGCCCCTGGCGTTCCTGTTTTTCGGCGCCCAGATCTTCCACGCATCGGCGTTGATGATCAGCGCTTATGTGTTACCGCATATCTTCCACGCCAGTTTGACCAACTCCAGCATTCAGGGGCGTTTCCGTCACTCGTTCTGGAACGAAGTCTACGAGACGGTGCTGGCTTGGTACATCATGGGGCCGGTGCTGATGGCGTTGGTCAATCCCAAGTTCGGTGGTTTCAACGTGACCGACAAGGGCGGGATCATCGATCAGAAATTCTTCGAGTGGAAGCTGGCACGTCCTTACATCATTCTGCTGACGCTGAACATCGCTGGCCTGATCTTCGGTGTAGTGAAGCTCATAACGGGCGATGACGGCGCAGTGACGACGATCCTGATCAACCTTGTCTGGACCCTCTACAACATTGTCATCACCAGTGCTTCGGTGGCTGTTGCCAGTGAAACGCGACAGGTTCGTTCCGAACCCAGGGTGGCTGCAGTTCTACCCATGCGCATCACGCGCCCTGACGGTACGAGCATTGAAGGCGTTACTCAGGACTTCTCGCAGAAAGGGCTAGGTTTCAAGCTGCCGGAAGGGGTCACCATTCCTACCGGTGAGCAGGTACAGATCACGCTTTTTCGCAATCAGCAGGTCAGTGTTTTTCCCGCAACTGTCGTATTCAGTCGTGGCTCGCTATTGGGTGCCCAGTTCGATCGGTTGACGTTGCGTCAGCAAAGCGATCTGGTCCGGTTGACTTTTTCCCGCGCGGACACGTGGGCTTCGATGTGGGGCAGTGGTCAGGTCGACACGCCGCTAGTTGCATTGCGCGATGTGAGTGTCATCGGTATGCAGGGCATTTACGAATTGTTCAAAGCCACCGTCAAGGAAGGTCGTATCGTGTTCCGCAACCGTCGCTCGGCTCCATCCCCTCTCAAAAACCTTATGGAGAAGTGATGAATTCGACGTATTTCGTTTTCAGCATCCTGCGCGGCACTCGGCGCTTTCTGATACTGCTGGCTTCCTCCTTATTGGCCTTGGGTGTCGGTGCAACGGCGTTTGCCGACACAGCGCTCGGGGCGGATGCTCCTACTGGCGCCAATAGCTACAGCTTGACCCTCAAGCAGCTGGGTCGGAACTATCCGATGAGTTTGCATGGGGTCGAGTCCACTGACAGCGTCAACTTCGATGTGCGTGCCGACTCAATCGTCACCGGCGCACACGTGACCCTGGAGTACACGTATTCGCCATCGTTGCTGGCCGATCTCTCGCAGATCAACGTCATCGTCAACGATGAGGTGGCTGCCAGCCTGCCTTTGCCCAAGGAAAACGCCGGGAAGATGCAAAAACAGGTGGTCGAGATTCCGGCGCACCTGATTACCGAGTTCAACCGTCTGAGCCTGCAGTTCATCGGCCACTACACGATGAGTTGCGAAGACCCGCAGCACTCCAGCCTCTGGGCCAAGATCAGCAACGCCAGTCAGCTCGACATAAAGGTATCGCCACTCGCCCTGCCGGATGATCTTTCGATTCTGCCGCTACCGTTCTTCGACCGTCGAGATGCGCGGCCATTAAACCTGCCGTTCGTTTTCGGCACGGCGCCTGACAACGGCACACTGGAAGCCGCTGGCGCACTGTCGTCCTGGTTCGGCGCCCAAGCCAGCTACCGCGGTGCGGTGTTCTCCTCTCGGCTCAACGAACTACCCGCCAGTGGCAACGCCGTCGTTATGTTGAGTGGCAATAACCCTCAGCAATTGGGATTGCTGACCTTGCCTGTGCCGAAAGGGCCGACGTTGACGCTGATGACCAACCCCAACGATCCGAACGGCAAGCTGTTGGTCGTCACCGGTCGTGATGCGCAAGAATTAAAACGTGCCGCTACCGCTCTGGTTCTGGGTAGCCAGACACTCTCGGGCAGCAGCGTGGTGATTGATCGCCTGGATACCCTACAACCGCGCAAACCCTACGATGCCCCCAACTGGTTACCCAGCGATCGCCCGGTCAAGCTCGGCGAGTTGATAGCCGCCAAGCAGTTGAATGTGTCCGGCTACAATCCTGGCGAGATCACCGTGCCGCTGAATTTTCCGCCGGACTTGTTCAGCTGGCGTGACGCGGGTGCTCCGCTGGACCTGAAATACCGATATACGCCACAGGAGAAGTCGACTAACTCGTCTTTCATCGTCAGCTTCAACGATGCGTTGATCAAAGCCCAGAACCTGCCCTCCGAAGACAAACTGGATAGCGGTGTACTGAGCGTGCTGAAAACCAATGACAGCCTCGTGCGCGAAACCCGCGTGCTGTTGCCGCTCAATTCCGTGGCCCTGCAATCTCGCCTGCAACTGCGCTACATGTTCGATTACATCAAACAGGGCGAATGTGGCGACATCATCATCGATAACATGCGCGGTAGCGTCGATCCGGAATCGACCCTGGACCTGAGTGGTTACGACCACTTCATGGCCATGCCGAACCTGGGTGTGTTCAAGGATGCGGGCTTCCCCTTCACCCGCATGGCCGATTTGTCGCAAACCGCCGTGGTGCTGCCGGACAACGCCGGCGCTGCCGAGTTGAGTGCATACCTCACCGTACTGGGGCGTTTTGGTCAATCCACCGGTTATCCGGCCACTGGCGTCGTGGTGACTCAAGCGGCACAGGTTACTGCCGTCGCCGACAAGGATCTGCTGGTGTTCGCTTCCGGCGCCAATCAGCCGCTGCTCACGCAATGGGCCGATCACTTGCCGGCTACCGACAATGGCGGTCAGCAACGTTTCGAGCTGTCTGACCTGCCGTTCCGTCTGCGTGACTGGTTTAGTCCGGACGCTGAGGCGAACTTGCGCAATACGCGGGTCGCCATGGCCTTTACCGGTGGTCAGCGCAGCACCTTTCTGACCGGTTTCGAGTCACCACTCAAACGTGGTCGCAGCGTGGTCGTGATATCCAGCGGTCGTCCTGAAGGTCTGGCTGAAGCAACCAACGCCTTGATCGGCGGCGACGAATACACCCAGTCGATACAGGGCAGCCTGGTGGTGGTGCGCGGCAAATCCATCGAAGCACTGGTTGCGGACGAGCAGTACTACGTCGGTCATCTGGGCCCGTTCAAGTACATGCAATGGCTGATGTCGCGGCATGTGGGGTGGGTGTTGGTGCTGACCGGGCTAGGTGTGTTGCTGCTCAGCGGTTTGGCTTATCTGGCTCTGCGTGCTCGTGCCAAGCGGCGGCTGAGTAATTAAGTTGCCCATGGAAGCCATCCCGATGAATAGCCGCAACCTTTCTTCTGGTCGTCGATTGCGCAAAGCCGCCTTGTGGCTGGCTGGTACGTTCGCATCGATGGTACTGGTACCAGCAATGGCGGCGCAGGCGATGTGCAACAGCCAGGCCTGGCCACTTTGGCAGACCTATGCCTCGCGCTTCCTTCAGGACGATGGGCGAATGCTGGAGTCGAGCATAGAGCCCAATCACAGCACTTCCGAAGGTCAGTCCTACGGCATGCTGTTCGCCGTGATTGGCAATGATCGGCAACGCTTCGACAATATATGGAAGTGGACTGCCGCCAATATGGTGGGCTCCGATCTCACGAACCGCCTGCCAGGCTGGTTATGGGGGCAAGGAAAGGATGGTCAGTGGCAACTGCAGGACGCCAATTCGGCGTCTGACTCTGACCTCTGGATCGTTTATGCGCTGCTCGAAGCTGCTCGTCTCTGGCAACGCCCGGACTATCGGGAAGATGCCCTGCACCTGCTCAAGACCATTGAGACGCAGCTGGTCGTCAACCTCCCGGGTTTGGGCAAGATGGTACTGCCCGGCCCTGAGGGGTTCGTTCAACCCGACCACCTCTGGCGCCTGAACCCCAGCTACCTGCCATTGCCATTATTGCGTCGGCTTGCCAAAGAGGCCCCGGCCGGGCCGTGGAAAGAAATTGCCGAAAACAC
Source organism: Pseudomonas sp. H11T01 (assembly GCF_048515765.1). Lineage (NCBI taxonomy): Bacteria > Pseudomonadati > Pseudomonadota > Gammaproteobacteria > Pseudomonadales > Pseudomonadaceae > Pseudomonas > Pseudomonas sp. H11T01. Next base: position 53,557 of record NZ_JBLYED010000032.1, on the reverse strand, counting down.
TGTCAAGATGGTGCGTGCATCCAGCCCAAGGGGCTTCGTTGCCGACTGGATTGGCTATCGCGGTACCTCACCCCACTCTGGTCTGTTTGTGATCGATCCTATCAAGGGCGAACTCGGCAGTTATGACGCTATTCGTGTCTATCTTTGGGCCGGTATGACGGCCAAGTCCGACCCGCTGGCTGCACCTCTGCTGGCGAGCCTTGACGGCATGGCGAACAGCACTGCTTCCAACGGAGTTCCGCCGGAAAAGGTCCAGGTCATCAGTGGACATGGCGAGGGTCAGGGACCGTTCGGCTTCTCCGCAGCGTTGGTCCCTTACTTCCAGGCCAAAGGCCAGCCCTGGCTTGTTGAGCAACAACAGCGTCGTGTCGAACAGGCTCTAAATACGGCACTGGCTAAAGCTGATAGCGAACGCGCTGAACCTCTGTATTACAACGTTATGCTCAGCCTGTTTGCTTTAGGCTGGGCAGAAAAACGCTATCAGTTTCGTGATGACGGAACACTCAAATTGTCTTGGGAGACGTCATGCATCCGCGCCGCTATACGTTAGCCATTGGGATTTTCACCGCGCTGATCACCTGCGGCGCCCATGCTGAAAGCAACGATCTGCAGGCCCAGCTGGTCGAGCAAGGGCAATATTGGCAGGCGCGTGAGAATGCTCAGCGTGCCTCCGAAACGTGGCAGAAAGTGCTGCGTCTGGACCCCAATCAGGTCGATGCGCTTTATGGCATGGGATTGATTGGCGTCAAGCAGGGTAATCCTGCGCAGGCACAGGAATACCTCGTGCGATTGCAGGCGCTTTCACCTCGGCCATGGCTGGCTCTTCAGTTGGAGCAGGACATCGCACTGGCACAGCCGCAGAACAAGGCGTTGCTGGACGAAGCACGGCGTCTGGCTGATGGTGATGAGCGTGACAAGGCCACGCAAGTGTTCCGCCAATTGTTTGCTGACCGCACGCCGGAAGGAACGATTGGACGCGAGTATTACACCAACCTGGCCTTCAATTCCGCTGATTGGCCAGAGGCTCGCAAAGGTCTGGAGCGGCTTTTGCGCGAGACGCCTAACGATTCGATCCTGGCGTTGTTTCTTGCCAAGCATCTGGTGCGTCATGAAGACAGTCGCGCTGAAGGTATACGCGCGCTTGCGAAACTCTCCACCCGTGTTGATATCGCCGGGGATGCCGATGAAAGCTGGCGCCTGGCATTGACCTGGATCGGTCCGCCCAACGCGGCGCAGGTCCCCTTGTTCGAAGAGTTCCTCAAAGTGCATCCCGATGATCAGGGGATACGGGAGCAGATGAGCAAAGGTAAGTCGCAGTCGGCGGGTGCCGGTGTGGGTGCGCCAGCCTGGCAGCAGGATCCGATCGTTGCGCGTGGGCTTCAGGCGCTGGAGAAAGGTGATCAGGCGGGTGCCGAGCAGGCCTTTCAGACTCGCCTTAAAAGCAAACCCGACGATGCCGACGCGCTGGGTGGCCTGGGCGTGGTCCGCCAGCAGCAGAACAAACTCGGCGAGGCCGAGCAACTGTTGACTCGAGCGATAAGCAAAGGCGGCGTACGCTGGAAAGCGGCCCTGGGTAGCGTGCGCTACTGGTCGCTGCTGCAACAGGCTCGCGAGCTGCAAGCCAAAAGTCGGACCGCCCAGGCCCAGGATGCAATTGCTCAAGCCATGCGTCTGAATCCGGCAGGCGTCGATGCGCGATTGACCCTGGCCGATATCCAGGCTCAGGCAGGGCAACTGGACGCCGCTCAAGGCAATTACCGTCAGGTACTTTCGGTCCAGCGTGGCAACCCGCAGGCCGTTCGCGGATTGATTAACGTGCTGTCGCAAACTGGCCAGGCCGATGAGGCGCTGCGTTTGCTCGACACCCTGCCGCCTGCCGATCAGGCCAGGCTGGGCGACAGCGGTCGCCTGCGTGCCCTGCGTTCGACGCAAATGGCCAAACTTGCCGAGCAACGGGGTGATGTGCGCGGCGCTCAAAGCGCATTGGCGGAGGCGGTGCAGAACGATCCGGATAACGTCTGGACTCGTTTCGACCTGGCTCGCTTGTACCTCAAGACGGGTGAGTCGCAGAAGGCTCGCGATCTGATAGATGCGATGCTCAAGACACACCCCGATAGCATCGACGCGCTTTACACCAGTGCTTTGCTCTCCGTTGAAATGGAGCAGTGGAAGGCCGCGCAAACCGCGATCAGCCGTATTCCGGCTGACCGCCGCACAGCGGACATGAACGAGCTGGCCGACCAGATCACGCTCACCGTGCAAATCAAACTCGCCGCGAGTATGGCCAAGCGGGGCCAGCGTCAGGAGGCTCTGGCACTGCTCGATCGTTTACAGCCGATGGCCAGTCGCAGTCCCGAGCGTATGGCTACCCTGGCTTCGGCCTATGTCGATGCCGGTGATTCTGCTCGCGCCCAGGCCATGATGCGCGATGTCATTGCGCAGACCCGTGCGCCGTCTGCGGACTTGATGCTGCAATACGCCAACCTGTTACTCAAGACGGGTGACGATGTGCAGGTCAACTCGATTCTGCACAGCCTGCAAAATCAGCCCATGAGTGTGGCTACCCGCAAGCGTTTTGATGATGTGTTGTATCTGTACCGAATTCGCCAGGCCGATATCCTGCGCGAGAGCGGTGATCTGGCCTCCGCCTATGACACCCTGGCGCCGGCGTTGGCTCAGCGTCCAGGTGACGCCGCTTCTGTCTCTGCGCTTGCCCGGATGTACGCTGCCAACGGCAACAACGCCAAGGCATTCGAACTCTACAAACCGTTGTTGCAGCGTCAGCCGAATGACCCTCAAATCCTGTTGAACGCCGCCGATGCTGCCGTTCAGGCCCATGACAATGCCTTTGCGGAGCAGGCTCTGGATCAGTTTCTCAAGCTCGAAACCTACGATCCGCAGTCGTTGACCGAGGCCGCTCGGATTTACCGCAGCATGGGCAAGGTCAGTAAAGCGACCGACCTGCTGCGTCAAGCCGTGGCCACAGAACAAACTGAACAAAGGCGCAGTCTGGCAGCCCAGGCCAGCACCTTGAACGTGGCACCCAACCCATTTGTGGGGACCCCGGGCCAGCGCAATCAAGTGAGCAGAGTCGCCGTTGCCGTGATTCCTCCACCCGCTCAGGCAACGCTTGGCGCTGCGACTAACGCTGTCGCCAGCGCAGATGCCCTGCCAACTGACGCTTACCCAAGCCAGACTCAACGCATGGTCGGCGCTGTCCCAAGCGCCGGCGACTATCGACAGCCAATGCCAACAGGACGCTTCGCAGGTCCGCAAGGTAACCCGTTTGCGCCTCAGCCACTGGCGGCGGTCGCTGCTGTTGATGAGGTCAGTTCCGCCCAGCGCGCGCTGGACAACATTCTTCAGGAACGCAGCGGCTACGTGACCCAAGGCGTGACGATTCGCGGCAACAACAGCGAATCGGGCCTGAGCAAACTGACGGATATCGAGACACCACTGGAAATCAATGTTCCAGCCGGCGATAACCGTTTGGCCGTGCGTGTCACGCCGGTGTCGCTGAATGCGGGCAGTGTTGGCAGCGACGCTGCGTCGCGTTTCGGCGGTGGCAACACTGCGTCGCAGGGCGTGGGGTCACAACGCGATAGCGGTGTAGGCCTCGCGGTAGCGTTCGCGCGCCCCGACGAGGGCCTCAAGGCTGATATCGGCACCACCCCTATCGGTTTCAAATACAGCACCGTTGCCGGTGGCGTGAGTGTCGATCGGCCGTTGGCGGATAACTCCAATGTGCGCTACGGCGTCAACGTTTCGCGGCGTCCTGTGACCGACAGCCTGACCTCGTTCGCCGGAACCACTGACAAGCGCGACGGTTTGTCCTGGGGCGGCGTCACCGCAAACGGCGGCCGCGCTCAACTGAGCTATGACGACGCCGAAGTCGGCGCCGAAGTCGGCGCCTATGGATACGGTTCCTGGCACAAGTTGTTGGGTCACAACGTCGAATCCAACAGCCGGAGTGAACTGGGTGGTGGCGTCTACTGGTACCTGCAAAATGCCATGGACAGCAAGCTAACGGCGGGGCTGAGTGCGACGGGGCTGAGCTACGACAACAACCAGGACTTCTTCACCTACGGCCACGGCGGTTACTTCAGTCCTCAAAGTTACTTCGCCCTTAGCGTGCCGGTGGTTTGGGCGCAGCGTGCCGATCGTTTCAGCTATCAGGTCAAAACCTCGGTGGGCGTGCAGCACTTCCAGCAGGACAGTGTTGACTACTTCCCCAATGACAAAGACTTGCAAGCGGCCAATAACAATCAACGCTACGCTGGGCAAAGTAAGACCGGGCTGGGTTACAGCCTCGGTGCCGCTGGCGAATATAAATTCGGGTCGAAATTTTTCCTGGGCGGCAATCTCGGCCTGGACAACGCTCAAGATTACCAGCAGTTCAACGGGGGCCTGTATGTGCGCTACATGTTCGAAAACATGACGGGTCCCATGGACTTACCGGTCAGCCCCTACCGCTCACCTTATTCCAATTGATTTCTGGAGACTTCAATGCCTTCTTCTGTTCTTGCCGGTATGACCCTTCTGGTCCTTGGGGAAAGTCACATGAGCCTGGCGGACCACTTGATGGAACCGCTGCATGACAACCTGACCCAGCAAGGCGCAATCGTTCACTCGATCGGTGCCTGCGGTGCCAGCGCAGGCGACTGGTTGATCACCAAAAAAGTTGATTGCGGCGCCGAGCGCAAAGGTAGCGGCAAAATAGTGATCAAGGGGCGCGAAGCGACCACCACGCCGATCGCTGAGCTGATCGCTGCTGACAAGCCTGACTTGGTGGTCTTGGTGATTGCTGACACGATGGCCTCTTACGACAAACCTGCCTTCCCCAAAGCCTGGGCCTGGCAGAACGTGACCAGCCTGACCAAGGCTATTGCGGCCACTGGCACCAAGTGCGCCTGGGTCGGGCCAGCGTGGGGTAAGGCTGGGGGCATGTATCAGAAAAACGATGCCCGTACTCAGTTGATATCGCAGTTTTTGGCGGCCAACGTTGCCCCCTGCACCTACATCGACTCACTGACATTTTCCAAACCTGGCCAATGGGTCACGACCGATGGCCAGCATTTCACGGTTGCTGGTTATAAATCCTGGGGCACTGCGATCGGCGACGCTCTGGGCAAACTGCCCGCAGGCAGTGTTAGCAGCACAGGTGCGAAGAAGTGATTCGCGTTATTCATGGTCTGTGTGCCATTGCTGCGCTGATGTCGAGCCTGAACACCTTAGCAGCGCAAATCTCGCTCTATCCCACCGGCCCCAGTGAAGACTCGGCGTTCATACGCTTCGTCAACGCCAGCACCGCGCCATTGGATGTCATTGCCCAGGAAGGGCAGGCGCCGCTGCGTCTTGAAGCGACCAAGCCGGTGTCGTTGTTCTTCCCGGTGCAGGCCAGCAGTCCGATCAAGGGCACGTTGGTCAGTGGCCAGCAAAACCTGCCGCTGGAGCTGAGGGTAGAGCCGGGCGAGTTCGCCACGGTGGTGGCGCTGCCAGATGGTACTAACGGACTCAAGCAAGTCACCGTGCGTGAACAGCCGGATGATTTCAACGGCCTCAAGGCGTCGCTGGCCTTCCTCAGCCTTGATCCAGCCTGTGCCGACGCCAGCCTGCGTCCGGCCGGGCGCACGGCGGATCTATTCAAAGCGGTGCCGGACGGTACGCTGCAACGGCGCTCGATTAACCCGGTGAGTCTGTCGGTGCAACTGGTCTGCGCCAACGCCAATGTCGGTTCGGCGCTGGACCTGGGTGAGCTCAAAGCGGGCGAGCGTTACAGCGTATTGCTGTTGCCGTCGGCAGCGGGACCGCGTCTTTTGAACGTCACGGACTCGTTGTCCCACTGATCGGATCCTGCCGTCGCCATGGTCTTCGCCTCACTCGAGTTTCTGTCGTTGTTTCTGCCAGCGTTTCTGCTGGTCTATGCCTTGGCCCCAGCGGGCGGGCGCAACGTCATATTGCTGCTGGGCAGCTGGCTGTTCTATGGCTGGCTGAGCCCGTTGTTCCTGATGCTGCATATCGTCCTGAGCATCGTTGCCTGGGTGGGTGGCCTGCTGATCGATCCCGTGCGGGAGGGTTCGCGTGGGCGGATCCGATTGTTGATGGTACTGATCGTGTTCAACACGGCCGTGCTCTGTTGGTACAAGTACGCCAACATTCTAGTCGGGACCTGGAGTGAGCTGATCACCTACTACGGTGCGATGCCGTTGGAGTGGCAGCGGGTGGCCTTGCCAGCCGGTCTGTCGTTCATCGTGCTGCAGGCCATTTCCTATCTCGTGGATGTGCATCGGCGTACCGTGCCGGTCGAACGCAGCTTCATCAATTACGCCACTTACATTTCGATGTTTGGCCATTCCATTGCGGGCCCGATCATTCGTTATGACTGGGTGCGTCGTGAACTGACTCAGCGCTATTTCAACTGGCAGAATTTTTCTCTGGGTGCGCGTCGGTTCATGATCGGCATGTGCATGAAGGTGCTGGTGGCCGACACTCTGTCACCACTGGTGGACGTCGCGTTCCATCTGGATAACCCCTCCTTCGTCGACGCTTGGATTGGCTGTCTGGCGTATTCGCTGCAACTGTTTTTCGACTTCGCTGGCTACAGTGCGATGGCCATCGGGCTGGGTCTGATGCTGGGCTTTCACTTTCCGGAAAACTTCAACCGTCCTTACCTGGCCAGCAGCATCCAGGACTTCTGGCGGCGCTGGCATTTGTCACTTTCCAGTTGGCTGCGCGACTACCTGTACATAGCCTTGGGCGGCAACCGCAAGGGCGTGTGGAAGACCTATCGCAACCTGTTCCTGACCATGGCCATCGCTGGCCTGTGGCACGGCGGCGACAGCTGGAATTATCTGCTCTGGGGTTCGGCCCATGGCATCGCATTGTGCATAGACCGCCTCTGGGCACGCTCGAACATGCCGAGCCTGCCCGCAGTGTTGTCGCATTCGCTGACGCTATTGTTCGTGTTCCTGGCGTGGACGCTGTTCCGTGCACCGGATTTCCATTCGGCGATGAACATGTACGCGGGACAGTTCGGCCTGCACGATTTTGCGTTGGGCGATGCGCTGGCCGTGACACTGCGTCCAGTACATGGCCTGGCGGCCCTGCTCGGTGTGGCGTGCATTCTGGCCCCGTTGCTGCAAACCCGTTATGAACGACAATTCGCAGGCCTCGGGATCTTCGTCCCGGTCGCTGCCCTTTGGCCCGTGGCTGGTTTCATGCTCTCGTTCGCGTTGATCGCAAGCCGCGAAGCCGTGCCCTTTCTGTACTTTCAGTTCTGATGACGACGCCAATGCCTCCTCCGTCTCCCACACCGGCTCAGCCGAGTGAACTCACCACCCGTATCAGCAAGGTGGCGGGCGCTGTCTTCGTCGCTTTCATTGCGACGGGGTTTGTTTCCTGCGGTTGGTTGCTGCTGAGCGGCAAAGTCGAAATGCTGCCGCCCAATCTGACGCGCCAGGTGGTGCTTGAAGGCGATGTGACCCACAAGCTTGCCAAGCAGCTGTCCAAAGCGACGCTACCTGAGCAGGCGGCTGATCTGGAGCGGGGCGCGAGCTGGCTGTTGCTGCATGACACCGGGCCGCGTGTGCGCTCGGGTTGCCCGGGTTGGCTGTTCCTGACAGACGAGTTCAAGCTCAATCGCCATGCCCAGGCCAATGCCGACACCAAGGCCAACGCATTGATCGATATTCAGCAACGTCTGGCCAAACGTGGCATTCAGCTGTTGGTGGCGGTGGTGCCGGATAAAAGCCGGATCGTCACCGATCAGCTCTGCGCCTTGCGTCGCCCTGCCGCACTGGACGGGCGCGTGCAGGGGTGGACCGATGCCTTGCAAAAAGCCGGTGTTGCCGCGATCGATCTGACGTCAACCCTGCAGCCACTGGGGGCTGCCGCTTACCTGCGCACCGACACGCATTGGAGTGAAAGCGGTGCTGGCGCGGCGGCAAAAGCGATTGCCCAACGAGTGCAGGCGCTGGGTGTCACCGCATCGCCGCAGAAATCATTCGACGTCCATACGGAAGATGCGACCCGGCGTCCCGGTGATTTGGTGCGGCTGGCCGGTATCGATTGGCTGCCACTGACCTGGCAACCGACACCGGAAATCGTCGCCACCACCCAGATCCGTGAGCGTGCCGTTGCCCCTCAAGGCAGCGACGATAACCTTGATGATCTGTTCGGCGATGACAATCTTCCGAATGTGGCGCTGATTGGCACGTCGTTCTCGCGTAACTCCAGTTTCGCTGGCTTTCTGCAACAGGCATTGGGTGCCCCTATCGGGAATTTTGCCAAAGACGGCGGCGAGTTTTCAGGAGCGGCCAACGCCTATTTCATCAACCCGGCGTTCAAGAAAACCCCTCCGAAATTAATCGTCTGGGAAATTCCCGAACGTGATCTGCAAACGCCTTACACCGACCTCATTGTCTGGGGGAAATAAGCTCACGGGCATAAACGTGATGTTGAATATCGTTATTCGTTAACGGTATTTAAATTTCAGTTCTTATATCTATAAAGTCAAACCCCTGCGTACAGGCCGACCAATCGGCGCGCCGCACGAAATGAACGAACACGGGACCTCCGTGAGTTTCTGATCGACGCGCGCGCCACTGGGCGTGCTCTGCGTGGGAGTGATGTATGTCTTTATCGTCTGTCTCTGCGATTGCCGCGAGCATCGCGCCTCAATCCTTTGAAATCCGTCCGTTCAGCGGCGCCGTGGGTGCCGAAATCATCGGTCTCGATCTGGCCCGTCCGGTCAATGACCAGGACTTCGCCCATATTCACCGCGCACATCTGGATTATCACGTGGTGGTGTTCCGCGACCAGCGCATCAGCCCCGAACAACAGATCGCCTTCAGCCGTCGCTTCGGCGTGTTGCAGATCCACGTGCTCAAGCAGTTTTTGCTGGCCGGCCACCCGGAAATCCTCATCGTTTCCAACATCATCGAGAACGGCCAATCCATCGGCCTGGGCGACGCCGGCAAGTTCTGGCACTCCGACCTCTCCTACAAAGAACTCCCGAGCCTGGGCTCGATGCTGCATGCCCAGGAGCTGCCCCCCGAAGGCGGCGACACCCTGTTCGCCGACATGCACAACGCCTGGGACAACCTGCCGCAAGCGCTGCGCACAACAGTCGAAGGACGCTTGGCCGCACACTCCTACACCGCGCGCTACAGCGAAACCAAATTCGAAGGTAACTGGCGCCCGACCCTGACCCCGGAGCAGCTCGCTCAGGTCAACGAAGTGGTGCATCCGATCGTCCGTACCCATCCGGAAAACGGTCGCAAGGTGCTGTTCGTCAGCGAAGGCTTCACCACCCGCATCGTGGGTTTGCCGGACGACGAAAGCCAGCAACTGCTGGCTGAGCTCTATGCCCACAGCGTGCTGCCGGAAAACATCTACCGCCATCAATGGCAGCCCCACGACCTGGTGTTCTGGGACAACCGATCGCTGATCCACCTCGCCGCCGGTTGCCCGAGTCATCTGCGACGCAAGCTCTATCGCACCACCATCCAGGGTGACGCCCCTTTCTGATTGGCCGTATTTCGGAGAATGACCATGTCCACACCTATTCAAATCGTGCCGCGAATCGGTCGGCTGGCAGCCGCCATCGGTCTGGGATTCAGCCTGCTCGCCGGTAGCCTCGTCGCCCCGACGGTGGCCCACGCCGAAGGTGAGATCCGCATCGCCGAACAATTCGGCATTGTGTACCTGTTGCTCAACGTGGTGCGCGATCAAAACCTGATCGAGAAACACGGCAAGGAAGAGGGCATCGACATCAAGGTCGACTGGACCCAGCTGTCCGGCGGGGCGGCGGTCAACGACGCGTTGCTCTCAGGTTCCATCGACATTGCCGGAGCCGGCGTCGGCCCGTTGCTGACCATCTGGGACCGCACCCACGGCAAGCAAAACGTCAAAGCCGTGGCCTCGTTGGGCAACTTTCCGTACTACCTGGTGAGCAATAATCCCAAGGTCAAAACCATCGCCGATTTCACTGAGAAGGACCGTATCGCGGTGCCTGCTGTCGGTGTTTCGGTGCAGTCGCGCTTCCTGCAATACGCCGCCGCCAAGCAGTGGGGCGACAAGGAGTTCAATCGCCTGGACAAGTACACCATTGCCGTTCCGCACCCGGACGCCACCGCCGCGTTGATCGCCGGCGGCACCGAACTGACCGGGCATTTTTCAAACCCGCCCTTCCAGGATCAGGCGCTGCAAAACCCCAACGTGCATGTGGTGCTGAACACCTACGACCTGCTCGGCCCGAACTCGCCCACCGTGCTGTTCGCCACTGAGAAATTCCGTAACGAGAACCCGAAAACCTACAAAGCCTTCATCGAAGCCCTGACCGAAGCTGCTGAGTTCGCCCAGAACGATAAAGGCGCGGCCGCCGACACTTACATTCGCGTGACCAAGGCCAAAATCGACCGCGCCGACTTGCTGAAAATCATCGACAACCCACAGTTCGAATTCAGCGTCACACCGAAAAACACCTACCCGTTGGCGGAATTCCTCTACCGCGTCGGCGCGATCAAAAACAAGCCCGAGTCGTGGAAGGACTACTTCTTCCAGGATGCAAAACCGCTGCAAGGGAGCTGACAGACATGAACGCGCCCCTGCAAGGCCACACGGCCAGCAACCTGATCGCAGCAGCCTCGGCGCTGCTTTCGGTCGATAACGTCAGCCTGGAATACCGCACTCCGCAGCGCGTCGTTCGGGCGACTCACCAGGTCAGTTTCGAGATTGATCCTGCCGATCGTTTTGTCCTGCTTGGCCCTTCGGGTTGCGGCAAGTCGACGCTGCTCAAGGCGGTTGCCGGGTTCATCCAACCGTGTGAAGGTCAGATCCGTCTGCAAGGGCAAACCGTCAGCGCACCTGGGCCGGACCGGATCGTGGTGTTCCAGGAATTCGATCAACTACCGCCCTGGAAAACCGTCAAACAGAACGTCATGTTCCCGCTGCTCGCCTCGAAAACCCTCAAGCGCCGCGAGGCTGAAGAACGGGCGTTGCACTACCTGGACAAGGTCGGTCTGGCGGCGTTTGCCGATGCCTATCCGCACACCTTGTCCGGCGGCATGAAGGCCCGCGTAGCGATTGCCCGAGCCTTGGCCATGCAGCCGAAAATCCTGCTGATGGACGAACCCTTCGCGGCCCTCGACGCCCTGACCCGACGCAAGATGCAGGAAGAGTTGCTGCTGCTCTGGGAAGAGGTGCGCTTCACCTTGCTGTTCGTCACTCACTCCATCGAAGAGGCGTTGGTGGTGGGTAATCGGATTCTGTTGCTGTCACCGCATCCGGGGCGCGTGCGGGCAGAAATCCACAGTCATCAATACGACTTGCACAGCCTCGGTGGCGTGGCTTTTCAGCACTCGGCGCGGCGTATTCATCGGCTGTTGTTCGACGAAGGTCAGACGCCTGAAACCGAGCAAGCACTGAATTTCGCCGATATCCGTATCGCTTATTGAGCCGTTGAGAGGATCGCCTGATGAGCCATTCATCACCCGTACGCCAGGAATACGAAGTTGTTTTACAGCCGTTGCTGACCGTCCCGCTGGAGCGCGAACTGCCCCTCGGTCAACGTCTTTGGCAACAAGGTTGGTTGCGCAAAAGCCTGATCCTGATCCTGCTGGCCGTGCTCTGGGAGTTGGTCGCCCGCTATCAGAACAACGACCTGCTGCTGCCCAGCTTCCTGCAAACCAGTAGCGCGCTGTACGACGGTCTGCTCAGTGGCGAGTTGCTGGGCAAGGTTGGTATTTCACTGGTGGTGCTGCTCAAGGGCTACGTGATCGGCATCGTCCTGGCCTTCGCCTTGACCACTTTGGCGGTCTCGACCCAGTTCGGGCGCGACCTCCTGAGCACCCTGACCTCGATGTTCAACCCGTTGCCGGCGATTGCGCTGTTGCCACTGGCCCTGCTGTGGTTCGGGTTGGGGCAGAACAGCCTGATCTTCGTGCTGGTGCATTCGGTGCTTTGGGCGCTGGCCTTGAATACCTACGCGGGATTTCTCGGTGTCTCGGAAACCCTGCGCATGGCTGGCCGTAATTACGGTCTCAAGGGTATTCGCTTCGTGCTGTTCATCCTGATCCCGGCCGCGCTGCCGTCGATCCTCGCTGGGCTGAAAATCGGCTGGGCCTTCGCCTGGCGCACGTTGATCGCGGCGGAATTGGTGTTCGGCGCCACCAGCGGCAAGGGCGGATTGGGGTGGTACATCTTTCAGAATCGCAATGAGCTGTACACCGACAAGGTGTTCGCCGGGTTGGCGGTGGTGATTCTGATTGGGTTGCTGGTGGAAAATCTGGTGTTCGATACGCTGGAGCGGGTGACGGTGAAGCGGTGGGGGATGCAGCGGTGAGGGGGTAGGTGGTGAGCGCAGTCTATAACCCATCAAGGTAAATACCTTGATGGGTAAAGTTGCTGAGTTAGACTGCCAAAAATGGTCTCACCGGTCATTGAAGGCAGACAATGGGCTCACTTCTTTTTCTGTGAGCTCGAGCCGTAACTCCTATTCGCATAGCCGTGAGGTTGACTATTAATCGTCTCCTGCGCCGATTTCGGTTTCTCATAGGTAGCACCTCTAGTCGAAGAGCTATTCGGGTAGCTACTACTGCTTGAAGAGCTGCTTGAACTGGACGAGCTGGTTTTTTTTGAGTCCATGTTTGAATGCCAAGCATTCTGCGGGAGCTTGCCCGATTTCGTTTGTGTCCTTGTGATCGTCATGAGCTCCGGGAGGTTATCCGGAGATGCTCCCAAGGCATTGAACATTCTTCTATCGAGGGGAACTTTTAGAGCGTCTATAACCCCAGTACCATTTGCAATTACCGTTTGGACGTTTTTAGAAACGGTTGCCGAAAATGCGCTCGCAGAACGCTGGCTGTTACTCACAACTGCTTTGAATACATCGTCAACAAACACGCTAAGTTTTTGAAAAAAATGCCCCGTTTGATCCGAGTTTGTAACTGGCTCACCGCCACAATACATATACGCATTCAACCCACCCCGCCCAAACGGGCTCCAACTGTCCGGGCTATGAAAACGCATCAATCGCGGGTTATAGGTTCGGTAGCCGTTACCCAGCAAATACCAGCCGATCCGCGCCTCGCGCAATTCGCCGTTGAAACCCAGCCTCGTGGTGACGTCCTGTTTGGCGGACTGATGACCGTAGGCTGAATAAGCCATGCGGTTGGTTCTGCCGGCAACGACTTCGGCGAGCACCGATTTTTTGTTATCGGTCGCCAACAGGACTGTGCGTTGCTGGGTCGGATTGGTGTGGTCATCAGCAATTGAATGGGCCATGAAGATGCCTTCCTTGGTGACACGGTCGGTGTGAGTTCAGGCCTCCAGTTTTACGCGCTCAGCCCAACGTTGAGAACTAGCAGAACTGCTAGGGTTTTGACCGACGTACGCTGGCGTCTTCAGTGAGTACTCCCTCCAGAACCGCAATGAACAGCACATCGGTCGTGCCCTAAAAGATCGCAGCCTGCGGCAGCTCCCTCTGGTTATGCTTATGCCTGATAATGCGTGGGTGTATTGGGCTGGCGCAGACGCTACGTGCGGCCGGTCGGATCAGCAATTTTTGACGTCGCAGACGATGGAGACCTGTCGTAGAGTTACAGGTGTTTCAACACTCATAGAGGGTGTATGCGGCGTCTATTTTCATCAGTAGTAGTAGGGGGGATGAATGCAGGTGCGCAGAAACACAGAGCTTGGCGACAAGCCTGACGAACACTTTGCGGTCAGCCAGGTAGAGGTTGTGCGGCGTTTGATTCAGTGGGGTCGTGAACACTGGCTGTTGCCGATTCTGGTACTGGCGGCATTCACGCGATTTTATGATTTGACCGCAGCAGCGATCTGGGGCGACGAAGGCTCCAGCTTATTGTTAAGCCAGTATTCATTGGCCGGGATCTGGTTCCACGCCGCCCATGATGTGCATCCGCCGCTGTACTTCCTGATGCTGCACGGCTGGATCGAGCTGTTCGGCGACGGGATCTTCTCGATCCGCAGCTTCAGCGCGTTGCCCGGTATCGCCACCGTGGCACTGGGGGCCTGGCTGGTGGAATTGGTCGCCACACGGCGTGCGGCGGTGCTGGCCGGAGTGCTGCTGGCCTTGCTGCCTACGGCGGTCCGCTACAGCCAGGAAGTGCGCATGTATGCGCTGTTGGGCGTCTGGTTGATCGGTGCGACCATCGCGTTGGTGTATTGGGTAAAACAACCGCAGCGTCAGCGCTATCTGGTGTTCTATGTCCTGTTGATGACGGCCGGGTTTTATACCCATTACTTCACCGCCCTCTGCGTGCTTTCCCATTGGTTGTATCTGCTGGTGATCCGTTTGCAGCCGTCGAACCCGTGTCGGCATATCACCCGCCCGGACTGGTGGCTCGCCAACGTCGCGATCGTTGTGCTGTATCTGCCGTGGGTTCCCGGCCTGGTCGACTTGATTCAGCACATCGATCAGTTGAAAGCTGGCGGTGATGTGGGCTGGGAAACACCGGTCACGCTCTCTTCGTTACCAACGATGATCTGGTTGTATTTGATCCAGGACGAGGCGGATACCCTGCCATGGGCGTTGTTCGCCTCGATGCCACTGCTGGCGCTGATCGTCGCCGGCATGACGGCCTGGAGTGCCCGAACGCCCTATAAGTTTGATGTTTTGCTGGTGATTTACACCGCACTTCCGCTGCTGCTGGTGTTCGCGGTGTCGTTCATTACGCCGGTCTTCATCGAGCGTTACTTGACCGCATATGCGCTGGGTCTGCCGATGGTGTTTGCGGTTGCCATCGACCGCCTGCAAAAGCGTTTTCGGGTGCTGGCGATCACTGTGCTCACGGTGTTTGTAGGCGCAGAACTGGTCGGTTTAAACGTCAACTCCACCGTCGACGTGAATGATCAAGTCAGCGTCATGGTCGATTATGTGAACCGGCACTATGTCGCGGGCGATCGCATCGTCATCAGCGACATGCTCTGGTATATGAGCTACGTCTATTACAACCGGACCGACGCCCAGCCGCTGCTCTACACGCCGCCGTTGTCCGACGGCACTTCCAGCCGGCCGAACAGTTATGGCTTTGGAACCTTGGTCGATCAAGAGGCCGACACGCTTTATCTCGACCATCTGGGAACGTTGCCCAGAGGAACGGGGCGGGTGTGGTTGATCAGCACCGGCGATCAGCCGGATGAATTCGCACCGCTGCCCAGCGCGTGGCAGAAACTCAGCGAATTCGAGGCGGGTAATGCCAAAGCGCGGCTGTTTGTCATGGCCAGCCCTGCACAGCGGCTACAGAGCGCGCGGGGAACGGGATATTGATCGTTGTCCCGTCACCCCTTCGACGACAAATCCGCCATGCCTTTCAGCAACTCGATTGGCAGCGGAAAGACGATGGTCGAGGTTTTGTCACCGGCAATCGCACCCAGGGTCTGCATGTAGCGCAGCTGCATCGCGCCTGGCTGGCGGCCGAGCATTTCGGCGGCTTGCATCAGTTTTTCCGAGGCCTGTAATTCGCCTTCGGCGTGGATCACCTTGGCCCGACGTTCCCGTTCGGCTTCGGCTTGTTTGGCGATGGCACGGATCATCGATTCATTGAGGTCGACGTGCTTGATCTCGACGTTGGCTACCTTGATCCCCCAGGCATCGGTCTGGGCATCGAGCACTTGCTGGACATCGGTGTTCAGGCGTTCGCGTTCGGCCAGCAGTTCGTCCAATTCATGTTTACCCAGTACCGCCCGCAAGGTGGTTTGCGCCAGCTGGCTGGTGGCCATGAGGAAGTCTTCGACCTGGATGATCGCCTTCTGCGGGTCGAGTACCCGGAAGTACAGCACCGCATTGACCTTCACCGAGACGTTATCGCGGGTGATCACGTCTTGCGGCGGTATGTCGAGCACCACGGTGCGCAGGTCCACCCGGACCATTTGCTGGACCATCGGAATCAACAGAATCAGCCCTGGGCCTTTGACCTGCCAGAAGCGTCCAAGCTGGAACACCACCCCGCGCTCATATTCACGCAGGATGCGAAAGGTTGACGCGGCCAACAGAATCAACAGCGCGATGAGCGCGCCAAAACCCAATTCCAGACCCATAATCATTCTCCTCGAGGCGCAGCCTGCGCCGCAGTCACTTCCAGTAGCAGGCCTTTACGCGCCACCACCTGCACCCGTTGTCCGGGTCGCAGTGGCATCGGACTCAGCACTTGCCAGTTTTCCCCTTGCAGCTGCACCCAGCCGTTGCATGGGTTGCCGGGTTGCACGGCGGTCACGGGCGTAATGCTGCCCACAAGCCCGGCATCGCCGCTAACGAGTTTTCGCCGTCGCGCCCTGATTGCCATGCCCGCCAGTGCCACGAACAGCACTGAACTGAACACGGCCAGGACGAAGATCAACGGCAGCGGAATGCCATAACCCGGCACATCGGTGTCCATCAGAATCACCGCACCCACCACAAAAGCAGCAATCCCGCCGAAACCGATCACACCGAACGTCGGCAAAAAGGCTTCAGCCACCATGAACGCGACACCCAGCAAAATCAGCGCAACCCCGGCGTAATTCACCGGCAATAACTGCAGTGCATACAAGCCGAGCAGCAGGCAGATCCCGCCCAGCACGCCGCTGATACCGGAGCCCGGGCTCATGAACTCAAAAAACAGGCCATAGATGCCGATCATCATCAGAATCAACGCCACGCTGGGATGGGCGATCACCGACAGCAGTTGCGTGCGCCAGTCCGGGTCATGGTTGATCACCGCGGCGCCGAAGGTATGCAGCTGCACCTCCTGCCCGGCGACGCTAAAGGTCTTGCCATCGAGCTGTTTGAGCAGACCGTTCAGGTCGTCTGCTACGTAATCGACCACCTTGAGCTTCAGCGCTTCCTGAGCCGACAGACTGACGGCCTCACGCACCGCCTGCTCGGCCCAGTCAACGTTGCGCCCGCGCAATTGCGCCAGGCCACGGATATAGGCGGCGGCATCATTGATCTGTTTGTGGGTCAGGGTGTCGGTGGTGGCTTCGGGCTCTGGATTCTTGTCGGTGCGTGGCGCCGCCGGTGGGTTTGGCTGCCCGGGCAGGCCACCGATTTGCACCGGTGTCGCAGCACCCAGGTTGGTGCCCGGCGCCATGGCGGCGATATGGCTGGCATAGAGAATATAAGTCCCGGCGCTGGCGGCACGGGCGCCGCTGGGGGCGACGAAACTGGCCACTGGCACGGGGCTGGCGAGGATCGCCTTGATGATCGCTCGCATTGAAGTGTCCAGCCCTCCCGGCGTGTCGATGCCCAGCACGACCAATTGCGCGTGTTCATCGACGGCCTTGTTCAAACCACGCACCACATAGTCGGCGCTGGCCGGGTTGATCACATCGTTCACCGTGAGCACCACCACCGGGTCCACAGCCCACGCCTGCCCGGTCGGTAACCCGATCAGCAACCACAGCCACATTGCCCGCCATACACGTTTGTTCATATGACCCTCCCGGAGAGTCATGCATCAGGGGCCGTCATCCTTTCGTCGGCTTTGAACTGGAGTTTAGTTGAGCAATGGGCTGAGCGAATTTTGATCAGTTATGTCGGCAAACCGGTCAGCAGTTTGTCGGGATGAAGGGTGGTTGGTACCCGGTGCACGGCCTAGACTCTTAAAGTGGAATCAAGTTGTTTACCCATCGTCCGCAAGCAGTTGCTCAGGACACCGAGGTGCATCATGCGTATGGCAAGAACCGTGCATTTGAGCCTGGAACAGGCCAAATGCGATTATGACGTCGTGACTCATCCACACTCGGCGAGCAGCCTGGAAACCGCCAGGGTGGCGGGCATCCCCGCTGAGCGCGTGGCGAAATCAGTCATCCTCGACGACCACCACGGCCACTACTTGATGGCCGTCCTGCCCGCCAGCCGCCATCTGGACCTGACCAAAGTCCGTGGCAGCAGCGAATGGCAAATTACCCGCGAAAGCACGCTGGCTCACCTGTTCAACGACTGTGAACGTGGCGCTGTGCCTGCTCTGGGCGAATCCTATGGCATGGACATGATCATCGACCCAATGCTGACCCGCCAGAAAGACATCTACCTTGAGGCCGGCAACCACAACAACCTTGTCCACCTGAGCATGGACCAGTACCTGAAAATGGTGCCCCATGCCGAAGTGTGCGAGGTGAGTCATTCATGATGATTGGCAGTGATCGTTGCGCAATCTTCGCGGGCAAGCTCATTCCTTGCCCGCGATCGTTTAATCACTGACCCCTCCAACCAGAAACCCGGGAGTCCCCCATGGAATCACCCACCCACAGCCTGCCATCCCTGTTCAAACAACTCGGCCTGCCCGATGACCCCGTCAGCATCGACCAATTCATCGCCACCCACTCACCGCTCAAACCCGAACTGCACCTGGCCGACGCCTTCTTCTGGACCAAATGCCAGGCGGATTTTCTGCGTGATGAAGTTCTGGACGACGCCGATTGGGCAGAGGTGGTGGATCAACTGGATGTGCTGATGAGGAAGGGGCGGGGGGTGTAAAAATCTGAAGGGAATCGCCGAAATATACAAAAATCTGGTGAGCGTTGAAAAAATCTGGGCTTTAATCGCGTTTGTGAACTTTTTCTGTGGACGCGCGCAATGCCTTTGGTTGGATATGCCTACCTACATGATGCCCTAGGACTCAAAGCCATTGCGCCAACACGCTTGGCGATGATCAAACCGGTCACTCGCATTTCGATGATTGGCGATTGTTTGGCGGTTCCACAGTCAGTAGCGCCTGCCAACGATTCTGTTCTCGATCACATCCTCTTCGCGCTCAAACATGAGGGCGTCAACCTTAGCATCCTGGCTCAGTCGCTTCAGGTGATTTCTGCCGAACAGCTACTTCAAGAGTTAGCGAAGGCGCCCAACGGCGTCTTCATACGCAAGGCCTGTTTTCTCTGGGAGAGTTTGACTGCGCGGCGGCTTGACTATGAAGTCCCGGTGAATAGCCGTTTCTCTCCATTGTTCGACCCGAAGCGATATGTAACGGGCCCCACGGTTCGAAACGCACGCTGGCGAATCGAGTTCAACGGCCTTGGGTCCCTTAACTATTGCGCCACCGTGGAACGTACCCCAGAACTCGAAACCTTGCTCAGCCTAAACATTCTCGGCCGGGCCAAAGCCTTTATGGCGACCTTGCCCCCGGAGATGATGGACCGCGCCATCAACTGGGCCTATCTCCACGAAACTCGTGACTCCTTCGCTATCGAGAAGGAAGAGCCCAGCGAAGAAAAATCCCGACGCTTCGTTCAATTGCTACGCCAGGCCCATGAAGGTCGCGAGCTGAGCGAAGACTATCTGGTCGAGTTGCAAAACAGCACGGTCTCCAATCCCTTCGACAAAGCCGTGATGTTTCGACACGAGCAAAATCATCTGCACAACGGCCTGCGAGGCGCTGCCGGTGTGAGCTATGTGCCACCCGCGCCGGACCTGTGCCGCGAATTGATGCAAGAACTGATGACTTTCGCCAATCAGGCTTCGCGACAGATCGATCCATTGGTTGCCGCGGCTGTGACGGCCTTTGGTTTCGTCTTCCTTCATCCGTTCATGGATGGCAACGGCCGACTCTCTCGATTTTTGATCCACCAGACACTTTGCCATTCCGGTGCACTTGAGAACGGGTTGCTCCTGCCCGTCTCAGTCGCCATGAAACACGAAGAACAAAGCTATCTGGCCGCCTTGAAGGACTTCTCCCTGCCTGCTCGTGAGTTCTGGAACGTCACTTGGCTGGACGCGGAAAAAATGGCCTGTGAGTTCATCGGCCATCCGTCGATCTACCGCTTTTGGGACGCCACTCGCTGCGTCGAATTCACCCTGCAAATGGCCCGCCGCGCCCTAGAAGTAGAGCTACGCGAAGAAACTGAATTCCTTGGCCGCTATGACCGCGTGGTCAAAGCCGTCAACCAGCGCTTTGACGTGCGTGGCAGCGACCTGTCCAGGCTGGTGATGATGTGCCTGGACAACGAAGGAAAGGTCTCCAGGAATCGGCGCAAGCAGTTTCAGTACAGCGTGCCGGAGGAGGTTTTTGAGTTTATTGAGGCGGAGGCAGGGAAGGTGTTGATTTAGGTAAGCGCGAACGTAGCGCTGTGTACGAATAGGCTAAAAAACGCTAAGAAAAGTAAGCGGCCAGCCCGTTTGGTTGCACACCCTGAACCATCCCCCCTATAGTTCGCCCCGTCGCCGCACATCGGCGACAGGATTTGGCGATCCTAGTCACAACCTTGCGCTTCAGCGCCCAGAACTCTCTTGCCTCCACTTTTTGGTTGGCGAGATGTTTTATGGCGGCTGTGCGCGGGAGACCTTCGGGTCTGCCGGGTTGGGTCGTGACCGGTTCGCCAACCTGCGTACAGCTGCCACCCTTTTTCGTTTGGCGACGATGAATGGAGGCTCCAAAACACGACCTTTGAGAGATATCCCATGACTCCATACCGCCCCCTGACATCCAATCCCACCGCCGCCTCTGTTCTAGCCTTCAACACCCTCGCGGCGACCCATCTTCTGCACGAAACCGCCTGTAGCCGTGTGCGCATTGGCACCGATCTGCTGGAAACCCTCACCTCAGTCACCATTCGCGATATCGACGATCAGGATCTTTATCGCTTCATCAACGCGGCGTTTGTGTCGTTGCGTGATGGTCTGGACATGATGGAAGAAGTGCAGCATCGCTTGACCGCCCAAGCACTGAAAGCGACTTGATCTTTCGTTCTCGGATTTTGGCGGATAGGGCTGTCGACCGTTAGTTCGTCTTCGCGGGCAAGCCCGCTCCCACAAGGATCGCGCAGTTCCTGTGGGAGCGGGCTTGCCCGCGAATGGTCTGGAGCCATGCTCGATCGCTGCGGTTGCTCACTGAACTGATGGTTCCCACGCTGACGGCGATTTTAGGTCGCTCTGAAGCACACTGAACGGTCTAAAGCCTGAGCCCGTCGAGCTGCGTACTCAGCCTCGACCTCATCATTGGATTGGCCTTGCCCTCTATGTATTGACGCACGGGCCGCTTCGACTTTGTTCTGCAGAAACTCAACGTATTGGATGGAATCCCTCCAGTCCCGCGTGTCCTCGGACGGCATTGTTGTAGCAGGTCGTTTCGACATCGCTGGTCTCTTCATTTGGTCCCTGAACCCTATAGATGTTTTCGGTAACGCGAGAGCATGATCGTTCCCACGCTCTGCGTGGGAATGCCTCACTGGACGCTCTGCGTCCGCTTCGGCAGTGACGCGGAGCGTCACGGGCTGCATTCCCACGCAGAGCGTGGGAACGATAGGTCGGTCCGCTTTACCAATGTGTTTCAAAACTTGACTGAATTTACCCGTCAATGCCATATTGATAGTTAGCAAACTAACAGTGTGCGAATTTCCCTTTGCTCAACAATCTCGACACTCTCCAGATGAATATCAGCAGTGGCATGGTGGTCGCTTCGCGGCATTGGCGGCGGATCTGTCAGACCACGCTGGTCAACTATGGAGTCTCCGAAGCCTGCGCCGTCCCGTTGTTGATGATCGGGCGCTTGGGCGAGGGTGTGCGGCAGGTGACGGTGGCGCACGCGGCGGGGATGGAGAGCCCGTCTCTTGTCCGTCTGCTCGATCAGTTGTGCAAAGCCGGCTACGTGTGCCGCACAGAAGATGCCCATGACCGTCGCGCCAAATGCTTGAGCCTGACCCAGAGCGGTCGCGAAC
The DNA here is from genome assembly GCF_048515765.1 of Pseudomonas sp. H11T01. Taxonomy (NCBI): domain Bacteria; kingdom Pseudomonadati; phylum Pseudomonadota; class Gammaproteobacteria; order Pseudomonadales; family Pseudomonadaceae; genus Pseudomonas; species Pseudomonas sp. H11T01. The sequence goes on along the minus strand of NZ_JBLYED010000032.1, from coordinate 31,900 downwards.
TGGTGCAGGCGGTCGAAGCCGAGCTGGTGCGCTTGCGCCGCGAGGTGCTTGAAGGCATCGAGCTGGCGGATCTTGAGGCCGCATTGCGGGTGATCCGCGCGTTTGAGTCGGCCACGCATTTACCGGTGACGACTTCGTGAACGGATTTTTTACCGGCATGCCACCCGCGCGGGACTGGTTTTATGGTGTGCGTACCTTCGCTGCGTCGATGACCGCACTGTACATCGCCATGTTGATGCAGATGCCGCGCCCGTATTGGGCGATGGCCACGGTGTATATCGTTTCCAGCCCCTTCGTTGGCCCCACCAGTTCCAAGGCGTTGTATCGCGCCGTCGGCACGTTTTTAGGTGCCGCGGCGGCGGTGTTTTTTGTGCCGATGTTTGTGCAGACGCCGCTGCTGCTGGCGGTGGTGATTGCCCTGTGGACCGGCATTCTGCTGTTTCTTTCGTTGCACCTGCGCACCGCCAACAGCTACGCACTAATGCTCGCCGGTTACACCTTGCCGCTGATTGCCCTGCCGGTGGTGGATAACCCGCTGGCGGTGTGGGATGTGGCCGAGGCGCGTACCGAAGAGATTTTCCTCGGCATTGTCTGCGCGGCGGTGATCGGCAGTCTGTTCTGGCCACGGCGCCTGGCGCCGGTGTTCGTTGAATCGACGGGCAAGTGGTTTGCCGATGCGGCGACCTACAGCCAGCGCTTTCTGAACCGTAACGTGCAGCCTGAGGAAGTCAGCGCATTGCGCGCCTCGATGGTCGCGACCTTCAACAGCCTGGAGTTGATGATCGGCCAGTTGCCCCACGAGGGCGCGCTGCCGCAAACGGTGCGCAACACCCAGAAACTGCGGGGCCGGATGATTCACCTGCTGACAGTGGTGGATGAACTGGACGATGCGTTGTACGCGCTGGAGCGGCGCACACCGGAACTTGTGGATAAGTTCGCGCCGCTTTTGAGCGCGGCCAATGAGTGGCTCGCCAGCACCGCCAAAGACGCGTCGGTCGAGCGCTGGCAGGCAATGCGCAGTCAACTTGAAGCCCTGCAACCGAGCTTTGATGCGCTGGACGATCGCCGCCAGTTGCTGTTTTCCAACGCCCTGTACCGCCTCGGCGAATGGATCGATTTGTGGCAAGACTGCCGCAGCCTGCAGCGGGCGATTCAATGCGAAAGCCAGGACATTTGGCGCGCGGTCTATCGTCACTGGCGCCTGGGTCGATTGACGCCGTTTCTCGACCGTGGGCTGATGCTGTATTCGGTTGCGTCGACCATCATTGCGATCATTGTTGCTTCGGTGCTGTGGATGCTGCTGGGCTGGACCGACGGCGGTAGCGCGGTGATTCTGGCGGCGGTGGCCTGTAGCTTTTTCGCCTCGATGGACGACCCGGCGCCGCAGATTTACCGGTTCTTTTTCTGGACCGCGATGTCGGTGCTGTTCGCCAGCCTCTACCTGTTTTTGATCCTGCCGAACCTGCATGACTTCCCGATGCTGGTGCTGGCGTTCGCCGTGCCCTTTATCTGTGTCGGCACCCTCACCGTGCAGCCGCGTTTTTACCTCGGCATGCTGCTGACCATCGTCAACACCTCATCGTTTATCAGCATCCAGGGCGCTTACGACGCGGATTTCCTGAGCTTTGCCAATTCCAATCTGGCCGGCCCTATCGGGCTGCTGTTCGCGTTCGTCTGGACCCTGATCGCCCGGCCATTTGGCTCGGAACTGGCGGCCAAACGCCTGACCCGCTTCAACTGGCGGGAAATTGTCAGCCTGACTGAGCCTGCGACCCTGAACGAGCACCGACACATGGGCGTACAGGTGCTCGACCGACTGATGCAGCACTTGCCCCGACTGGCGATGACCGGTCAGGACACAGGCATCGCCCTGCGTGAAGTGCGGGTGGCGCTAAATCTGCTGGACTTGCTGGCTTACTTGCCGAGGGTGTCGGGCCTGCCGCAGGCCCTGGTGCGCCAAGTGGTGGCCGAGGTCGGCGAGTACTTCAAGGCGTGCCTGAAGACTGACGAGCGGTTGCCTGCGCCGAGCCCGCTGTTGATGACGCTTGATCGAACACGTCGCGCGCTGAACAGCCAAGGCGTTCAAAGCGATGGCGAAACCCGCCTGCATCTGTTGCACGCGCTGAGTGGTTTGCGTCTGGCGTTGTTGCCGGGCGTCGAATTTCTCGGCGCTGGCGACCTCGAAGAACCGCTTCCCCATGGCATCGATGGAGCGCCTCTATGATCGGTGATCTGGACATCAGCGGGGTGTTCCTGCCCACGCTGCTGGTGCTGATGGGCATTACATATGTGTTGTACCTGGTGGTGCACGGGGTGCTGACGCGCTTGCACTTTTATCGTCTGGTCTGGCACCGGGCATTGTTCAACGTGGGTCTCTACGCCTTGCTGCTCGGCGCCGTGGACTCACTCAGTCGATACCTGATGACATGAAAAAACCTTTATTGACCCTCGGTCGCGTGGTTCTGACCCTGCTGGTGGTGACCTTCGCCTGCGTCGTGGTCTGGCGCATGGTGATGTATTACATGTTTGCGCCGTGGACCCGGGACGGACACATCCGTGCCGATGTCGTGCAGATCGCCCCGGACGTATCGGGTCTGATCCAGCAGGTACAAGTACGCGACAACCAGCTGGTGACGCGCGGTCAGGTGCTGTTCAGCATCGATCAGGACCGTTTCAAACTGGCGTTGCGTCAAGCCAAAGCCGCTGTCGCCGACCGTCAGGAAACCCTTGCTCAGGCCCAGCGCGAGGCCAAACGCAACAGTGGCCTCGGCAATCTGGTGCCCCGCGAGCAACTGGAAGAAAGCCAGTCCCGCGTCGCCCGCGCCCAATCGGCGTTGGCCGAGGCGCAGGTGACGGTGGACAGCGCTCAACTGAACCTCGACCGCTCGGTGATCCGCAGCCCGGTGGACGGCTACGTCAACGACCGCGCGCCGCGAACCCAGGAATTCGTCACGGCCGGTCGGCCCGTGTTGTCGGTGGTGGACAGCAATTCCTTCCACATCGACGGCTATTTCGAAGAGACCAAACTGGACGGCATTCATGTCGGCCAAAGCGTCGACATCCGGGTGATCGGCGACAAGGCGCGGCTGCGCGGGCATGTCGAAAGCATCGTCGCCGGTATCGAAGACCGCGACCGCAGCAGCGGCTCGAACCTGTTGCCCAACGTCAACCCGGCGTTCAGCTGGGTGCGGCTGGCGCAACGGATTCCGGTGCGGATCGCCTTCGACGAAGTGCCGGAAGACTTCCGCATGATCGCCGGGCGGACCGCCACTGTTTCGATAATGGGTGACAAGCCCGAGCAGGAGCCTACGCAATGAACACGGCCGCCCGTTTGGCAGCGGCCGGGCTTGGCCTGCTGCTTTCAGCCTGTCAGGTCGTCGGGCCGGATTATCACCTGCCGGACAACGCCGCCGTGCACCGCGAAGACTTGCAAGGCGAGCTGGCCGGGCAGAGCAACAACGTGGTCTCGGCGCCGGTGCCGAGCGATTGGTGGCGGTTGTATCAGGACCCGCGTCTGGATGAGCTGGTGCGTCAGGCCATGGCGTCCAATACCGATTTGCGCGTGGCGGCGGCCAACCTGTCCCGGGCTCGCGCTCAAGTCGACGAAGCTCAGTCGGCCGGTGGCTGGAGCGGTGGGGTGAAGATGGGCGCGCAGCGTTTGCAGGAGTCCGGTGAAGCGTTTTTGCTGGCCGATAAAGTGCCGGTGGCCAATGTCGGCGACATTGGGATCACGACGTCTTATCAATTCGACTTGTTCGGCACTTTGCAGCGCGGGATCGAAGCGGCCAAGGCCAACGCCGATGCCACCCAGGCGGCGGCGGACACGGCACGGATTACCTTGGTGGCGGATGTGGTGCGCGCTTACACACAAGTCTGCGCAGCCAATGAGGAACGTGAAATCGCCGAGCATTCGCTGGACTTGCAAGCCCAGAGCACCACGCTCACCCAGCGCTTGCGGGACGCCGGGCGCGGTGACGAAACCCAGGTCACCCGTTCGCAAACCCAATTCAAATCCCTGCGCGCCGAACTCCCTCGCTATGAGGCCGCTCGTCAGGCCGGACTCTTCCGTTTGTCGATGTTGCTGGCCAAACCGGTTGAGCAACTGCCCTCCGGCACTAACACCTGCGCTGAGCTGCCGCACATTGCGCAATTGTTACCGGTGGGTGACGGCGCGACGTTGCTCAAGCGTCGGCCAGATGTGCGTCAGGCCGAACGTCGGCTGGCCGCTGCGACTGCCGGGATCGGCATTGCCACTGGCGAGCTGTACCCGGACATCAGCATCGGCGCGACCGTCGGCACCGTCGGCCTTCTGGAAAACCTCGGTAAACCGGCGACCAACCGTTGGGGTTTTGGCCCGTTGTTGAGCTGGACCGTACCGTCCAACGGCTCCCGCGCGCGGATTCGTGAAGCCGAAGCGTCGACCCAGGGCGCACTGGCGCATTTCGACGGGGTGGTGCTCAACGCCATTCGCGAAACCCAGACCGGTCTGGCGCAGTATTCCGCGCAGTTGCAGCGCCGCGATGCCCTGGCCGATGCCGAGCAGTCGGCGCAACTGGCGGCGGACCAGACACACCGCTTCTTCCAGGCCGGTCGGGCGTCGTTCCTGGCTGACCTGCAGGCGACCCGGACCTACACCGATGTGCGCGCGCAGCTGGCTTCGGCCAACACTCAGGTTGCCATGAGTCAGATCGATTTGTTCCTGGCGCTGGGCGGTGGTTGGGAAAGCGGACGAACGCAAGGTTCTGAGCACGCGAAACCCTGAGGCCGTTGCTATGCTTTGATCAGTTGGGTGGCGCGCAGCTGTTTGCGCCCGTCCGCGGATCAAGGCTCGCGTTGGTCATGGGGATTCGAGTAATGAAAAACCCTTATGCTCCCGGCTTCTGGTGCGCCATCGTTGCGGTGGTGTTGCTCTCTGCTACCTATTTCTACGGCATCATGCTGGCCCATCAGATCGACAAGGCGCTGCTGTTTCTTGACAGCGCCAGCGCGCTGATCGCCGTGCTATCGATCGTGGTCGTCGCCTGGGCTTCGTTTCAGGGCCAGAAGGTCAAGAAAAAACAGCTCGAACAAGGCAAAACCCTGGTGCTGATCTGGGACACCAAGGTTGCGCTGCGCCGGGTCGAAACGGTGTTTGATCGTTACTTCTGGGGCAGTTACTGGCAACCGGGACGGACCTTCCAGGAAGTCATGGGCGAACTCACGGGCACACCGCTGGAAAAGAGTCTTGAAGCCCTGAAACACCAATGCCTGGTCCTCGACAAGCAAATAGCCGATGGCCGGCACTGGCTGAGCAATGCCCGCGAACTCGCTGATGTCGCCACGGCCATGGCCCGGGAACGCTATCAACTCGATTTCTGCGACCCACGCTCGGAATCACCGAGCGGAGCGGTGATCAATCGGGACTTTGAAGTGCTCGTCTATACCTGGACCGCCAGGCTGAAGAGCTTTGATCATCAATTGGATGAGATTGAAGTTCAGTATTCGTAACGGTAGACCCATTTAGATTTGTGCTGGCTGGACCGCCCCCATCGCGAGCAAGCCCGCTCCCACACTTAATCTGCGGCGGCCACAAACAGTGTGCTCACCAGAGATCTAGTGTGGGAGCGGGCTTGCTCGCGATGGCGGTCGAATGATCTCCAACGATTCCGGTCAGTTTGAAACTTCAGAGATCACCCACCTTTGCATTAAACATCCTCGGCTCATCACTAAAGTCATACACCTGAACCTCCTCGATCTAATCGTTGTTTCACATCCTATGTGGGTCGCCCCGTACGGCAAATGCTAATCTCCCAGCACTTTTAGCGGAGTCGAGCCGCAACCCGTCAAGGGTTCAGGGAAGACGACCACTCTTTCAACAACGGACATTGATCGGGCCAAACATGAATAAATCAGCGGGCGTACTGTTAGGAATCGTTGTCGCGGTAGGTGCAATCAGCGCCGGCGGCGCCTGGTACACCGGCACTAAACTGGAAGGGGTGTTGAACACCACGATTTCCGATGCCAACAAAGAACTGCAAGCGGCCATGGTCGGTTCCAATGGCGTCGCGACCCTGGAATTGGTATCGCTGGATCGCCAGTTGTTCAGCAGCACTGCGCATTACCGTCTCAAAGGTCGGGGCGATATGTTCGGCGATGCTCCTGACGGCGTTGAATTGCTGTTTGTTGACCATATCGAACACGGCCCGTTACCGTTCTCGCGTCTGATTTCGTTGAAGTGGCTGCCGGTCCTGGCCACCAGTCACTATGAGCTGGAAAAGACCTCGCTCACCGAAAAATGGTTCGCCGCCACCAAGGATGTTTCCCCGCTCAAGGGCGTGGTCAACATCGGTTACGACAACGCCACCAACGGTACCCTCGAGATGCTGCCGCTGGAATTGGCGCTGGACGAGAAGTCCAACCTCAAGTTTTCCGGTCTGAACCTCGAGGTATCTGCTAACGCTCAGGCGCAGAAGGTCAAAGCCAACGGCTATATGGATAGCCTCACCCTGTCCACGATTTCCCAGGAGCAGACGCCGGTCCAGATCGAGTTGAACGGCCTGACACTGGCCAGCAACCTCAAAAAAAGCAGCTACGGCTATTACCTGGGGCAAAACACGGTCGAGCTGACCAGCACCAAGACCACCTTCGGCGACAAGCAGTCGGTACTGACCTTCAAAAACGCCGAAATGAAAAGCTCCACCGAGGAGTCAGGCACGAACGCAGCGGGGCGCGCCGATTACAAAGTGGGTGAAGTCGCCCTCAACGGCAAAGCGATTGGTACCGCGCAGATGGCCTGGAGCATGAAGAACCTCGACATTCCGGCCACCCTGGCGCTGATGCAGGTGTACCAGAACAAGCTGCAACCTTACGAGGCTGCCGCCGCCGCTGCGGCTGCCGCAGGTGAGCCGGCGCCAGAGCTGAACCTCACCGAGGCCGAGCAGACTCAGGTCAAGGCTGATCTGGATAAACTGCTGGACGCCAAGCCGCAGATCGCCCTGGAAAACCTTTCGTTCAATACCCCCAACGGTGAAAGCCGCATGAGCCTGGTCGTCGATCTGGCCAAACCGCATTCAATGGACCTGCCGCCCGTTGAAGTGGGCAAGCAACTTATTGCGCTACTGGATTTCAATCTGCTGTTGTCCAAGCCGATGATCGCCGACGTGGCCAGTGCGCAGGCACAGTTCGAAGGTCAGACCGATGACAAGGCCATTGCCGACCAAGGGGCCATGGCCAGTGATATGGCCAGCAGCATGGCGGTTGGGGCTCAATTGGCGACACTGGACGGCAACAACATTGTGTCCAAGCTGCACTACGCCAACAATCAGGTGGATTTCAACGGCCAGAAAATGACCGTCGAGCAATTTGTCAGCTTCGTGATGAGCAAGTTCAGCGGCACTGTCGTCGTTGAGTAAGCCGTCTGTCGAGTCAGCTGCTACGGTTTAAGTACTATTTTTTGATGCTTGGCAGGGCGTAGCAGCTGTCGAGTAGAGCGAGGCGGCGTCCGGCTGCGAAGCAGCCGTAAAACCCTGCACCTCGGTGTTTCAGATACCGCGAGCAGGTTTTACGAGGACTCCGTCCTCGGACGCTGCCTCGTTCTACTCGACAACCGCTACGGGAATTCTAGCTTTTAGAGATGTGTAGATGCCCATGGCCATCGGGGCGGGCCGTACCTGCGCAGTTCAGTGCAATCTTCACTGCCACCTTACGAACGGTCCAGCTATAGTCTGCGGGCCGACGACGGCGCTCTCAGGATAAGGTGCTCTGGTATGACCCGATTTTCTTCGCTCAACCCTTGGCTGGCGGCCGTTGCAGTCGCCCTCTGCCTGCAACTGCCCGCACAAGCCGCGGAGCGCTTTACCCTCAGCATTCCTGGTGTATCGGACGACAGGTTGTTCACGACGGCCAACGCCGGTGACGGCAGTGGCTGCGGCGGGCAGAACCTTTCCCCCGCCCTGAGCTGGACGCCTGGCCCTGAAGGCACCCTCAGCTACGCCATCGTCATGCACGACCCGGATGGTCAGAAAGGCCAGGGTGTCGATCACTGGGTGCATTACGGGATCAAGGCCGCCACTCACCATATTCCGGCGGGTTTCGGCACGAAAGCTGCGATCGAGGGGGTTGGCGGAACCAACAGCAAAAACACCACCAGCTACGTCGGCCCATGCCCACCGGTTGGCGACAGCGCCCACCACTACGTGATTCAGCTCTATGCCCTTGACCTCGCCCCGGACGCATTGCCCGCCGGCCTGACTCGCGCGCAGCTGATGGAGAAGATCAACGGTCATGTGTTGAAAAACAGCAGCGTGGTGCGGCGTTATCAGCGCTGAGGCATTATTTTTCGGGGCTTGACCCGAATTGATGAGGCTGTCCGTCTCAAAGGATGAACAGATCATTTCCTCCTGAGGTCAGCCACATGTCGGCGTCGCGCTGATGCTGGCGTCGATGCATAAGCGTCTTCCGAAGGAATATCTCACGGCCCGACTCAAGGAATTGCAGGAGCAGTGAGGTGTATGGTGCTCAGCGAGTTGGCGTCGATAATTGAAAGGGCGCACTATCGACCCAATTGCTGATGCGTTGGAGAGTAGCCGTGACGCAACGAATCGACCGTATTGCCCTGCTCAAGAGTTGCCCAGTCATGGGCGAGGAGATACGCCGGGCAATCACTGAAAGTCGCAAAGATCCGTTCCCGGTGTCGGAAGCGGACGATGATCTTGAAGAATTGGATGCGGCCATCGAGCCCGTCGAAGCACCTGCGGGCGGCAAGTCGAAAAAAGGATCTTAGGTATCGAGAATCTCGAAAGCAGAACATCGTCCTAAGGACTTATCCGCATGGGCGCAATATTCATTCGCATCTGATAGCCAAAACGCCTCAACGATCCTTTTTTTGCGCAATGGCGCGCAGTGCCTCAATACCCAGTTTTTCGCCCTCGGCCTCTTTAAAGCGGCGACGCTGCTCGGTAGGTTTGTTGTCGGCGGCAGTTGTTCGGTAAAACCGAACAACTGAATCCTCCAGCAGGACATATTTGCTGAAGCGGTAGGCGTTTCATAGCAGCATGCTCTACTGATCAGTAGTCCTGTCGATCAACCAGAACTCGCAAAACGGACAAACAAAAAAGCCCCAGACCCTAAGATCTGAGGCTTTCTCGTTTTTGCGTATGGTGCACCAGGCGGGATTCGAACCCACGACCACTGCCTTCGGAGGGCAGTACTCTATCCAGCTGAGCTACTGGTGCAATGCGGGCGCCATGATACTCATATGCGTTGCGGGCGTCCATGCTGCTGAATCGTCTGATTTTTCTCGACCGTTAAACAGCCGTTGGCTACGTTGATCAGAAAAAATCAGCAAAAGCGCCATTTTCGTTCTTTTTTTCGAACAGCCTATTGTCCTTTACCCCCTTTGATCCTAGGATTCGTTTGAGATTTCAAACGCTCTTGTCTGGGTGCTGAACCGCACGAGTTTCATTATGTGCGCTATTTATGTGCTTCGGGCCGGTGAATGAATTTCCTGACGGCAGCCCTTGAGGCGCCTTTCTACAATTAATAATTCGCTCCGCGCCTGCGCGGTGCTGTTAAGGAAAGCCCACATGCAGCTCAAAGACACCCAGTTGTTCCGCCAACAAGCCTATATCGATGGCGCTTGGGTCGATGCGGACAATGGTCAGACGATCAAGGTCAACAACCCGGCAACGGGCGAAATTCTGGGCACTGTGCCAAAAATGGGCGCTGCCGAAACCCGCCGAGCTATCGAAGCTGCTGACAAAGCGCTGCCGGCCTGGCGTTCACTGACCGCCAAAGAACGTGCGAACAAGCTGCGTCGCTGGTTCGAACTGTTGATTGAAAACCAGGACGACCTCGGTCGCCTGATGACCCTTGAGCAAGGCAAGCCATTGGCTGAAGCCAAGGGCGAAATCGTTTACGCCGCTTCCTTTATCGAGTGGTTCGCCGAAGAAGCCAAGCGCATCTACGGTGACGTGATTCCTGGCCACCAGCCGGACAAGCGCCTGATCGTGCTCAAGCAGCCGATCGGTGTAACTGCCGCGATCACTCCGTGGAACTTCCCGGCCGCCATGATCACCCGCAAAGCCGGCCCGGCTCTGGCCGCTGGTTGCACCATGGTGATCAAGCCTGCGTCGCAAACCCCGTTCTCGGCTTTGGCCCTGGTTGAGCTGGCACACCGTGCCGGTATCCCGAAAGGCGTGCTGAGCGTCGTCACCGGCAGCGCCGGCGACATCGGCGGTGAGCTGACCAGCAACCCGATCGTGCGCAAACTGTCCTTCACCGGCTCGACCGAAATCGGTCGTCAGCTGATGGCCGAATGCGCCAAGGACATCAAAAAAGTTTCTCTGGAACTGGGCGGCAACGCACCGTTCATCGTGTTCGACGACGCGGATCTGGATAAGGCCGTCGAAGGCGCGATCATCTCCAAGTACCGCAACAACGGCCAGACCTGCGTCTGCGCCAACCGCCTGTACATTCAGGATTCAGTCTACGACGCGTTCGCCGAGAAGCTGAAAGTGGCTGTGGCCAAGCTGAAAATCGGTAACGGTCTGGATGACGGCACCACCACCGGCCCGCTGATTGACGAAAAAGCCGTGGCCAAGGTTCAGGAGCACATTGCTGACGCCCTCAGCAAAGGCGCGACCCTGTTGGCGGGCGGCAAGAGCATGGAAGGCAACTTCTTCGAGCCGACCATTCTGACCAACGTGCCAAACAATGCCGCCGTGGCGAAGGAAGAAACCTTCGGCCCATTGGCGCCACTGTTCCGCTTCAAAGACGAAGCCGACGTGATCGCGATGTCCAACGACACCGAGTTCGGTCTGGCCTCGTACTTCTATGCGCGTGACCTGGGCCGTGTGTTCCGTGTGGCTGAAGCCCTGGAATACGGCATGGTCGGCGTCAACACCGGGTTGATCTCCAATGAAGTCGCGCCGTTCGGCGGCATCAAGGCCTCGGGCCTGGGCCGTGAAGGCTCCAAGTACGGCATCGAAGATTACCTGGAAATCAAATACCTCTGCCTGGGCATCTAACCCCGGCAATGTATTGAGCGGAGAGGGGCACGAGAGCGCTGCCCCCTTTCTGCGCTTCAAACGATTTTTCTGTGTGGCCGGGAAAGCTGTGGCAGTCGATCATCGCATGCTGCCGTAGTTGCCTCCCCGCTGCGTATTCCTTGAACCACGCCGACCGATGAGCGGCGAATGAGGACATTATGAGCAAGACTAACGCATCCCTGATGAAACGCCGTGAAGCTGCAGTACCACGCGGCGTTGGCCAGATTCACCCGATCTTCGCCGAGTCGGCAAAGAACGCCACCGTTACCGACGTTGAAGGTCGTGAGTTTATCGACTTCGCCGGCGGCATCGCGGTACTCAACACCGGTCACTTGCACCCGAAAATCATCGCGGCCGTGACTGCGCAACTGAACAAGCTGACCCACACCTGCTTCCAGGTTCTGGCCTACGAGCCGTATGTGGAACTGTGTGAAAAAATCAACGCCAAGGTTCCGGGCGATTTCGCCAAGAAAACCCTGCTGGTCACCACCGGTTCCGAAGCTGTAGAAAACGCCGTGAAAATCGCTCGTGCCGCCACTGGCCGTGCCGGCGTGATCGCCTTCACCGGTGCTTACCACGGTCGCACCATGATGACCCTGGGCCTGACCGGTAAAGTCGTGCCTTACTCGGCCGGTATGGGCCTGATGCCAGGCGGCATCTTCCGCGCGCTGTACCCGAACGAACTGCATGGCGTGAGCATCGACGATTCGATCGCCAGCATCGAGCGCATCTTCAAGAACGACGCTGAGCCGCGTGACATCGCCGCGATCATCATCGAGCCAGTTCAGGGCGAAGGCGGTTTCTACGTCGCGCCGAAAGAATTCATGAAGCGTCTGCGTGCCCTGTGCGACCAGCACGGCATTCTGTTGATCGCTGACGAAGTGCAAACCGGCGCTGGCCGTACCGGCACCTTCTTTGCCATGGAACAGATGGGCGTTGCTGCCGACCTGACCACCTTCGCCAAATCCATCGCTGGCGGCTTCCCGCTCGCCGGTGTGTGCGGCAAGGCCGAATACATGGACGCTATCGCTCCAGGTGGCTTGGGCGGCACTTACGCCGGTAGCCCGATCGCTTGTGCCGCTGCTTTGGCAGTGATGGAAGTGTTCGAAGAAGAGCACCTGCTGGACCGCTGCAAAGCAGTCGGCGAGCGTCTGGTGACTGGCCTGAAAGCCATTCAAGCCAAGTACCCGGTCATCGGCGAAGTCCGTGCACTGGGCGCGATGATCGCTGTCGAGTTGTTCGAAAACGGCGACAGCCACAAGCCGAACGCCGCTGCTGTGGCTCAGGTTGTGGCCAAGGCTCGCGACAAGGGTCTGATCCTGCTGTCGTGCGGTACTTATGGCAACGTGTTGCGCGTGCTGGTGCCGCTGACTTCGCCGGACGAGCAACTGGACAAAGGTCTGGCAATCATCGAAGAGTGCTTCTCTGAGCTCTGATTGCTGGCTGTGACCTGATCGACAAAAAACCCGCTTCGGCGGGTTTTTTTATGGGTTTATCGGTGCATCCCGGGTTTTGCGCTGTATCGAAGGGCGAGCATTGACTAAGGTGCAAGCATTGCCTTGGGAGCGTGCTGATGACCGCGGTTGATCTACCTGCTGTACCACGAGTGCTGATTGCCGAGGCGGACCCTTGGTCTCGTGACCTGCTCGAGCAGGTGTTATTGAGCGTGCGCTGCGACGCTCGAGTGGATGTTTGCGCTGATGGACAGGAAGCGCTGGAGCTGTTGAGCGAAAACCCCTATGACCTGGTGATCGCCGATTGGGAGCTGCCCGGCGTCGATGGTCTGGGTTTACTGCGTAGCGTGCGCCAACGTCGGCGCAACCCGGTGTTGCCGTTTATCCTGATGAGCAGCCGCAATGACAGCGCCAGCGTGCGCGAGGTCTTGCCGCTGGCGCCTACAGCATATCTGACCAAACCGTTAAACATGGAAAGCCTGATTCATCGTCTGCAGGATCTGCTGCTGGCCGAAGGTCAGTCAGTCGCGTGCGAGGCTCCGACCTTGATGCCGGGTATGACCTTATCGGCTTTTCTTGAGCGTCGGCGCGAAGTGGCTGATGGCGCCCCGTTGTTGGCCGACGTGCAGTTGGCGGTCAAGCGCAGCCTCAACCCCAACGGGCTGGACCTGAAACTGCTGGAACAGGAAATTCGCACTGATCCGCAAATCACCGCAGTACTGATCGCCGCCGCCAACAGCGCCGCGCATCACCTCGGCGACTCCGTTCTGACCTTGTCCCAGGCGCTGCACAGGCTGGGTACGGGGCAAAGCATGAACCTGATTCTTGGCCTGACCCTCAAGCGTAGCGCCAAGCTGAGTGACCCTGCGCTGGCCGATTACGCCGAGCGTTATTGGGAGCTGTCGCTGCACACCGCGGAATATGGACGAACCCTGGCGCGCCTGCTGGACCTGGATCAGGAGCGTTGCTATTGCGCCGGCATGCTGCATCGTCTGGGGGATCTGGCGTTGCTGCGTTGCCTGCAAGAATGGAAGGAGGCCGGCGGTGCGCTGGATGATCAAGAGGAGATCGGTGACGCACTCGCTCAATTTGGCGCCGCCTACGGTTCGGCTCTGCGCACGCGCTGGCGTTTGCCACTGGAACTGCGTGAGCTGATCGCGGCGGTCTACCAGCTCGGGGGCGGTGTGTATTCCCGTGAAGCGCTAGTGATGAAGATCTCGGCACAATTGGCCCGCCTGAGGCCTTCAGAGGGCGTGGAGGAGATCGCCAAAAGCAAGACCGCGCGCTTGCTCAAGATTGGTTTACCGGAGTTGATGCGGTTGCGTAAAGGCTAAGTTGTTCGAAGACGATTCTATCTTCAGGATGACGCAATCCCTGTAGAAGCGAGGCTTGCCCGCGATAGCATTACCGCGCTGATCCATTCAAATCGAGGCGCTCCCATCGCGGGCAAGCCTCGCTCCTACATTAGGTTCGGCTTTCACCCCGAAACAACCCGGTTTTTGCCTTGGCGCTTGGCCTCATACATCGCTGTATCGGCGCGGGCGAACAGGCTGTGGATGGTTACGTCTTCGGCGGTAAGACTGGTCAAACCCTGGCTCACGGTAATACCGAAGGTCTGGCCGTCGTGGCTGAAGCTCAGTTTCTGAATTTCCCGTTGCAGACGTTCCGCCACTTGTTTGGCCATGTCGGGCGCACAGCCGGGGAAGACCGCCGCGAACTCCTCACCACCAATGCGCCCGAACAGGTCGCCACGACGCAAAGCCGTGCGACCGCATTCGGCGATGCGTTGCAGCACCAGGTCACCTTCAGGGTGGCCATAGGTGTCGTTAATAACCTTGAAATCATCGATATCCAACAGCAGAAAGGCCAGCGGTGAACCCTGCAACCGTGCCTTTTCGAATTCGAGATTGGCGCAATCGAAAAAGTGTCGACGATTGCTGCTTTGGGTCAGGACGTCGGTGGTGGCCAGCCGTTGCAGCTCGGTTTCCAGCTGCTTTTTTTCAGTGATGTCTTCAGCAATACCGACCAGGATCACCGGCTGCCCGGGTTCGGTCTGGCGGTTGATAAAGCATTTATCACTGATCCAGCGAATCCGGCCGTCGGCCGCGATGATGCGGTACTCGCGATCTTCGACGGCGCCTTTGTGCAAAACCTCGGCCAGGCTGCGTTCGGCGTTTTCGAGGTCGTCCGGGTAAACGCTATCGCGCCACTCATTGTGGTCGGCCAATAGCGAGCCGGCGGAGCGGCCGAAGATGCGCTCATAGGCGGGACTGACGTACAGCACTTGTTTAGCTTCCCAGTCGAAAGCCCAAAGTACTGCGTTGACGCTGACCAGCAACGAGCTGAACAGTTGTACACGCTCGCTCAGGCGCGCGACTTCACCCTGGGCATGCATCAACGCAAGCAGCGTTTGCGCAGCATCGGGCCAAGGTTGAGAGGACGGAATTTGTAGATCTTTATGGACCATCGGCACAGATCTCAAAGGGCGTGCCGCTCAAGGTTCGAAAGCGGCCACAATAAAGCCCGCCTGGATGGCGAATTGCTCTTTGAGATAGGGGATTTACAGCGAAGTTCCGGAGGGTGCGCCCATGAGCGGGGCGCACCGATCAACGGTGTCAGACGGTAGCAGGGCGCAGCGAGTAGGTTTTCAACTGATGGGCGAAGTCGCGCAGCGATTGAATACCGCTGGCCTCGGCTTCGTGAACCCAATCCTTGATTGCCGCGAGCATGTCATGACCATTGGTGCTGGTCTTGAGCCAGATCTGTTGCAGAGCAAGGCGTTTTTCGTAAATGACCTTCAGCGCCTGACTGTGCTCGAGCATCGTCTGGATGCGCAGGTGGTGCTTGTCATCCAGCAGGCTGGTTTCCCGCGAAAGCAGACGTTTGGCCCGATGGAATTGATGGCGGACCGAATGATCGACCTTTTCCAGTTCCTGTTTGACCAGCGGCGCAATGACCAATTTTCGGTACTGGGCCATGATCTGGAAGCGGTTGTTGAGGATCGCCATGGCGGTGTCCATGTCCAGGTGGCCTTTGCCTTCGACCCGATGGGCGATCGGCGCAACCCGCTGAACCTTGGCCAGACGCAGGAAGCTGAAGACCTGGATCCAGGCCCAACCAAGATCGAACTCCCACTTCTTCACCGACAGTTTGGCGGAGTTAGGGTAGGTGTGATGGTTGTTGTGCAGTTCTTCGCCACCGACCAGGATGCCCCAGGGCACCAGATTGGTCGCAGCATCGCGGCATTCGAAGTTGCGGTAGCCGACGGCGTGGCCCAGACCATTGATGACGCCGGCAGCCCAGAACGGAATCCACATCATCTGGATCGCCCAGATAGTGATGCCGATGGTGCCGAACAGCAGCAGGTCGATGACGCCCATGATCGCTACGCCAAGCAGCGGGAAGCGGGTGTAAAGGTTGCGTTCGATCCAGTCGTCCGGGCAGTTCTTGCCGTAGATGCGCAGGGTTTCCGGGTTTTCCGCTTCGGCGCGGTACAGTTCGGCACCTTTGCGCAAAACGGTGGAAAGGCCTTTGATCACCGGGCTGTGCGGGTCATCGACGGTTTCGCATTTGGCGTGGTGTTTGCGGTGGATAGCGGTCCACTCGCGGGTGTTCTGCGCCGTGGTCAACCACAGCCAGAAGCGGAAGAAATGTTTCAGGCCAGCATTGAGCTCCAGGGAGCGATGGGCTGAATAGCGGTGCAGATAGACCGTGACGCCGACAATGGTCACGTGGGTCATCAACAGAGTGACTGCCACCAGTTGCCAAGGCGACAAGTCGAGAAAACCGTTGTACCACATAGGCTGTATGGCCCTCGATAAAAATGAAAACAGCGAACGCATTATCACTCAGCCCACAGATAAAACCAGTCGCCCTTTCAGATAAGAGTGGCTGGATGTTTCTTTCCTCTATAATTCCAGACTTTTCGAAGGGATATTGACTGCCATATGTCGGTTTCTTATCGCGATGCCCTGCGTGCGGCGCTGCTCTACCTGCTGCTGTCAGTGTTCTGGCTGCTGATCACTGGTCATTTATTGAACAGTTTCTTCGATGATTCGGTCGATCTCCTCCGCTGGCAACTGATCAACGGCTACGTCTGGGCCGTGTTCAGTGCCGGATTGATCTTTGTTGCCCGTGCGCGATTGCTGGGTTTTCTCGGTATCGACGCCACGTTGCGCTACCGCAGAGAGGATCGTGAGCACCTTCGTCAGGCAGCGGCGGTGTTCGATTGCACTCGCGAAGGGGTGTTGGTCAGCGACCGTGAGGGGCTGATCGTCCATGTGAACCGTGCGTTCATGGAGATTACTGGCTATCAGCGTGAAGAAGTGCTCGGCCGCCAGCCGAGCATGTTCAAGTCCGGCCATCATCCGCTGGGGTTCTATGAGGCGATGTTCCAGTCCCTCAATAGCACTGGCGAATGGAGCGGCGAGATTTGGAATCGACGCAAAAACGGTGAAATCTACCCGCAATGGCAGACCATCCGGGTCATCCAGGATGACTTTGGCGAGCTCAGCCATTACGTCGCGGTGTTCTCGGATATCAGCGCGATCAAGGACTCTGAGCATGAACTGGCTCACCTGGCACATCATGATCCGCTGACCGATCTGCCCAACCGCTTGCTGTTCACCGACCGGGCCGAACAGGCGCTGGCCTCTGCACAGATCCACAAGCGCGGTTGCGCCTTGCTGCTGATCGATCTGGACCACTTCAAAATCATCAATGACAGCCTTGGTCACAACGTCGGTGATCAGTTGCTCAAGGCCGTGGCCGAGCGTCTGAAAGGCATGTTCGGTCCCGGGATTACCCTGGCGCGGCTGGGTGGCGACGAGTTTGCGGTGCTGGCCGAGAGTTGCCCGCAACTGATTCAGGCGGCAGCGTTGGCCCAGCGGATCATCGACGGACTGAAAGAGCCGTTCCGGTTCGACGGGCATCAACTCTTCATTAACGCCAGCATCGGCATCAGCCTGTTCCCCGGTGATGCATTGAGTGCAGAGCAATTGCTGCGCAATGCGGATTCGGCGCTGTTCAAGGCAAAAAGTTCCGGGCGTGAAAGCTATGCACTGTACACCGAAGAGCTCACCGCCCATGCCCAGCACCGGGTCGAAATGGCTGGCGAATTGCGCCGCGCTCTCGATCAGCAGGAGTTGCGGGTGTATTACCAGCCGGTGCATGACTTGCAGTCCAGCCGGTTGATCGGCGTCGAGGCTCTGGCGCGTTGGGAGCACCCGGAGCGTGGTTTGGTGGCGCCCGGTGAGTTCATCCCGATTGCCGAACGCACCGGGCTGATTGCCGAGATTGATGCCTGGGTCCTGCAGCAAGCCTGTCAGCAGATGTGCCAATGGCTGAAAGCGGGAGTGGTGCTTTCATTTGTCGGGGTGAATGTCTCCAGTCGGCTGTTCGCCCATCGTGAGTTGTATCAGCAGGTCGCCCAGGTGTTGCACGACACGGGCCTGGATCCGGCCTTTCTGGAGTTGGAAGTCACCGAAAGCACGGTGATGGAAGATCCGGAAGTAGCGCTGGAGCAAATGCACCGGCTGCGCAAATTGGGCTTGCGCCTGGCCATCGATGATTTCGGCACTGGCTATTCATCGCTACTGCGACTCAAACGCTTGCCGGTGCAGAAACTCAAGATCGATCAGGGCTTCGTTGCCGGATTGCCTTGGGACGATGACGATGCGGCCATCGTTCGAGTGATTATCGCTCTGGCGCAAAGCATGGGCATGGAAGTGCACGCCGAAGGCATTGAACAGATCGAGCAGGCGAGTTTTTTGCTCGATCATGCCTGCGACTTGGGTCAGGGCTACTGGTTTGGGCGGCCGGTGCCGGCGGAGCAGCTCGACTGGGCGAGAGCGCCAGCGATTCGGTAAGTCCTTTAGTCCGGGTAGTGCCCCAAAAGATCTTGCCCTGCAAATTTCCCCGCAAACCCGCGTCTCACCAAATAATTCGTTATGGTTATATAAACATTCTTAAATAGTATTTTTAAGAATAACTGCGCCTATCTACTATTGCTCTCACGCCGCAAGCAGTGCCGCCACTGCCGGGCACATCTCATTGAAGGAGCAGCACCATGAGCGCATCTCTACGTAGCGTTGACGGCCAGGACGAAGCAGCCATTTTGCGCGAGATCCAGAGCGCATTGCGCGACCTGCGCTTCGGTGCGGTGGAAATCACCGTGCACAACGCTCAAGTGGTACAGATCGAACGCAAAGAAAAATTCCGTTTGCAGAACCCTGGCAACAAGCCGAGCTGAAGCGATTACAAGCCAACGTCAAAAGATCGCAGGCTACGCCAGCGCCTACAGGTGTACGCAAATCCCCGTAGGAGCTGCCGCAGGCTGCGATCTTTTCCGAGGCGACCCGATATCCAGAATCCATAAGAAAAGCCAACACCCAAGAATTTCAGGAGCTTTCACCATGTCGTCGATTCGCCGTTACGCCCTGGCTGCTCTGGCCAGTGCCATTTTTGCTGGTTCCGCGGTTGCCAAGGATTACGAGTTGCTCAACGTGTCGTACGACCCGACCCGTGAGCTGTATCAGGATTACAACGCTGAGTTCGTCAACTTCTGGAAGAAAAATCACGCTGGCGACAACGTGAAAATCCAGCAATCTCACGGTGGTTCTGGCAAACAAGGCCGGGCGGTGATCGATGGCCTGCGTGCTGACGTTGTGACCCTGGCCCTGGCCGGTGACATCGACGAAATCG
The DNA here is from genome assembly GCF_048515765.1 of Pseudomonas sp. H11T01. Lineage (NCBI taxonomy): Bacteria > Pseudomonadati > Pseudomonadota > Gammaproteobacteria > Pseudomonadales > Pseudomonadaceae > Pseudomonas > Pseudomonas sp. H11T01. The sequence continues at coordinate 12,717 of NZ_JBLYED010000032.1, read as the reverse complement.
CCAAGCTTGGCAAGACGTTGCCGGCAGACTGGCAAAAGCGTCTGCCAGAAGCCAGCACCCCTTACACCTCGACCATCGTGTTTCTGGTGCGCAAAGGCAACCCGAAAGGCATCAAGGACTGGGGCGATCTGACCAAAAACGGCGTTGAAGTGATTACGCCAAACCCGAAAACCTCCGGTGGCGCACGCTGGAACTTCCTTGCCGCATGGGCCTATGGCCTGAAAGCCGGCGGTAGCGAAGCCAAGGCGCAGGAGTACGTCAAAGAGCTGTTCAAGCACGTCCCTGTGCTGGACACCGGCGCTCGTGGTTCGACCATCACCTTCGTCAACAATGGTCAGGGTGACGTGTTGCTGGCCTGGGAAAACGAAGCCTTCCTGGCGCTGAAAGAAGAGGGCGGTGCTGACAAATTCGACATTGTGGTGCCATCGCTGTCGATCCTCGCCGAGCCGCCAGTGGCGGTAGTGGATAAGAACGCCGAGAAAAAGGGCAACACCGAGATCGCCGAAGCGTACCTGAAACACCTGTACAGCCCGGCCGCTCAGGAGATCGCGGCGAAGAACTTCTACCGTCCACGTGACAAGGACGTGGCCGCCAAGTACGCCAAGCAGTTCCCGAAACTGGATCTGGTGTCTATCGACAAAGACTTCGGCGGCTGGAAAACGGCCCAGCCGAAATTCTTCAACGACGGTGGTGTGTTCGACCAGATCTACACGGCGCAATAATCTGTACCAAGCCCAGCAAAGAGCCCGGAATTCATCTCCGGGCTTCGCGCGTTAACAACGTTAACCAAGGACTTTTATGTCGCGTCGTATCTCCCCCGTCATACCCGGCTTCGGGCTGACGCTGGGCTACACCTTGGTGTATCTCAGCCTGATTGTGCTCATACCCCTGGCGGCGATGTTCGTGCATGCCGCTCAACTCACCTGGGATCAGTTCTGGGCAATCATCTCCGCACCGCGCGTGTTGGCAGCGCTGAAGCTGAGCTTCGGTACTGCGCTGTACGCGGCGATCATCAACGGCATCATCGGTACGTTGCTGGCCTGGGTGCTGGTGCGTTACACCTTCCCTGGACGAAAAATAATCGACGCGATGATCGACCTGCCGTTCGCGCTGCCCACTGCCGTGGCCGGTATCGCGCTGACCGCGCTGTATACGCCGACCGGGCTGGTCGGGCAATTTGCGGCCGATATGGGCTTCAAGATTGCCTACACCCCACTGGGTATTACTCTGGCGCTGACGTTCGTCACTCTGCCATTCGTGGTGCGTACGGTGCAGCCGGTTCTGGCCGACATCCCTCGTGAAGTCGAAGAAGCCGCCGCCTGCCTGGGTGCCAAGCCGTTGCAGGTGTTCCGCTACATCCTCGTGCCGGCCTTGCTGCCTGCCTGGCTGACCGGCTTCGCCCTGGCGTTTGCCCGTGGTGTTGGTGAGTACGGGTCGGTGATCTTCATCGCCGGCAACATGCCGATGAAAACCGAGATTTTGCCGCTGCTGATCATGGTCAAGCTCGACCAATACGACTACACCGGCGCCACCTCCATCGGCGTGTTGATGCTGGTGGTTTCCTTCGTCCTGTTGCTGCTGATCAACTTGTTGCAGCGGCGCATCGAAACCCCATAAGGAGGCCCGGAACATGTCCCAAGCGTCTATTACCGCCGCTTCCTCGGCCAACGCTGCCCGCCGTGGCAGTGCCACCTCGCGGCGTATTCTGATTGGCCTCGGCTGGCTGATTTTTACCCTGTTCCTGCTGCTGCCGCTGTTTATCGTGGTGTCCCAGGGACTGAAACTCGGTCTCGGTGCGTTCTTCACCGCGATCTTCGAGCCCGACGCGTTGTCGGCCCTGAAACTGACGGTGATCGCCGTGCTGATTTCGGTGCCGCTCAACCTGGTGTTCGGCGTCAGCGCCGCCTGGTGCGTGAGCAAGTATTCGTTCCGCGGCAAGAGCATGCTGGTGACCCTGATCGACTTGCCGTTCTCGGTCTCGCCGGTGATCGCCGGTCTGGTCTATGTGCTGATGTTCGGCGCTCAGGGCTTCTTCGGCCCATGGCTGCAGGACCACGACATTCAGATCATCTTCGCCTTGCCGGGCATTGTGCTGGCGACCATTTTCGTCACCGTACCGTTCGTGGCCCGTGAGCTGATCCCGCTGATGCAGGAGCAGGGTACTCAGGAAGAAGAAGCCGCTCGGCTGCTGGGCGCTAACGGCTGGCAGATGTTCTGGCACGTCACTGTGCCTAACATCAAATGGGGTCTGATCTACGGCGTGGTGCTCTGTACTGCGCGGGCGATGGGTGAGTTCGGCGCGGTCTCGGTGGTTTCCGGGCACATCCGCGGGGTGACCAACACGCTGCCGCTGCACGTCGAGATTCTCTACAACGAATACAACCACGTCGCGGCGTTTGCCGTTGCGAGTCTGTTGCTGATCCTGGCGCTCTTCATCCTGCTGCTCAAGCAGTGGAGCGAGAACCGTATTAACCGCCTGCGCGCCAGTGCGGCGGAGGAATAAATCATGTCGATCGAAGTCCGTAATGTCAGCAAGAATTTCCACGCCTTCAAGGCCCTGAACGGCATCAATCTGGACATCCAGAGCGGTGAGCTGGTGGCGCTGCTCGGCCCGTCCGGCTGCGGCAAGACCACGTTGCTACGGATCATCGCCGGTCTGGAAACCCCGGATGAAGGCAGCATCGTCTTCCACGGCGAAGACGTCTCCGGCCACGACGTGCGTGATCGCAACGTCGGGTTCGTGTTCCAGCACTACGCTTTGTTCCGCCATATGACGGTGTTCGACAACGTCGCGTTCGGTTTGCGTATGAAGCCGAAGAACCAACGCCCAACGGAAAGCCAGATCGCGGTCAAAGTCCACGAACTGCTGAACATGGTTCAACTGGATTGGCTTTCCGATCGCTACCCGAAACAGCTCTCCGGCGGCCAGCGTCAACGTATCGCTTTGGCTCGCGCCTTGGCGGTGGAACCGAAAGTCCTGCTGCTGGACGAACCCTTCGGCGCGCTGGATGCCAAGGTCCGTAAGGAACTGCGTCGCTGGTTGGCGCGGTTGCACGAAGACATCAACCTGACCTCGGTGTTCGTGACCCACGATCAGGAAGAGGCCATGGAAGTCGCCGACCGCATTGTGGTGATGAACAAGGGTGTGATCGAGCAGATCGGCTCGCCGGGTGAAGTCTATGAAAACCCGGCCAGCGATTTCGTTTATCACTTCCTCGGTGACTCCAACCGCCTGCACCTGGGCGAAGACAAGCACGTGCTGTTCCGTCCTCACGAAGTGTCGTTGTCGCGCCATGAACTGGAAGACCACCATGCTGCGCAAGTGCGGGACATTCGTCCGCTGGGCGCAACCACCCGGGTGACGCTGAAAGTCGAAGGGCAGAGTGAGTTGATCGAAGCCGAGGTGGTGAAAGACCACGACAGCCTGATCGGCCTGGCGCGCGGCGAAACGTTGTTCTTCAAGCCGAAGGTTTGGCAGAAAGTGGCCAACCTCTAAAAGCAAAAGCTTCGCGAGCAAGCTCGCTCCCACAGGGTTTTCGGTTGGCCACAGGATTTGTGGTCAGCCCCGATCCACTGTGGGAGCGAGCTTGCTCCGGGCGGCGTTCCGACGATTGCGATCTACACAGCGGCGCGCTTCGGATTGACCCGCACACCACCCGCCCGCGCAATCTGCTCTTTGAGGTCATGTCTCAAGCCGACCATGAACGCCAGTTCGGCCACGACAAACAGCGGCCCGACGATCAGTCCCGACACGTCATCGACAAACGCCGGTTTGCGCCCTTCGTAGTGATGGCCGACAAACTGAATCACCCAACCGACCACGAACATACCGATTCCGCTACCGAGCCAGACAAGCGTGCTCTCCTGCGCAAGCACATGGCCTAGCCAAACGGACAGGCCAAGCAGCACGGTCATCAGTACGCCCAGACGAATCTCCAGACGCAAATAGAACCACGCCGAGACCAATGCCAGCAGCACCGCTGGTGACACCCAGAGCCCCGCCACCGGCCATTGCGGCCGTGACAGCAACACTGCAACGGCAACCACGATCAGCGGTATGCCGATAAAGTGGCTGGCGATATTGCGCGGGTCGCGGTGGTAGGCGGCGTATTGACTGAGATGGTCAACGAGGCTTTTCATTGTTATTTCCTCCTGTAGGGCATTTGATCATGCCCTGCACTCACGCTTCGCTCTGTCAGCCAGGCGACAATTTGGAGTTCTGATGGATATGCAGGCCTGGCGTCAGCGCTTGTTGAGCGGTCATTGGTTCAACCATTTGCCTGCCTTGTTACAGGATAGTCTGCTGGCCATTGCCAAGGTGCGGCGCCTGTCGCCAGGGCAACGGCTGTTCAGGCGTGGTGATCCGCCCTGTGGTTTGTATGCGGTGCTTGAAGGTGCGGTGCGCATTGGCGCGGTGAATGAACAGGGCAAGGAGGCATTGCTGAGTCTGGTCGAGCCGCCGCACTGGTTTGGCGAAATCTGCCTGTTCGATGGCCAGCCGCGAACGCACGATGCCTTTGGAGTTGGCCTCAGCGTTTTGTTGCATGTGCCTCAGGCTGCGCTGCTCGAACTGCTGGAAGAACATCCGCACTACTGGCGGCATTTGGCGTTATTAATGAGCCACAAACTGCGCCTGACATTCATCAGCCTTGAACAGCTGAGCCTGATGCCGGCGCCAGCGCGGGTGGCTCACCGCCTGCTGCTGATTGCCGAAGGCTATGGCGAGACCGAACACTCGCGGCGGATCCTTCAGCTGCCCCAGGAGCAGTTGGCATTGATGCTCTCGCTCTCCCGGCAGACCACTAACCAGATCCTCAAGGAGCTGCAAAACAAGGGCATCCTCAATCTGAGTTATGGCGAGATCGAAGTGCTCGACCTGGAGAAATTACGTGTCGCGGCACAAGGGTAAATGGTCGGCTCATCCGAAATAACCGTTAGTGATGGGCAATGGCCGCCAAGGCGCCTAGCCTGTACTGACGATTAATCGAGGTGTGCCATGCGTTTGCTGTTAGTGGAAGACGAGTCCGAGGTCGCGAAGCTTCTGGCTCAAGGCCTGAGCGAAGCGAGTTATGCGGTGGATGTAGCGGTCAACGGGATGCAGGGGCGACGGCTTATCAAAGAGCAGCCTGAGTACGACCTGATCATCCTCGACGTCATGTTGCCTGGGCTCAATGCCTGGCAATTGCTGCAGCAGATTCGCCAGCGCGGCGCGACGCCGGTGCTGTTTCTGACCACCAAAGACGGGATTGAAGATCGGCTGCGGGGGCTTGAGTTGCACGATGATGATTACTTGCTCAAGCCATTTGCCGTGAGTGAGTTGGTGGCGCGGGTGCGTAAGTTGTTGCGGCGTGCACGGGAGAAGTAAGCCTCACCGCAACCCATCCCGAAACTGCCCCGGCGTCATCCCGGTCCAGCGCTTGAACGCGCGGCTGAAGCTGCTGGTATCTGCAAAACCCAGCAAATAGCTGATCTCACTCAATGAGCACTGCGGATCGCGCAGATGCAGCAACGCCAGGTTTTCCCGACATTCATTGAGCAAGGTATCAAAGCGACAACCTTCATCCGCCAGATGCCGCTGCAGGCTGCGCAGGCTCAGATGCAATGCCTCGGCGATGCGTTCTGCGGAGGGTTCGCCTTCCGGCAATTGCGCTTCAATGGCGGAGCGGACCTTACGCTCCCAGTTCAATGGTTTTAGTTGTGCAAGGGTGCGTTCGAGCACCGTTTCGTTGTGTTCGGCCAATTCCGGGTTGGCGTCGTCGAGATGGCAGTCGAAATCGCTGATGGCAAACTCCAGCCGGTCCTCATCGGCAGCAAAAAAGATCGGTGCGCGAAACACCGTGTGCCATTGCTTCGGATCAACCGGTTCCGGACGACGCAGATACACCGCCAGCGGTGCGTAATCGCGACCCAAACGGTTGCGACAGGTACGGACATAGATCGCCGCAAAAGCATCGATGGCCTCGACCGCCGGCCTCGGGCTCCCCTCAGGGACCCTCAAATGAAAGCAATAGCGGTCGCCGCGCAGGCTCAACTCCAGCTCCAGTGCGTCGCTGACCACCTGGTGATAGCGCACGATCCGCTCGAAGACTTCGCGCAGGCTGCCGCTGGCCACCAACGCATACCCCAGCGCATGAAACGTGGTCGGGCTGACAAAGCGCGAAACCCGCAAGCCGATTGCCGGATCGCCGCTGGCCTTGACCGCCACTTCCCACAGTCGTGTGGTGGCAGACAGCGGATAACGGGCATTTGGGTCGTCCATCAGTTGCGGGTCGAGCCCGGCTTCCCGGCACAGTGCATCGCTGTCGAGGCCAAGGGCGTCGAGTTGCTTGCGCAGAGCGCGGGTCCAGCTGGCGAGGGAGGTAGGTTCAATCATGATGAATGGCGCTTCCGGTCAACAAGTTGGCGTTCACGGCTAGAGCCCTGCGCGGTGACGCAGTGCAGGATGCGAACATCAATAACTAGAGGATGGAAGCATGCAGGGTATTTCTGCAAGTCCCGACCGGCTGAATGCACAACAACGATCAGCGCATATTCGTGAAGTGGTGTTGGCCCGAGGTGTTGAGCTGCGCAAACTCTACCCGATTCTTAACCATCAGGACGCCCTAGGCTCGGGTATTCTGGCCTTTGCGCTGGCCGGGATGATCGGCTCGGCGGCGCTCTATCTCGCGGGGTATATGGCCTGGTGGGTGTGCGTGCTGCTGAACGCATTTTTCGCCTCGCTGACCCACGAGCTGGAACACGATCTGATTCACAGCATGTATTTTCGTAAGCAACGGGTACCCCACAACCTGATGCTGGCGCTGGTCTGGCTGGCGCGGCCGAGCACGATCAATCCGTGGATTCGCCGTCACTTGCACCTCAACCACCACAAGGTTTCCGGCACCGAAACCGACATGGAAGAACGTGCGATCACCAACGGTGAGCCGTGGGGTTTTGCACGTTTGTTGATGATCGGCGACAACATCATGTCGGCGTTCATCCGCATGCTACGGGCCAAAACCTGGGCGCATAAAGTCAGCATCCTCAAGCGCACGCTGAAGGTCTATGCGCCGCTGGCGTTGCTGCATTGGGGCGCCTGGTATGTGTTCCTTGGGTTTCACGCAGCCAACGGTATTGCCAGTCTGCTCGGTGCGCCGATCGAGTGGTCGGCGACCACCTTGTCGGTGATGCAGGTGATCGATATCGCGGCGGTGGTGATCATCGGCCCGAACGTGTTGCGTACCTTCTGCCTGCACTTTGTCAGCTCGAACATGCACTACTACGGTGACGTGGAATTGGGCAACGTAATCCAGCAGACCCAAGTGCTGAATTCGTGGTGGTTGTGGCCGTTGCAGGCATTCTGCTTCAACTTTGGCAGCACCCACGGCATCCATCATTTCGTGGTGAAAGAACCCTTCTACCTCCGCCAGATGACCGCGCCGGAGGCGCATAAAGTGATGGCCGAGATGGGCGTGCGTTTCAATGATTTCGGCACGTTTGGGCGGGCGAACCGGTTTGTGCGCAAGGAGAACGTTGCGAGGGAGACGACGCAAACCGCCCAAGCTTGACGCAGATCTTGTAGCAGCTGGCCTAGCCTGCGTTCGGCTGCGCAGCAGTCGTAAAACCGGCAATTGCATTCTTTCAGGGGCACCGCGTTTTTTGGATTGCGACCGCTTCGCGCTCGAACACAGGCTACGGGGCCTGGGCGACATCGGCTGGTCAATCAGGCTGAAACGCCACGGACCCCTGGGAGTTACCGGTTGTTATGATTTTTAGCGCCAAGCGGTATAAGTCTATTAGTTATCGAAATAAGTTATGAGTTGTTCGAGTAGTGTATATAGCGTTTTTGTCGATAAGTAACGTGGACAATAGTGGAATGTCGAACCATGCTGTGTGTCGTGAGTTTCCAGGAGGAACTCACCTTCATTGGAAGATACTTTTAAACGGCATAAGGAAACCGCATCATGTCGAGCATTAATGGAACCTATGTAAACTCCAACGCTGACGCCAGACTGGTCGTTACCGACGGCAACGACTCGAACGGTTCGTTCAGTGGTCAGCTCACCCAAGCCGGCGTGAACTACAGCGTTACCGGTCACTACCACTTCCAGAACAGCACTGGCCAACCCACGATCATCTCAGTGACCGGCTACAACGATGGTTATGGGTATCAGGCCTGGGCGCTGTTTTCCCCCGATCATAATTACTCGAAATTAAGGGCGTCTGGTGCACGCTCGAACTTCAGTGGCGACGTGGTGGGTTTGAGTGGAGAGTTCGTTAAACAGTAATACATGTGATGGTCGTGCCGCTAGACACTGTGAAAGTTAAATAAACTGATCGGTGTTCTAGCGGTGTTGTTTTGTCTGCACGTTAAGTTGTTTGCTGGGTCAGTATTTCTTTGCTTGAATTAGTTCGCTCAGCGCTGGTTTCTTGTCTCGTCCCCCTCAATCTGATTTCAACTCTAATTCTGAGAAAAACGTAAATCCTGTGGGAGCGTGGCTTGCCCGCGATCGACTGCGCAGCAGTCGTAGAATGCTTGAACGCGATATGTCTGAAAGAACGGGGATACCGAATTACGACCGCTACGGTCGAGCGCGACCCCGGTCCGATCGCGGGCAAGCCACGCTCCCACAGGAGATCTTCGCCATCAGATACTTCTTCATATATTCCTTTAAGGTCTTAACAAATAGCTTCTTATTCCTTAACGGATATAACTCCGGTCCCTATAATCGGTCTTGAACAGACACGTAGCCGGAGGGCTCCCCATGCGCAACGAATCAATTCGCTATCTGATCGTGCCGGGCTGGCAAGGATCGCCAGAAGATCATTGGCAAAGCCATTGGCAGAAAAGCTTGCCCAACAGCGCGCGCGTGGAGCAGGCCGACTGGCTGACACCGCGTCGCGAAGATTGGGTCGCAGCGTTAGCCGAGGCCATCGCCGCCGATAGCACGCCAGTGATTTTGATCGCCCACAGCCTGGGTTGCATCACCGTTGCTCATTGGGCCGCGCAGGCGCCAGTGAGTTTTTTGCGTCAGGTCCGCGGCGCTTTGCTGGTCGCGCCGGCCGATGTCGAACGCCCTGCCTGCGCACCTGCCTTGCGCAATTTCGCGCCGATCCCGACGCACTTGTTGCCGTTCCCCAGCCAGATTGTCAGCTCGGACAACGACAGCGCCGTCAGCGCCCCCCGCGCCCTGGAGCTGGCCCGTAACTGGGGCGCCGAAGCCGGGATTCTGGCGGGTGCCGGCCACATTAATGTGAAGTCTGGTCACCAACGCTGGGAGCAGGGCTTCGCCTACCTCTACCGTCTGCAAAATCGCATGGAACAGCATTCTTTGCGTCGCGCTTAAGTCTTTTATTTATTTAACGCCCCCCGTCTCCCGGCGGATTTGGGCGGGAGTTTGCCATGAGCCTGCATGAAACCTTCGGTCAGCCGCTGCTGACCTTTCCCGATGCGGAAAAAAGCCCGCTGAGCATTCGCGCCAAGGCGCTGGTATTCGTCGACCCGCGTTCACGGCAGCTGCGCCAGGAGCTCGAACAACTGGCCCCGCGCTCGATTTCTGTGCTGATACGCGGTGAAACCGGTAGCGGTAAAGAATTGCTGGCGCGGCACATTCACCGTGCCAGCGACCGTGGTGGTTTGTTTGTCTCGGTGAACTGTGGGGCGATCAGCCCGACGTACGCCGATGCCGAGTTATTCGGCTATGCCGCCGGCAGTTACACCGGTTCAGCCAGTAGTCGCGCTGGCTGGTTTGGTTCAGCCAATGGCGGCACCTTGTATCTGGACGAAATCGGTGACTTGCCGTTGCCGATCCAGATCAAATTGCTCGCGGCGCTGGAGAACCATGAAGTCACCCGGGTTGGCGCTCAGCAGCCGAGTCCGGTGGATGTGCGGCTGGTGGCGGCGACGAGCATTGACCTGGCGCAAGCGGTGAGTGCCGGGAAATTCCACGAGCGGCTGTATCACTACTTGAGCGAAGGCCAACTGGAGCTGCCGGCGTTGCGCGAACGGGTCGGCGATATCCTTTCGTTGTCCGAGTATTTCCTCGGCATTTACAGCCAGCGCCTGGACCTGCCGGTGCCGTTGATCAGCGAGGCGGCGCAGCAACTGCTGGAACGGCACAGCTGGCCGGGCAATACCCGTGAGCTGGAGAACGTCATTCACTTTGCGCTGCTGGTGAGCAGTGGCGACGAGATTTTGCCGGAACATCTCAATCTGCCGGAACGCCTGGCGCCGTTGCCGTTGATCGAGCAACAGGTGGGGCACGTCATCAGGGCAGGTACGCCCTCACAATTGAGCGCGCTTAAGCAGTTGCTGGAACAGGCTATCCAGCGGCTACAGGTTGGGTTGTAGAGCTGTTGGCACCTGTATGAGCAAAATGGAATATGAAAGTGAATAAAAGATATTGTTCGGGAATAAAAAATCTCGGTATTGTCCGCTCCACGCCAGCGATAGCACTTCGCTGGCACCTCACTTGAAGCCGTCGTCGATGACGACTGTGATTTTCGATAAGGACACTGCATGAAAAAGGTTCTGTTGTTCACCGCATTGGCGGCTGCCCTGACCGCAGGTTTGGCCCAGGCCAACGAGAAACTGGTGGTTGCCGCAACGCCGGTGCCACACGCCGAGATCCTCGAGCTGATCAAACCGACCCTCGCCAAAGAAGGCGTGGATCTGGAAATCAAAGTCTTCACCGACTACGTACAACCGAACGTGCAGGTTGATCAGAAGCGTCTGGACGCCAACTACTTCCAGACCCTGCCGTACCTGAAAAGCTTCAATGAAGGCAAAGGCACTAACCTTGTGACCGTGATCGGCGTTCACGTCGAACCTTTCGGCGGTTACTCGAAGAAAGTCAAAACCCTGGCTGAGCTCAAAGACGGCGCGACCATTGCCATCCCGAACGAAGGCAGCAACAGCGGCCGTGCGTTGATCCTGCTGCAGAAGGCCGGTCTGATTGAATTGAAAGACCCGAAAAACGCTCTGGCCACGCCAAAAGACATCGCCAAGAACCCGCACAACTTCAAGTTCAAAGAACTTGAATCGGCCATGCTGCCGCGCGTTCTGGACCAGGTTGACCTGGACATGATCAACACCAACTACGCGCTGGAAGCCGGCCTGAACCCGGCCAAGGATGCACTGGTCATCGAAGGTGCTGATTCACCGTACGTGAACTTCCTGGTGGCCCGTCCGGACAACAAGGACAGCGACGCCATCCAGAAACTCGCCAAGGCGCTGACCAGCCCGGAAGTGAAAGCCTTCATCGCGAAGAAATACAGCGGCGCAGTACTGCCAGCGTTCTGATTTCGCGCGCTTCAAAACCCTTTCAAGGTTTCAACGTCGACGGCTGGTAAAGCGTCGGCGTTTTTTTTGGCGCGTGAAAGCCGGGGCTTTGTGTAACGCCGTGATCAAGCGCCTACCTAGCAGTTCTGCTAGGTAGGCGCCGGGCTGATATCCATGCAATCTAAGCCTTCTTAACGCGAAGGATCAGGCCATGGAACTGCCGGAAACGTTTTTGTGCCGTTACGCCTACGACGCACTGGATCGGCTGACCGGGCTTGTGCCCTCAGAGCAAGAAGAGGTGCAACGGTTCTATAACATTGAGCATTTGGCCACTGAGCTTCAGGGGCAGACGTCGCGGACAGTGTTCCAGGAGGGCACTCAATTGCTCGCGTTACAGCAGCGAGAAGGTGATGAGCTCAATAATCAGTTGCTGGCCACCGATCAGCAACGTTCAGTCCTGCACGCCATCGACGGGGTTCAACACCGGCAAAAAGTCTATTCACCTTACGGCCATCGACGCGCTGAAAGCGGCCTGAGCAGCCTCCTCGGTTTCAACGGCGAGCGCCCGGACCCGGTGACCGGGCACTATCTGCTGGGCAACGGACATCGAGCGTTCAACCCGGTGTTGATGCGCTTCAATAGCCCGGACAGATTGAGCCCGTTTGGTCAGGGCGGGTTGAATCCGTATGCGTATTGTCTGGGGGATCCCGTTAACCGTAGTGATCCGACCGGGCAGTTTACCAGGCTCGTCACGAGCTTCTTCAATCTGGGGAGCTCACGTTTTACGTTGTCCTCCGCCATACCCTTCAAAACGGCAAAGGATGCATTGCAGTGGGGGGCAGTGGGTCATTTGCCTTTGAAGTACACGGTCGGGGCTGCTTCCTCGGTCATTGTGGGCACTACGTCGGTCCTCTCGGCCATAACGGGCATAGCCAGTGCAGTTGCTGCAATCACCAAGGACTCAGAAGCAGCCCGGGACTTGGGTTTCATTTCTTTGGGGCTGGCCGGAGTCACGATTGCGGCTCGGCTGGGTTCCTACTGGGTGGCGCGCGATCCCAAGGCCGTTTCAGCTTTGAAGGATTTTATTGCCACCAAATCACCTTCAACTCAAATACCCTCAGGGCTTCCAGGAATGGTCCCCGATTCGGTCCCGCCTTCGCCCATTCCGACAGCCCCGCCACTAACACCAAAATCACCTATCGCTTCAGCCCCACCGCAAACGCCCGGGCCTAACGTGATTGGATTTAAAAATTTTTCAATGGGAAGAGGTATTAAGCGAACATTTGATGACATGTCCGCTGATCCGGCTTTCTATGATCTTTCTTCGCAGGCCCTCCGTGTCAGGCTACCTGTCGCCCTTGTAGATTGACTCATTCATTCAAGGGGGCGAAGGTGCATAGCAATGTCTAAACGTTACACCAACGACTTCAAAGACTGGGCTGTACAGCAAATGATGC
>NZ_JBLYED010000031.1:0-75380 GCF_048515765.1 Pseudomonas sp. H11T01 | reverse complement strand
TGGTGATGCTTTCCGAAGCGATTTGCATCACTTGCTCGCCACGCACATTGGCCAGTTGACTCAGCTCGGGAACGCCGGCAATCAACTGCTCGATGCCCACTTTGGCCGCTTGATAAGTGGCGCTGTTTGCGGTGCTGGCGCCGGCCCCGGCGATAGTTCCGCCAGTGGCGAGGATCACAACGTTGGCCAGTTTTTGTTGGGTTTCGATTTCTTTCGCTTGCAGCGCGGTAGGGAGTAGCAACAGGAGGGCCAAAGCGCCCGGAACAAAGGTCTTGAAAGCAGAGTTCATTATTTTCTCTCTTGTTGTAATGAAGGTGCTGATGCAGGTTCATCTAGAAGCGCCCCGAGCAGATCTGAATGCCGCGGGGTCCTGAAGAAGAGCAGGATCTGTACCAGACGCATCTTGTCGAGATAATTAATGTAAGTAATTGATATATTTCAATTTTTTATGATTAATTTGTTTTCGGATACAAGCCTGTGTCCGGTTTTCCGACGATATGCAGGCTTAACGTTCGGTTGTCCGAAAATGTCTACGATAAAAACTGATAGTCCGACTCTGGTGAGAGGCGGCGGTCTCTGGGAGAGCACGGCGTGTGGAAGGTGCAGGCACCAGCGTTGCGGTGTAGATAATGTTTTGCTGGCCTGGATATCTCTTTGGGATGTAGGCCCGTCTTGTGAACGTTCTCTCAAAATGGCGTTTGCCTGCCGTTGACAAATGTCAGCAGGATTCCCATAGTTCGGTCTACGCAAACGTTTGCGCGTCTTTTCAGGTGATGTTGTTTATCAGCCTGGAAATTCTGTCTCGATCAAGTGCCGCTGTGTTTAACGGCTGTCGAAGCGTACTCCAGTGCAAGCGTTGCTCAGAATAATCATAAGAACGGAGTAAACCCATGAAGCTGCCATTCGCTGGACGTCTTCTCGCTGTCGCTATGCTTGCAGCCGCATCCGCCGCGCTGCCTCTTTCCTCGGCCTTCGCCGATACCCCTGCAAAACCCAAAGTCGCCCTGGTCATGAAATCCCTGGCCAACGAATTCTTCCTGACCATGGAGGATGGCGCCAAGGCCTACCAGAAAGAGCATTCCGCAGATTTCGATTTGATTTCCAACGGGATCAAGGATGAAACGGACACGGCCAACCAGATTCGCATTGTCGAGCAAATGATCGTTTCCAAAGTCAATGCGCTGGTGATCGCGCCCGCTGACTCCAAGGCAATGGTGCCGGTGATCAAGAAAGCCATCGATGCAGGCATCACAGTCATCAACATTGATAACCAGCTCGACCCGACTGTAGTCAAAAGCAAAAACATCAACGTGCCGTTCGTAGGGCCGGATAACCGCAAGGGTGCCCGTCTGGTGGGTGAGTATCTGGCCAGGCAGCTGAAGGCCGGTGACGAAGTCGGCATCATCGAAGGTGTTTCCACGACGACCAATGCCCAGGCGCGCACTGCGGGCTTCAAGGATGCGATGGAGGCGGCGCAGATCAAAGTCGTGTCCGTGCAATCCGGTGACTGGGAAATCAACAAAGGTAACCAGGTCGCCTCATCGATGCTGAGCGAATACCCGGAAATCAAAGCGCTACTGGCCGGCAATGACAGCATGGCTGTGGGCGCAGTTTCCGCAGTGCGTGCAGCAGGGAAGGCAGGCAAGGTTCAGGTGGTGGGTTACGACAACATCAATGCCATCAAGCCAATGCTCAAAGACGGCCGTGTACTGGCGACCGCAGACCAGTTCGCAGCCAGGCAGGCCGTATTCGGTATCGAAACAGCGCTGAAAATCCTCAAGGGTCAGAAGGTCGACGGCGGCGCCAACGGCGTGATCGAAACTCCCGTTGAACTGGTCACCAAATAGTCATTCTGGCGACACAACGGCGCTCGCCTGTCCAGGCGAGCGCATGGAGAGTTTCTTATGTCAGTTTTCGCCCCGAACGCTGTCCTCTCGGTCAGCGGTATCGGTAAGACCTATGCTCAGCCTGTACTGACCGACATCGACTTGACGCTGATGCGTGGTGAAGTGCTGGCGTTGACCGGTGAAAACGGTGCCGGCAAAAGTACGCTGTCGAAAATCATCGGTGGCCTGGTCACGCCGACCACAGGTCGGATGCAATTCAATGGTCAGGATTACCGTCCGGGTAGCCGGACGCAGGCCGAAGATCTGGGGATCCGCATGGTCATGCAGGAACTCAATCTGCTGCCGACCTTGTCCGTCGCCGAAAACCTGTTTCTCGACAATCTGCCCAGCTATGGCGGCTGGATCAGTCGCAAGCAACTGCGCAAAGCGGCCATTGATGCGATGGCTCAGGTCGGGCTGGATGCGATCGATCCGGACACGCTGGTTGGCGAGCTGGGCATTGGCCACCAGCAAATGGTGGAAATCGCCCGCAACCTGATTGGCGATTGCCATGTGTTGATCCTCGACGAGCCGACCGCGATGCTGACCGCTCGTGAAGTCGAAATGCTCTTCGAGCAGATCACCCGCCTGCAATCTCGTGGCGTGGCGATCATCTATATCTCCCATCGACTGGAAGAGCTGGCCCGTGTCGCACAGCGCATTGCGGTGCTGCGTGACGGTTGTCTGGTGTGCGTCGAGCCGATGGCCAATTACAACAGTGAACAATTGGTCAATCTGATGGTTGGCCGTGAGCTGGGCGAACACATCGACCTTGGGCCGCGCCAGATCGGCGCGCCAGCGCTGACGGTGCAAGGACTGACGCGTTCGGACAAGGTTCGCGATGTTTCCTTCGAAGTGCGCAGCGGTGAGATTTTTGGCATTTCCGGCTTGATCGGGGCCGGGCGCACCGAGCTGTTGCGGTTGATTTTCGGTGCCGATACCGCAGACAGCGGCACGGTCGCGCTGGGGTCACCGGCACAGGTGGTCAGTATCCGTTCGCCGGCCGATGCGGTGGGGCACGGGATTGCCTTGATCACTGAAGATCGTAAGGGCGAAGGCCTGCTGCTGACCCAATCGATCAGCGCCAATATTGCCTTGGGCAATATGCCGGTCATTTCCAGTGGCGGAATCGTCAATGGTGGCGCCGAGGCGGCTTTGGCTCAGCGTCAAATCGATGCCATGCGGATCCGCAGTTCCAGCCCGTCCCAGTTGGTGTCCGAACTGTCCGGCGGCAATCAACAAAAAGTCGTGATCGGCCGCTGGTTGGAGCGCGATTGCTCGGTGCTGTTGTTCGACGAACCGACCCGAGGAATCGACGTTGGCGCCAAGTTCGATATCTACGGCTTGCTGGGCGAATTGACTCGCCAGGGCAAGGCATTGGTGGTGGTCTCCAGTGATCTGCGTGAGTTGATGCTGATCTGCGACCGGATTGGTGTACTTTCCGCCGGGCGTTTGATCGAAACCTTCGAACGCGACAGCTGGACCCAGGATGAACTGCTTGCTGCCGCATTTGCCGGCTACCAAAAACGTGATGCGTTGCTCAATGAAGCGGCGCCTAGGGACATTCCATGACAACTGCTCTTTCTGCCAGCAAACGCAGTAGCAACTATTACGGTTTGGGCACCTATCTGGGCCTGGCCGGTGCCTTGCTGGCGATGATTGCCCTGTTCTCGACCCTGAGCAGTCATTTTCTCTCCTACGACACCTTCAGCACCTTGGCCAACCAGATTCCGGATTTGATGGTGTTGGCCGTCGGCATGACCTTCGTGTTGATCATTGGCGGTATCGACTTGTCAGTCGGTTCGGTGCTGGCGCTGGCAGCTTCCACGGTCAGCGTGGCGATCCTCGGCTGGGGCTGGAGTGTCTTGCCGGCGGCCTTGCTCGGCATGGCCGTCGCTGCTCTGGCGGGCACCATCACCGGTTCGATCACCGTGGCCTGGCGTATTCCTTCGTTCATTGTTTCGCTGGGCGTGCTGGAAATGGCTCGCGGTGTGGCTTACCAGATGACCGGCTCGCGCACCGCCTATATCGGTGATGCCTTTGCCTGGCTGTCCAACCCGATTGCCTTTGGGATTTCGCCGTCGTTCATCATTGCGCTGCTGATCATCATCATTGCTCAGGCGGTGTTGACGCGCACGGTGTTCGGTCGCTACCTGATCGGCATTGGGACCAACGAAGAAGCGGTGCGTCTGGCGGGTATCAATCCAAAACCCTACAAGATCCTGGTGTTCAGTCTGATGGGGCTGCTGGCTGGTGTGGCGGCGCTGTTCCAGATCTCCCGCCTGGAAGCGGCGGACCCGAATGCCGGTTCCGGCCTGGAGCTGCAAGTCATCGCGGCGGTGGTCATCGGTGGCACCAGCCTGATGGGCGGGCGCGGCTCGGTCATCAGTACCTTTTTTGGCGTCTTGATCATTTCCGTACTGGCAGCAGGTCTTGCGCAAATCGGCGCGACCGAGCCGACCAAGCGGATCATCACTGGCGCGGTCATCGTGGTGGCGGTGGTGCTGGATACTTATCGCAGTCAGCGCGCACGTCGGCGGGTTTGAGTCATGGCAACTATTAAAGATGTGGCGGCGCTGGCGGGCATTTCCTACACCACGGTTTCTCATGTGGTGAACAAAACGCGGCCAGTCAGCGAAGAAGTCAGGGTCAAAGTCGAGGAAGCGATCAAGCGTCTGGACTACGTGCCCAGCGCCGTGGCCCGTTCGTTGAAAGCGAAAACTACCGCGACCATCGGCCTGCTGGTGCCCAACAGTCTCAACCCGTACTTCGCCGAACTGGCCCGGGGGATCGAGGATTACTGCGAGCGTAACGGCTACTGCGTGATTCTGTGCAACTCCGATGACAACCCGGACAAGCAACGCAGTTATCTGCGAGTGTTACTGGAAAAACGGATCGATGGCTTGATCGTCGCTTCAGCGGGTGGTGACGCCGGCCTGGCTGCAGGTTTGGCCGCAGTGCGCACGCCCATGGTGATTGTCGACCGGGGCCTGGAAGGGATCGATGCGGATCTGGTGCGCATCGATCACGAATATGGTGCCTATCTGGCGACACGGCACTTGCTGGACCTTGGGCATTGGGACATAGCCTGCATTGGTGGTCCGGCGCATACCAGTGTGGCGCAGATGCGTCTGGCCGGTTACCGCCGGGCATTGAATGAGGCCGGCGTCGAGGTGCCACAAGAACGGATGCTGGAAAGCGATTTCACCAGCACCGGCGGTTACAACGCTGCGGCTCTGCTTCTGGAAAAGAATCCCCCCAGCGCCATATTTGCCAGTAACGACATGATGGGTATCGGTGTCTTGCGTGCAGCGGCCGAACGCAATATTCGTGTACCGAGCGAGCTCTCGGTCATTGGCTTCGACGATATCCAGATGAGCCGGTATGTCTATCCGGCATTAACGACGGTGGGCCAGTCGATCCTGCAATTGGGCGAGATGGCGGCGGAGCTCCTTTTACGACGGATCGCCAGCCCGGAGCTGGCGACCGATCAGCGCATCGTAACGCCGAGCATTGTCTTGCGAGAATCGACTGCGCCGCTCTGCGGCGTGTTCGCCGAATACCGCTGAAACGAATTGACGAGTACTGATGTATGCCAGCAAAAGTAGTGGTAATAGGCAGCCTGAACATGGACCTGGTCACTCGGGCCGAGCGGCTGCCCCGGGCCGGTGAAACGCTGATTGGCGAGTCGTTTGCCACAGTCTCGGGCGGCAAGGGGGCGAACCAGGCTGTTGCTTCGGCACGACTGGGCGCTGAAGTATCGATGGTTGGCTGTGTCGGTGCCGATGTCTATGGCGAGCAACTGCGAGCGGCGCTGTTGGCTGAGCAAATCGATTGTCGGGCGGTGACAACAGTTGGAGGTTCCAGTGGCGTGGCGCTGATTGTGGTCGATGACAGCAGTCAGAATGCGATCGTGATCGTCGCGGGCGCTAATGGATTGCTCACGCCCGAAGTGGTCACAGGTTTTGATGCGGTGTTGCAAGCGGCCGACGTGATCATTTGTCAGCTTGAAGTGCCGATGCAGACCGTTGGTTACACCCTCAAGCGCGGTCGTGAACTGGGCAAGACCATGATTCTCAATCCAGCCCCGGCGAGCAGTCCGCTGCCGGCCGACTGGTATTCGTCCATCGACTACCTGATTCCCAACGAAAGCGAGGCGTCGGCCTTGAGTGGCTTGCCGGTGGATTCGCTGAAAACTGCTGAAGTTGCCGCAAGTCGCTTGATTGCTGCGGGTGCTGGCAAAGTCATCATTACCCTGGGAGCCCAAGGTTCGTTGTTCGCCAACGGGCAAAGCTTCGAGCATTTCCCGGCGCCCAAGGTCAAGGCGGTCGACACCACGGCAGCGGGCGATACCTTCGTCGGCGGTTTTGCTGCGGCGTTGGCGGGCGGGAAAAGCGAAGCCGAGGCTATTCGCTTCGGTCAGATCGCTGCTGCGTTGTCGGTCACTCGAGCGGGCGCACAACCTTCCATTCCCACGTTGTCCGACGTACAGGCCATTAGCCCCTCATGAAAAAGACGCCGTTGCTCAACATCGCGTTGTCGCGATTAATTGCCTCCCTGGGTCATGGCGATATGGTGGTCATCGGCGATGCCGGTTTGCCTGTGCCGCCAGGTGTCGAGTTGATCGACCTGGCGTTGACCCAAGGTATTCCGGACTTCGTCAGTACCTTGCAGATCGTACTCAGTGAAATGCAGGTGGAAAGCCATGTGCTGGCCGAAGAAATCCTGCTCAAGCAACCTCCCACGCTTCAAGTGATTGACGAGCTGACGGCCAAAGCTGCATTGGGTCAGCGCACGTTGCTGAGTCATGACGCATTCAAAACCCTCAGCCGACAAGCGCGTGCGATTGTTCGTACCGGCGAATGTCAGCCGTACTGCAACATTGTTCTGGTCGCGGGAGTCACGTTTTAGATCGCTGTATCCAACCTCGGGTTTGTCACGCACAAGGAGTGCGCTATGTACCGCTATGCTCAGATACTGCAACACCGATCCGGAGTTTGCTGCTTTTGTCATTGATCACCGCGACAAGCGCCCAGGCGGCGGAAAAAATCGATTTGATCATCGACACCGATCCGGGGGCCGATGACGTCGTTGCCTTGTTGTTTGCCCTGGCTTCGCCTGAGGAGCTGAGCATTCGCGCGCTCACGACCGTAGCCGGTAATGTAAGACTGGACAAGACCTCACGTAACGCACGGCTGGCCCGTGAGTGGGCAGGGCGCGAAGACGTGCCGGTATACGCGGGTGCGCCGAAGCCTTTGTTGCGTACGCCGATCTATGCCGAGAATATTCACGGCAAGGAAGGTCTTTCGGGTGTAATGGTGCACGAACCCAAAGAAGGGTTGGCCAAGGGGAGTGCGGTCAATTACCTGATCGACACGTTGCGTGCAGCCAAACCCCACAGCATCACCATTGCCATGCTGGGTCCGCAGACCAATCTGGCGCTGGCGCTGATTCAGGCGCCGGACATTACCTTGGGCATCAAGGAAGTGGTGGTCATGGGAGGTGCGCACTTCAACGGCGGCAATATCACTCCGGTCGCTGAATTCAATCTGTTTGCTGACCCGCAGGCTGCTGAAGTGGTCCTCAAAAGCGGCGTCAAGCTGACCTACCTGTCGCTGGACGTGACCCATAAGGTGCTGACCAGTGACGCACGTCTGAAGCAGATCGCGGCGCTAGGCAACAATGCGAGCAAAGTGGTGGGCGATATCCTCAACGAGTACGTCAAAGGCGATATGGAGCACTACGGCATCCCGGGCGGCCCAGTGCATGACGCCACGGTGATCGCTTATCTGCTCAAACCGCAGTTGTTCACCGGTCGCCAGGTAAACATGGTGGTCGACAGCCGCGAAGGCCCGACCTTTGGTCAGACCATCGTCGACTGGTACGACGGCCTGAAGCAGGAAAAGAACGTTTTCTGGGTTGAGAGCGGCGATGCCCAAGGCTTCTTCGACTTGCTGACGGAGCGTCTCGCTCGCCTCAAATAAGCTTTAGTCCCACAGGTGCCAGCCCGTGGGGTTGTTACTCCCTTTCCATGTGGGGCGCACCCATATGGTCGCTTGGGTATTTTTCGAATATCTGTGTGATAAACGCCTGGGCAGCCTGCGTTCCCAGCTCTTTGACCAACAGGTCGATGCCGATGATCGCCAGTTCTTCAGGGCTGCCAGGGCTGTAGGAGCAATGGCCTTGAGGCCATTTGGCTTTGATGTCAGCGTCAATGCTTACGGTTGTCATGATGAACTCGCGAAGTCTGAATAGGCCGCCCAATGTCTGGTCGTCTATCCGAGTGGTTTGGGCTGTGCTGAGTTAAACATCTTGCGAGGCTTTTGGCACCCAGACTTAGGCATGAGGGGAGGGCTATGCGACACTTGGGCTTTGATGATTTTCAAGGAAAGCACTTTGCAGATCGATTTAAGCACTCCTGACGGCTTGACGCTCGAGGCTGTGCGCCAGTTGCTGGCTTCGGCCAGCGATGATACGCATACCCAGTTACGGGTCACCAAGGCCGGTATGGCCTACATTTCTTCAGGTGTCGTGGGCGGTACGGATATTGAAGGTCTCTTGTTTCGTCTGGAAACCTGGGCAAAGGGATCTGGCTACGTCGGAGCGGTAGCTGCCAGTGATGCGGTTTGGGTTATGCAGATTTACAACGCATTGAAGCAGAATTGGCCCAATCCTCCTTTCGACTACATCGACGTCTACTGATCATTGCTCACATTCAGTCACGATTGCGCAGTGAACACTGCCTCAGTGCTGAGGCAGACTTGCCGCCGTCTGGAGTCAAGGGGAGGCCGAGTGCCAGTTTTCCTTGAAACCAAAAGCCAAAATGGCTGTCGCACGATCTCTGTCTATTTTTGAAAAGGAGGCTTCATGCCTTGGAAGCTCGCGTCATTCGGTACCTTGTTAGCTGCATTCATTTTGACGGGGTGCAGCACTTCGCAGGCGACAAAAGACCCTGTGGCTACTGAGACAGGAAACAGCCGCTGTGAGTCAAAAGCCGCCGAATTCGCCATTGGCAAGAAGGCCTCGCCTGAGCTTCTGGAGCAAGCTCGCGCGCGTTCAGGCGCGCAGAACGCGCGATTCCTCAAGCCGAACGATATGGTGACGCTGGAATACCGCTCCGATCGCCTGAATCTCAACACCGATGCAAACCTGGTGATCACTCGCGTCAACTGCGGCTGATTGCTTCCGGCTTTTCTTCAGCACATAAAAAACTCGGCGCATAAAAAACCCCGTCACGTGGACGGGGTTTTTTTAGAACGCGCAGAATTACTCAGCGCGAACCTGTGCAGCTTGCATACCCTTTTGGCCTTTCTCAGCCACGAAGGAAACGGTCTGGCCTTCTTTCAGGCTTTTGAAACCGTCGCTTTCGATAGCTTTGAAGTGTACGAACAGGTCGTCACCGCCACCTTGAGGAGTGATGAAGCCGAAGCCTTTTTCATCGTTGAACCATTTAACGGTGCCGGTTTGGCGATTAGACATGGTGTATCTCCAAGAAACATATATTTTCAGTAGTGCTGTGCTGCTCAGGCCAACTGGGCACACCGGGGTATCATAGTCGAAATGTTCGGCTTGGGAGCCCCCCGGACGCGCTGTTTGCCCATTTGTCGTACTTTCTTTGACGCTTTGAGTCCCTGAAAGCCCCGGTTTAAAGGGCTTTCAGGCGAAAATAAAAGCAATAAAAAAAGCTGTAAAACCTGCGTAAATTGTACGAAAAACCTCTTTTTAAGGTCCCTTTACCGGCCCGGAAGCGGTCGGATGTGTCTTCGGGAGCTTACTTTTTTTGCACCTTACAAGTGGAAATCGCAGCCAGCGCTTTGTTTTGCAGATCTACGCTGGCCTTGTTATCCATCAGTGCCTTGAGATCTTTTGCCGGGTACGAGGCAATCTTGTCAGCGCCACATGCGCAATGCGATTTGGCGGATGCCGGGCTGATGCCTGGCTGGGAGCCTGCGGCCTGGGTGCATTGGGCCATGTACTTATTGCGCGTTTCCTTCGGCCATTCCGCGTGGGCTGTCAGCGGCAGTAGCATGATGATGGGCGCGGCAATGGCGAAAAAACGGTTCAGACGCATGCTGGAATGCTCCTTGTAGTCAGTGTTGCGGTCAGTTCTATGTCTATCTGAGACTTAAAATACAGTTCAAGTTCAGCACTCTTGCACAAAATCAGGCGATTTACGTCAGCTGCAGGGCAGCGCGGCGCGATGACCGTTCATCTGTGCTAGCATGCCCGGCTTGGGTGTTTTCAGGCTTCGGATGACATTTCGTCCCGTAGCGGTCAGCGCCTTGATAATTCTGATTTGAACTCCAGTCACTCTGGTTCGGTTTTCCGGTTGGCCGCAAGGCTCCTGCCGCTGTAAGGCAGGCGTTCGTTATTGAATGGCCTGGACCGAATCTTGTACTGGCTCATCCCAACCCACGTGACCTTTGGTAGGGGTCACCACTAGGAGAGGAGGCGCCATGCCAACTATTACTCTTCCCGACGGCAGTCAACGTTCATTCGATCATTCGGTTTCCGTAGCCGAAGTCGCCGCATCCATTGGTGCCGGTCTGGCCAAGGCCACCGTTGCCGGCAAGGTCAATGGCAAGCTGGTCGACGCCAGTGACGTGATCGACAGCGACGCGACTCTGCAAATCATCACGCCAAAGGATGAAGAGGGGCTGGAGATCATTCGCCACTCTTGCGCCCACCTGATTGGCCACGCGGTCAAGCAGCTGTACCCAACGGCGAAGATGGTCATCGGTCCGGTCATCGATGAAGGCTTCTATTACGACATCGCCTACGAGCGTCCTTTCACTCCGGACGATCTGGTGGCCATCGAACAGCGTATGAATCTGCTGATCGAGAAAGATTACGACGTCATCAAGAAAGTCACTCCGCGTGCCGAAGTGATCGACGTGTTCACTGCCCGCGGCGAAGATTACAAGCTGCGTCTGGTCGAAGACATGCCGAATGAACAGGCCATGGGCCTGTACTATCACGAAGAATACGTCGACATGTGCCGCGGCCCGCACGTGCCGAACACGCGCTTCCTGAAGTCATTCAAGCTGACCAAACTGTCCGGCGCCTACTGGCGTGGCGATGCCAAAAACGAGCAACTGCAGCGCGTTTACGGCACGGCCTGGGCAGACAAGAAGCAACTGGCAGCCTATATCCAGCGTATTGAAGAAGCCGAAAAGCGCGACCATCGCAAGCTCGGGAAGCGCCTTGGCCTGTTCCATACCCAGGAAGAAGCGCCGGGCATGGTTTTCTGGCATCCGAATGGCTGGACCCTGTACCAGGTGCTCGAGCAGTACATGCGCAAGGTTCAGCGCGAAAACGGCTACCTGGAGATCAAGACTCCGCAGGTCGTTGATCGCAGCCTCTGGGAGAAATCCGGGCACTGGGCCAACTACGCCGAGAACATGTTCACCACTGAGTCGGAAAGCCGCGATTACGCAATCAAACCGATGAACTGCCCTTGCCACGTGCAAGTGTTCAATCAGGGTTTGAAGAGCTACCGTGAGCTGCCGATGCGCCTGGCCGAGTTCGGTGCCTGTCACCGTAACGAGCCGTCGGGTGCCTTGCACGGCATCATGCGAGTGCGTGCGTTCACTCAGGATGACGCACACATCTTCTGCACCGAAGAGCAAATGCAGGCCGAGTCTGCTGCGTTCATCAAGCTGACCCTGGATGTCTATGCCGATTTCGGCTTCAAGGACATCGAGCTGAAGCTGTCCACTCGTCCGGAAAAACGCGTCGGTTCCGACGAGCTGTGGGATCGCGCCGAAGCTGCACTGGCCGCAGCCCTTGACAGCGCGGGCCTGCCGTACGATCTGCAGCCGGGCGAGGGTGCTTTCTACGGTCCGAAGATCGAGTTCTCGCTGAAAGATTGCCTTGGTCGCGTCTGGCAGTGTGGTACCCTGCAGCTCGATTTTAACCTGCCGATCCGTCTGGGAGCCGAATACGTCTCCGAAGACAACAGTCGCAAGCACCCGGTTATGTTGCACCGGGCGATCCTCGGTTCCTTCGAACGTTTCGTCGGCATCCTGATCGAGCATTACGAGGGCGCGTTCCCTGCGTGGCTGGCTCCGACTCAGGCAGTGATCATGAATATCACTGATAAACAGGCAGATTTTGCCGCTGAGGTTGAAAAAACTCTCAATCAAAGCGGATTTCGTGCCAAGTCTGACTTGAGAAATGAAAAGATCGGCTTTAAAATCCGCGAGCATACTTTGCTCAAGGTTCCTTATCTCTTGGTTATCGGAGATCGGGAAGTCGAGATGCAGACTGTCGCTGTGCGTACTCGTGAAGGTGCTGACCTGGGCTCGATGCCCGTCGCCCAGTTCGCTGAGTTCCTCGCGCAAGCGGTTTCCCGGCGTGGTCGCCCAGATTCGGAGTAATTATTATTAAGCGTGAAATGAGACAAGATAAACGAGCTGCACCGAAAGCCCCGATCAACGAGAATATCTCGGCACGCGAGGTTCGGTTAATTGGCGCTGACGGCGAGCAGATTGGCATCGTCTCGATTGATGAAGCGCTTCGTATTGCTGAAGAGTCCAAACTGGATTTGGTGGAAATTTCTGCCGACGCAATACCGCCTGTTTGCCGCGTGATGGACTACGGCAAATCGATCTTCGAAAAGAAGAAACAGGTAGCTGCAGCGAAGAAAAACCAGAAGCAGATTCAGGTTAAAGAAATCAAGTTTCGTCCAGGGACGGAGGAAGGGGATTACCAGGTAAAACTGCGCAACCTGGTACGTTTCCTGAGTGACGGGGACAGGGCCAAGGTATCGTTGAGATTCCGCGGTCGTGAGATGGCCCACCAGGAGCTGGGGATGGAACTCCTCAAGCGGGTTGAAGCTGACCTGCTCGAGTACGGTTCGGTCGAACAGCATCCTAAGATGGAAGGACGCCAACTGATCATGGTCATCGCCCCGAAAAAGAAGAAGTAATCACCAGGGCACGGCAGGCCTTGCGATTATGTTTATCAACTGAATGCGGAGTATCCGAACATGCCAAAGATGAAGACTAAAAGTGGTGCTGCTAAGCGGTTTCTGAAAACTGCTAACGGTATCAAGCACAAGCACGCTTTCAAGAGCCACATCCTGACCAAAATGTCGACTAAGCGTAAGCGTCAACTGCGCGGTAGCAGCTTGCTGCATCCGTCCGACGTTGCAAAAGTCAAGCGCATGCTGCGCCTTTGCTAATTTTTGGTTAAGAATAGAGGAAGTAACTCATGGCTCGTGTAAAGCGTGGCGTCATTGCCCGTAAGCGTCACAAAAAAATTCTGAAACTTGCTAAAGGCTACTACGGCGCGCGCTCACGCGTATTCCGTGTTGCCAAGCAAGCGGTAATCAAGGCTGGCCAATACGCCTACCGTGACCGTCGTCAGAAAAAACGTCAGTTCCGCGCTCTGTGGATCGCTCGTATCAACGCTGGTGCTCGTATCAACGGTCTGTCCTACAGCCGTTTCATCGCCGGCCTGAAAAAAGCGTCCATCGAGATCGACCGTAAGGTTCTGGCTGATCTGGCAGTGAACGAAAAAGCGGCGTTTGCTGCGATTGTCGAGAAAGCTAAAGCCACCTTGGCTTAAGTACCCCCGACAGTCACCCGGGCTCACCTCTGTGGGCTTAGGTGTTAAACGTCATAAATAGGGGAAGAGCCTTTAAGCTCTTCCCCTATTTTGTATCTGGAGTCTGTACATGGAAAACCTGGATGCGCTGGTCTCTCAAGCACTAGAGGCTGTGCAAAGCGCTGAAGATATCAATGCCCTGGAGCAAATCCGGGTTCACTACCTTGGTAAAAAGGGCGAATTGACTCAGGTGATGAAGACCCTGGGGAATTTGCCGGCAGAGGAGCGTCCGCAGGTCGGTGCCCTGATCAACGTTGCCAAGGAGCGTGTCACAGAGGTTCTCAATGCGCGCAAGGCGTTGTTTGAAGAGGCTGATCTAGCCGCCAAACTTTCTGCCGAGTCCATTGACGTGACCCTGCCTGGCCGTGGTCAGACCTCGGGTGGTCTGCATCCGGTCACTCGCACTCTGGAACGTATCGAACAGTTCTTCACCCACATCGGCTACGGTATCGCCGAAGGCCCTGAGGTCGAAGACGACTACCACAACTTTGAAGCGCTCAATATCCCAGGCCATCACCCGGCCCGTTCGATGCATGACACCTTCTATTTCAATGCCAACATGTTGCTGCGCACCCATACCTCGCCGGTACAGGTCCGCACCATGGAATCGAAACAACCGCCGATCCGCATCGTCTGCCCAGGCCGTGTGTACCGTAGCGACTCCGATATCACCCACTCGCCGATGTTCCACCAGGTCGAAGGCCTGCTGGTTGATCGCGACATCAATTTCGCCGACCTGAAAGGCACAATCGAAGAGTTCCTGCGGGTGTTCTTCGAAAAAGAACTGGCCGTGCGTTTCCGTCCTTCGTACTTCCCGTTCACCGAGCCATCCGCCGAAGTCGACATGGAATGCGTGATGTGCAGCGGTAAAGGCTGCCGTGTCTGCAAGCAGACTGGCTGGCTGGAAGTCATGGGCTGCGGCATGGTTCACCCGAACGTGTTGCGTATGTCCGGGATCGACCCGGAAGAGTTCTCGGGCTTTGCCTTCGGCATGGGCGTTGAGCGTCTGGCCATGCTGCGTTACGGCGTGAATGACTTGCGCCTGTTCTTCGACAACGACTTGCGGTTCCTTGCGCAATTTCGCTAGGTCGCACGCCCGTAACGAATCTTTAGGAGAGCAGGATGAAATTCAGTGAACAATGGCTGCGTGGTTGGGTAAACCCGCAGGTAAGTCGCGACGAGCTGGTTGCTCGTCTGTCGATGGCCGGTCTTGAGGTCGATAGCGTAACGCCGGCCGCCGGTGTTTTCAGCGGCGTGGTAGTGGGCGAAGTGCTGAGCACCGAGCAACACCCGGACGCCGACAAGTTGCGCGTTTGCCAGGTCAGCAACGGCACGGAGACCTTTCAGGTCGTGTGCGGTGCGCCTAACGTACGCCCGGGCCTGAAGATTCCGTTCGCCATGATCGGTGCCGAACTGCCAGGCGACTTCAAGATCAAGAAAGCCAAGCTGCGTGGCGTCGAATCCAACGGCATGCTGTGCTCGCAAGCCGAGCTGCAAGTCGGTGAAGGCAACGACGGGCTGATGGAATTGCCGGCCGATGCACCAGTAGGTCAGGACATTCGCGAGTACCTGGGTTTGGACGACGCCAGCATCGAGGTCGACCTGACCCCGAACCGTGGCGATTGCCTGTCCCTGGCCGGTCTGGCCCGTGAAGTCGGCGCGCTCTACGCTGCCGAAGTCAAACGCCCGGTAATTGCCACCGTTCCAGCCTTGCACGATGAAGTGCGCTCGGTTGAAGTTCTGGCACCGGCTGCTTGCCCACGTTACCTGGGTCGCGTTATCCGTAACGTCGATCTGTCCAAGTCTACGCCGCTGTGGATGGTCGAGCGTCTGCGTCGTGCCGACGTACGCAGCATCGACGCTGCCGTCGACATCACCAACTACGTGATGCTGGAACTGGGTCAACCGCTGCACGCTTTCGATCTCGCCGAAATCAATGGCGGCATTCGCGTGCGCATGGCCGAAGAAGGCGAGAAGCTGGTTCTGCTCGACGGTCAGGAAGTCACCCTGCGTAGCGATACGCTGGTGATTGCCGACCACTCCCGCGCCTTGGCCATTGCCGGTGTGATGGGTGGCGAGCACAGCGGCGTGTCCGAGACCACTCGCGATGTATTCCTGGAAAGTGCTTTCTTCGACCAGATTGCGGTCGCTGGCAAAGCGCGTTCCTATGGCCTGCACACCGATGCTTCGCACCGCTATGAGCGTGGCGTGGATTGGCAACTGGCCCGTGAAGCCATGGAGCGCGCCACAGGCCTGCTGCTGGAAATCACTGGCGGCGAAGCCGGTCCGATCATCGAAACCGTCAGCGAGCAGCACCTGCCGTCGATCGCACCGATCACTCTGCGTGCCCAGCGCATCACCCAGATGCTGGGTATGGAAATGGATTTGGCCGAAGTCGAGCGTCTGCTCAGCGCTTTGGGCCTGACAATTTCTGCCGATGGGGCAGGGCAGTGGCAGGTAGAGGTACCAAGCTTTCGCTTCGATATCAGCCTTGAAGTCGATCTGATTGAAGAGCTGGCCCGTCTGTACGGCTACAACCGTCTGCCGGTTCGCTATCCGCAAGCCCGTCTGGCGCCACAAGCCAAGGCTGAAGCTCGTAGCGATCTGCCTGAGCTGCGCCGTCTGCTGGTGGCCCGTGGTTACCAGGAAGCGATCACCTACAGCTTCATCGATCCGAAACAGTTCGAGCTGTTTAATCCAGGCGTCGAACCGCTGCTGCTGGCCAACCCGATTTCGAACGACATGGCCGCTATGCGCTCGTCCCTGTGGCCAGGTCTGGTCAAGGCGCTTCAGCACAACCTGAACCGTCAACAAGATCGCGTGCGCCTGTTCGAAAGCGGCCTGCGCTTTGTCGGTCAGCTGGAAGGTCTGAAGCAAGAGCCGATGCTGGCCGGTGTGGTGTGCGGTAGCCGTCTGCCGGAAGGCTGGGCTCAAGGTCGCGATGTCGTGGATTTCTTCGACGTCAAAGCCGATGTGGAAGCAGTGCTGGGCTTCGCCGGTGCACTGGATGCATTCACCTTCGTGCCGGGTAAACACCCTGCGTTGCACCCGGGTCAAACCGCGCGCATCGAGCGTGATGGTCGCGAAGTAGGTTACGTTGGCGCTATCCACCCTGAATTGTCGAAAACCCTCGGTCTCGACCGTCCAGTTTTCGTTTTCGAGCTGGTTCTGGCCGAAGTGGCATTGGGCAAAATGCCTAAATTCAGCGAGTTGTCGCGCTTTCCTGAAGTGCGTCGTGACTTGGCATTGCTGGCCGACAAAGACGTTGCAGCCAGTGCCGTACTGGATGTAATCCGTGAAAATGCAGGCGAGTGGCTGACAGACCTCAGGCTATTTGACGTGTATCAGGGTAAAGGCATTGATCCGCATAGAAAAAGCCTTGCAGTCGGCTTGACCTGGCAGCATCCATCGCGCACTCTTAATGACGATGAGGTGAATACCACGACGCAAAACATCCTCACCTCGCTTGAACAAAGGTTGAACGCCACGCTAAGGAAGTGACGTATGGGGGCTCTGACGAAAGCTGAAATGGCGGAACGTCTGTATGAAGAGCTGGGCCTGAATAAACGGGAGGCCAAGGAATTGGTCGAACTGTTCTTTGAAGAAATCAGGCACGCTCTTGAAGACAACGAACAGGTAAAGTTATCCGGTTTCGGTAACTTCGACCTTCGGGACAAACGCCAGCGGCCTGGCCGCAATCCGAAAACGGGAGAAGAAATCCCGATCACGGCTCGCCGTGTGGTCACCTTTCGTCCAGGGCAGAAGTTGAAGGCCCGAGTTGAGGCTTATGCTGGAACCAAGTCATAACGACGAGCTCCCCGTCATCCCAGGCAAACGCTACTTCACCATCGGTGAAGTCAGCGAGCTCTGTGCGGTAAAACCGCATGTGCTGCGCTATTGGGAGCAGGAGTTTCCTCAACTCAACCCTGTCAAACGCCGCGGAAACCGTCGGTATTATCAGCGCCAGGATGTGCTGATGATCCGGCAGATCCGCGCGTTGCTGTATGATCAGGGGTTCACCATCGGCGGAGCGCGCCTGCGTCTTTCCGGTGATGAAGCCAAAGACGACACCACCCAATACAAGCAAATGATCCGCCAGATGATCGCCGAACTGGAAGATGTTCTGGTGGTGCTCAAGAAATAAATTTCTGCTTTTAAATACTTCCAGTTTTCAAAAGCTTGCGATATATTCTTGAGCGGTTTCGTGAGAAGCGAAACGAGTTTCACGCCTAGTCGGGGCGTAGCGCAGTCCGGTAGCGCACTAGCATGGGGTGCTAGGGGTCGAGTGTTCGAATCACTCCGTCCCGACCATATTTTTCAATGCCTTGGCCCAATCTTCACCGGTTGGGCTTTTTCATGTCTGAAAAAATACTCCCACATTTACTCCCACGGATATTCTGGATCTAGGTAGCTTCGTGTGAGCTAGCGATATCTTTGGCACTGCTTCGCGCGAGTTTTGGTGTAAGTAAGAAGATGACCCGCCTCGAAACCCTCACCGACATCCAACGCGCCGCGCGATTTTTCTACCTGCAGCATCATACCTTCGCAGGCCAAGGTCACCGGGCAGACATTCGGCACCGCCACCACCGGCCTGGCCATTAACCTATTGCGTATCGAGGAAAACCTCTCGGCTGCCTGGCAGCGCCAGTCCGGCACCTATGTTGAAAACTTATTTTGGCTTGAATGCGCCGAACGATACGATCGCGCCCATACCTTCCACTACATGGGCCCGCCTTACAGGCAGACTGCCGGTTAGGGGGGACTTTTAGTTTGAGAACGACGAGCGGATGACCAACGAAGATCGCTGGCGAATACGCCAGGAAAAAGCGGCACCCATCCTCAGCGCACTGCATACCTGGATGTTGGCCCCGCGCGATCTTGTGCCCGAAGGGTCGGCTATCGCCAAAGCTCTGGATTACAGCCTCAAGCGCTGGGCTGCACTGACTCGCTATGCCGAGGATGGCGCTGTGCCCACAGATAACAACGCAGTCGAAAACCAGATCCGGCCGTGGGCGACGTTCGAACTGGTTGTTCGCTGGCTCGTTACGCAGCGGCAAACGTGCGGCAGTGAACATGAGTTTGATCCAGACGGCGCGCATGAATGGGCATGATCCTTATGCCTACCTCAAAGATGTGCTGACGCGGCTGCCGACGGAACGGGGGAGTGAGCCAGTTGCTGCCGCATCGGCGGATGCTTGCCTGAGTCACGCAAGGTGACTTGGCAGGACGCTTGCGGCCCTCCCGATCGAGTCAGGAATGTGGCGGTATTGGAAGGCTGCTGGCACACAAAAAAACCGCTCTATAATGCCCCCCAGAGTGTGCGCCAGTTATGCATAACGGTGTACTGTGGCTGCTGGCTTGTTGCAGAGGTGTGTTCATGTATCAGGTGCTTGGTATTCAAAAATGTCTCGGTTACTTCGCCCTATTGTGCTTCATCGTTTTCGGGGTGCTGAGCTTCTGGCGCCTGCCTGAGGTGTTCAGTGACTTTTCAGCTTTTTGGTCTGTAGCCAAAGTAGCGGTAGGTGTTGCAACGGTTGTCCTGCTTGGCGTGGGTCAGACACCTATGTTCCCCTGGATCTGCAAGCTGCCCTTGGTCCGGAAGTTTTTCCCTCCCATTGATGGAGACTGGCTGGTAACCATCCGGTCGAACTGGAATGTGGTCAGGCAGTTAACGGGGCAACCGGCTGGCGATGCGCTTTTCGACAAGCAGGGCAAGGTCACCATCACATCCCGCCTGTTCAGCGTGCGGATGAAGTTTGAGTCTGATGATAAGTACTCAAAGTCGAGCACTACGATCGTGGGCGTACGGCGCGATCCAGAGCACGGAACCATTGAACTCAACTACTCATACCTTAACGTCACCCGGAATCCGGAGGTAACGGATAGCGGCTGCCATCATGGTTCGGCGCGAGTGGAGGTTCATGACGAGAATGGGGGGGTAACTCTTGATGGGGAGTACTGGACGAATCGGAACTGGAACAAGGGCTTGAATACAGCGGGTATGATTTTCTTTGAGCGACTGAAGTGAGTTAGTCGCTGCCTTGGCGCCTTCGCCAGGCCAGCTTGGTTGGGCCGATCATAAAATTTGGTTACCCCTCTCTTTCTGGCGCCTATTCGAAGCACTTTTCGAGGGGGAGGCGCTCGGCTGGAGCTCCCTCCTTAACAGGGGCGGATTCCAGTAGCGAACTGTGGGGTTGCCGGGAGCATTCGGTTATCGGCACTTCGCCTGAAGCCGTCATAATCAAGGTGCTGCTCCCAGCGCATTGCTCTCAGGGTCTCAGCCACAACCTAGTACAGCCAACGTGTGGCGATTACACAATATGTGGTGTTTTTTGCCTATGTTGCCCCATGTATTGCACAAGATGTAGGTGTCTGGCAGTATTGGATCCAGCTTGTGTCCGCTTCGCTACAGTTGCGCGCTATTTGGCTACGAATCCATTGCCGGTTTGTGGCAGCACGGAAGAGGTTGGTTCTTGGGAAAGGGTTCCCATCGCGAGGGTTAGCATGAAGACAGGCACGGTGCTCACTAGCCATCGACTGGAGATGTTTCATGCCCAACCTGAGCCCCTTGCTGTACACCACCAAAGACCGTCCCGATGGCGACGGAACCGTCGCCGATCACCCGACATTTCTGAAGTCCCTGGATCTCACGACCGACGAGAAGCAGAAGATCGACGCGGCGCGGAAGGACATTCGCCAAGCACTACGTGATGGCCTACCCCAAGCCTTGCGGGACCAAGGTTACGAAGGTGAGACGTGTGAGCCGAAGTTTTACATCCAAGGCTCCTGGGCGTACAAGACGCTGAATCGCCCGTGCCAGACTCCGCCGCAACAGTCTGATGTTGACGACGGGGTGTACCTACCGCTGAGCATCATGAAGGAGGAGGAAAAGCCCCACCTGGCGATTGATGACTTCTTTGATGCGGTGCGCGAGGTGCTGAAGCCGTTGTGCGACGTCAACGGTTGGTCGCTGGAGCGCAAACCCAACTGCATGCGGGTCGTGATCTCGACTTACGCACATATCGACCTGCCGCTCTATGCGATCCCTGATGTGCAGTACATGCTCTTGAAGGCGGGTATGGAAGCGCGTGGCGTTCCAGTCATGGACGGTATCAATGCCACTGCCGCCACCCAGAGCTGGAAGAAGCTCCCGTCCGACAAGATCTTGCTCGCGTGCGATCGTGGCTGGATCAAGTCCGACCCTCTGGCGATGAAGGAGTGGTTCGAGTTGGAGGTGCAGGACAAGGGCGAACAGTTGCGCCGGGTGATCCGCTACATTAAGGGATTCCGTGATCAGCACTGGGATGATAAAGGGCCTAGTTCAATTCTGCTGATGGCGGCCGCCTGCCCACTCTTCGAACTCGAGAGCAAGCGCGATGACCAGGCACTGCTCAACGTAGTGAGGGGCATCCCAAAGGCCCTGCGAGATGGCGTTCTAAGCCCGATTGATTCCAAGGTTTACCTCACGGCCGCGATGTCCGAGGATGAGCTCCAAGCGGCGGCGGAGAAGTTTGAAACGTTCGAGAAGTACCTTGATGCTGCGATCAACGCGAGCTCTGAGGCAAAGGTGTCAGCTTGTCGCTGGATGCGGGAGATGTTGGGTGATCGTTTCCCGAACCGGCCGGATCTGATTGATGACAAGCCTGTGGCAGCGCTGCCAGCGGCGATGGCGGCTGTTGATCCGGAGCCCGGCGAACTGGAAATGCTGAAACGTTCGAAGTCGGGTTGATGGTCAATGGTGATCCCTCAGCTGCTGCAATCAATTAAGCCCCTGGGATTCCGTCGTAAGAAATCCCAGGACGTTTCGGGCTACCTGGCAGTGGAAGGCGCGCTGGAGACGCGCTTTGGTTTGGTGCCGTGCGACGTATTCATTGACCGCGAGCTTCGTTCGTTCCCGACGATCATTCTCCAGCATCCGTTGTCGGAGCTTCTGCTTCCTTTTGCGCCGCATGTTGGGCCGGATGGTTTTCTTTGCTATGTAGCGGAGGGGACAGTCGTGTTTGACATGTACAGACCTATCAGCCAAACGATCGCTGCCCTGAAGCGGGCGGCGGTCGTTCTCGATCAGATCATGGCCAAAGAGCGGGTGGATGATCTGGAGGAGGAGTTCTTCGCGTTCTGGCGTGGTGACTACTGCTACACCGACATCGAGAGGCCTGAATCAGGCGAAGTTGCGGCGCTGAGTCTGGGTAAAGGGCAGGGGCTCGTTTTCACCGATGATCTGGCACGCGCAGAATCAAAGTTTGCTTACCGAGCAGGTCGCGTCGAGGCGCTCCTTGGAGTCACGGCAAAAATCACGACGAAGGTTCCTCCTCGTCCTTTGATTGGTGCCTGGCCGCCAAAGACTGTCGGTGAACTTCTAGACTGGCAATCGAAACTGGATCCTCCATGTCGCCGGAAGATCCTGGCCCGAATCATCAAGGCCTACCGTGCTGACAAGCAAGCCATTGTCGTAGTTATTGACGCACCTACGATCCAGTATGGGTTTCTCGTGACAGATCTTCAGAAATACAAACGCACATCCAAGGCGGATCAGGGTACTCCTATCTTCGAAGCGCCTATTGAGTTGATGCAGATGGTCAGGATGGACGATCGATATATTGTAGGGCGCAACATTCCCGGGCAGAAAACGCTCGCAGGCAAGAAGATTGCGTTGGTTGGCTGCGGAACCATTGGCGGCTACCTTGCGGACTTGCTGGTTAAGGCGGGTGCCGGCACGGGCGGTGGTGAGTTGCAACTGATCGACAATCAGAAGCTTGCTCCTGGGAATATCGGACGTCACCGACTCGGCGCCAATCGGTTAGAACTGAACAAGGCGCAAGGGTTAGTCACAGAGTTGAAAATCGGGATGCCCTCAGCAAACGTCAGGGCCCTCCCGGAGGACGCCTTTTCGGTCAACCTTGCAGGGTTCGACCTGATCATCGATGCGACCGGTGAGCAGGGCCTCGGGAACTGGCTGGCTGGTCAACAAGCGAATGGTAGTCTGCCGAATGGCGGATGGCAGACTCCGCTCCTTCATGTCTGGATTGAAGGTTCTGGTGAGGCAGTGCGGGCGCTTCTCAAGCAGCATCGGTCTGAGGGCTGTTACCGCTGCTTATGCGATTACGAAGCCGAGCAGCGGTTCCTTTCAGTAGCCGGAGGTGTGCGTCCGATCCTCGCTGGAGGAGGCTGTGAGGGACAGTACGTGGCGTACCCTGCATCGGTGTCTGTTCAGGCAGCAGCGTTAGGCCTGGATGCTGCTTTGGCTTGGGTAGGGGCCACGTTGTGGGCTCCCTTATCCACTCGCGTCATCAGCCGGGCGCATGATCCTGCCACGGGGGATGTCACGATCCTTCCACGACCAGGGTGCCCCGCATGCGGTTCATAAACGCCTGGAAAGATCCAGCCAGCGAACGGCTTGTGTATTTCGCTCCACAGGTGATCGAAGTCTTCGAGCGGTACATCCAAGGCGAGAAGGACGCAGAGGCGGGCGGCATTCTGCTTGGTCATGTTCGTGGTATCCACCTGGAGATCCTAGAGGCCACGGTACCCACGCCAAAGGATCGTCGGCTGAAGTACTTTTTCGAGCGCTTGCTCGATGGCCATCAAGGCATCGCCGAACGCCGGTGGCGAGATAGCAACGGGCTGGTCAGGTATGTCGGGGAGTGGCACACGCACCCTGAAGATCATCCGACGCCATCTGGCCTGGATATCAGCGAGTGGCAGAAGCTTGCGGCCTCTCGGAGAGATGGGAGGCCTATGTTGGCAGCGATTGTTGGGCGGCAGGACTTACGCGTGGAGTACATGCTGTCGGATGGAGCGAGGCACCGCTTGTACCCCTTCAGCGGGCAGTAGCTGTGTAACTGAACGCGATACCCATCACCTGAGTAGTCCATGTCGGAAGCGGTGATGCGGACTCGAAGGTCAGTGTACTCATGGAGTAACCAAGTGTGCGGGAAGTGCAGCCTACATCTCCACTTACTTCATGTCGCGTCCGCTACCTTCGTGCCTGAAGGTTGCAAATTAAGATCAGCTCACCTCTCGTAAGAGGTTCTTTGGCGCGCGGATGGCCTAGGCCTTCTTTGGAAGGTTGGGGAGTCAATTGCCTGGCCCTTCAGTGAGACGGGATAGATCTTCTTCAGGCCCGAATGCATGTAGATCATCAGCGGCGTGTCGCTACCGCCGTGGGCGCGAGTAGCACTTGTGTGACCCGTTGCTGCGCCTCGTCTTTCGTCAGCAATTTCGCGGTTGTCTGGATCCTGCACAGGCCCTCACGGTACTCGAACCACCGTGGAGCATTTCCATACTGAGCATCCACTCAGGAGACTTCCAAGTGCTTTTCGCCGACGCGTGTCCGAGTGATGATAGGAAGAAATTTTGCCGTGCTTGTGGTGCGTATCTCGTCGAGGTAGGTCGATACCACGGTGGTGCCATCCGGCACCCCATTGGTACGTGAAAGAGGCGCAGGCAGGAAGCCGGAGCCCCTGATGGCGTCAATAAGGCCGTTGATCGCCCGGAAGTCGTTTTCTTCCTCATCGAGCGCGACCTCTTCTGCCTCTTTCGCATCCGCGCGGTGGCGCAGCGGCGGAGGATGCGTTCAAAGCTTAGGGGCAGGGCAGACCAATGAGGTCTGGTTCAATATATGGAAAAAAAGCAAGGTGGCGATGCAACTAAGGCAGCTTCTGAATAGGGGATGAGATTATGGTCTTTGCACTCGGGCCAACCTTCTCCGTAGGCTAGTATTCGTTGCCATTCGTCATATGGACAGCCGGCGCTACCCAAGGTACCGTTCTATCGTCGTGGCGATGCGCCATCACGACGATGTCTAGAGGGATTTAGAGTGCACGTTAAATCGATCAAGCTGATCAACTTCAAAAAATTCCGCGACGAACTTCTAGAGTTCAACGACGACGTCAATATTTTCGTCGGCGACAACAATGCCGGTAAAAGCACAATCCTGGAAGCAATGGAAATTGTGCTCAATTACAACCATCGCGGACGGCCCTTCAACGGCGAATTCTCCCCTGATCTTTTCAATCAAGACGCAGTCACTCGGTTTCTCGCCTCCGACTTGAGCTCCAAGCACCTGCCCAGTCTGATCATTGAGGCCTACATTGACGGTGTGCCTGAGTACCGAGGCTCGAACAACAGCCTCAAGGCTGACGCCCAGGGCGTCGTGGTACAAGCCTGTTTCGACCCGTCGCTGGAGGCTGTGTACGAGAGCCACCTGCTGACCAAGCCGAACATCACCAGCATTCCGATCGAGTTCTATAAGGTGGAATGGCTCGATTTCGGCTGGAACCCGATAAAGCCGATAGCCAAGAAGTTCAAGGCGCTGTACATCGACCCCACACGCATCCACCCCACCATGGGGAAGAACCAGTACATATCGAGCATCCTCAACACCGCGTTGGCGAAGGAAGAGCTCGTCAAGCTGACCCTCAATTATCGTGAAAACCTGCAGGTGTTTAACAACTCCGGGGAGGTCAAGACGGTTAACGCCAGCCTTGATTCGGATCACCTCATCACTGATAGCAAGCTCACCATTGCAGCAAGTACGTTACCAGCAGGTTCCATACAGACCGGCCTGCAGCTTGAGGTCGATGATGTGCCGTTTCACTTCATAGGCAAGGGTGAACAGAGCAATGTGCAGATCAAACTGGCCATTCAGAACAAATCCCACGACATCGATCTGGTGATGATGGAGGAGCCCGAAAACCATCTGTCTCACACCAATCTGAACAAGCTGGTGCACTACATCGAAACCCAGCGGGGCGACAAGCAGCTGTTCCTGACCACCCACAGCTCGTATGTGTTGAACAAGCTGAGTATCGACAGGATTTGCCTTGTGCAGTCAGGGTACAAAAGGCTGCACACGCTAGACCCCAAAGTGGTAAAGACCCTCAAGCGTCTCCCTGGCTACGACACCTTGCGGGTGGCACTGTCGGGCAAGGTCATCCTGGTCGAGGGGCCGTCGGATGAACTGGTGCTCAAGAAAATCTACCAGCGAAAACATAACCGACTGCCTGAGCAGGACGGGATCGATATCATCGTAGTGCGCGGTGTGGGGTTCAAGACGTTCATCGAGGTGGGCAAGGAGATCGGCACCAAGATCCATGTGCTCAGGGATAATGATGGCGACTATAACGGTAACGTTGTGCAAGGACGTCTGGAATACGCGGCGTTCCCTAACATCCAGCTGTTCTCGTCGATGAACAACGCCGAATTTTCGCTTGAGCCTGCGATGATTTATGCCAACGCAATTGACATCAAGACCCTTGACTGTTTTTTGAGACCAGATGCTCGGAGCCGGCCGGTTCATACCAGTACTCACCGGTCTTGTAGGTGATCGCCTTCTGCCCCTTGACCTGGGAAATCACCTGGCCTTGCAGCACGTACGCCATGGCTGTGCCGTCATGTTTATGGGCGATGGAGGATTGGCCGGGCTTGTAGTCGACCTCAATCATCATGGCCTTTTTGCCGGGCACGTTTTGCAGCAACTCGTCCTGCAACACCGTGACTTTTTCCGAAGGGCCGTGGGCGAAGGCCGAAGCAGAAACGGTCAGGGCCAGGGCGGCGAGTAAACTCAAAGCTTTCATGGTTGATCACCTGGGGGGATAGTTGTCAGGGACCACAGTAAGCCTCGGGCCGGGGCGCGAAAACCGCCAATTTTCGGGAAGGTGAGGGGACCAATTCCCGGGTTTCTGGCGTAGAAGTGAGGTGGCAATATTGACGCGTTCGCGAGCAGGCTCGCTCCCACAGGTGACCGAGTTCCTACAGAGGAATGCGATCAAATGTGGGAGCGAGCCTGCTCGCGAACGCGTCGGAGAGGTTTACACAATCGGAAAGCTGTTGAAGTCCACGGCATTGGCCAGGCGGCTGTCGATCAGGCCGATAAAGCCTTGCACTTCGGGGCAGTTGAAATGGGATTGCATCGCCGCCTCCGATTGCCAGCGGGCGCTGACTGTCCAGCGGTTGTCGTCCTCGGGGCAGCGGTCGACCATATAGGAATCACAGCCTGGAAGTTCGCGCAGGGTTTCGACAATCTTTTGCAGTTGCTTGCCCAGTTCTTCCGAGCGGCCTGCCGCCGCCTGCACCTGTACGGTATTGATCACTTCGTTGGACATTGCTCACACTCCTGAATCAGGCCGGACGAATCCTGCTCATTGAGGGATAACGCCCATGCAGAATAGGCCTGCACCACCGGACCGCCAATAGCCAATCGCCGGATAAAGCCCCAGACCAATGCCTCAGGCCACCTGCCGCAAAATGTCGCGCAAACGGTCCAGCGCGGTGTCGATGTCCAGGGTTTCGACGGCGCCAAACCCCATGAGCAGCCCTGCACGCGGTGCTTGCTGATAGAAAAAGCCTTCAATGGAATAGAGCCCGACTTCGACTTTTCTGGCCAGTTCGATGATCAACGGGATGTCGATGGGCACTTTGCACAGCACCACCATGTGAAACCCGGCGACAGTCGGCACGGCCTCAAACCAGGGTGAGAGATCACCCGCCATGCGCGCCAGGAGCCGCTCGCGGCGCCCGGCGTAGATCGTGTGGCACCGGCGAATGTGCTTGAGCAGGCAACCCTCGGCGATGAATTTGGCCAGCGCCCATTGCGGCAGGGTGGAGGTGTGCAGGTCGGTGAGTTGCTTGGCGCGGATCACCGCTTCGAGAATCGCGGGCGGCAGAATCGTGTAGCCCAGCCGCAGCTCTGGCAGCAGGGTTTTCGAGAACGTGCCGACGTAGGCGACGATGCCGCGCTCGTCCATGCTTTGCAGCGAATCAGTGGGCCGGCCTTCGTAGCGAAATTCGCTGTCGTAATCGTCCTCGATGATGATCGCGCCCAGCTCATAGGCCCGTTCCAGCAGGGCGACCCGACGCGCCTGGCTCATCGGCATGCCCAGTGGGAATTGATGAGACGGCGTGACATAAATCAGCCGCGTGCCGTCGGGAATCAAGTCGACCTGAATGCCCTCGGCGTCCACCGGCACCCCGACCACCGTGGCGCCGTGGCTGCCGAATAGCAGCCGAGCCGGCGGATAACCCGGGTCTTCCATCGCCACCAGGCTGCCGGCCTGGATCAGTACTCGGGCTATCAGGTCCAGGGCTTGTTGGGCGCCGTCGCACACCACCACGTCTTCGTCCTGGCAATTGACCCCACGGGAAAACGCGATGTGCCGGGCAATCGCATGACGCAGCGCCGGCAGGCCTTCGGGCAGGCTGTAGAAACCCTTGGAACCGGCAATCTGGCGTAACGCGTGAGAGGTGCAGCGCCGCCAGTCGTCCAGGGGGGACTGGCCTTTGCTGGTGGCGCCGCCGATAAAGTCGTAGCGCAGCGAACCCTCCAGCGTAGGGTGACGCAGGAACACCGGCAGATTGCGCCAGGACTCGATGACCTCGCTGCTGGCCAGTTCCGAGTGGCTCTGCTTGCGCTGGATTTTTGCCGGGCGTGCGTTGACGTAAGTGCCTTTGCCGATCACCCCGGTCAGGAAGTTTTCGTAGGTCAGTTGCGAGTACGTGTCGGAAATGGTCTTGCGCGAAATCCCCAACTGCTCGGCGAGCAAGCGGCTGGGCGGCAGTTGCGTGCCGGCTGCCAGTCGGCCGGTTTCGATGGCGCTGCGCAGTTGTTGGTACAACTGGCCTGCCAAGTCCTTGCGGCCGTTGATGACAACGTGAAGTTCCATACCGGCGGGGCTCCTGAGGCGACTGTGGGTCGCGCAAGATTACCCCCATTGCGCCGTCGCATAGAAGTTGCGTGGGCAAATAGGACTGAATTGGCCTAAGTCCGGATGGACCCTGGATTTTTCGTTGAATTGGATCTGTAACGCCTGCGCATCAGCGCCTGCCGTGAATACACCTATTTCCGCGCTACGAGGCTCTGCCATGAATCCCCGCCTGGACTACTACAGCGCCTCGCCCAAAGCGATGAAAGCAATGATTGCCATGGAAGCGTAGACCAGCGACCTGAGCATCGAACCGGCCTTGCTGCACCTGATCAAAATCCGCGCCTCGCAACTCAATGGCTGCGCGTTCTGTACCGACATGCACTCGGTGGATGCCCGGCGCCTCGGCGAGACGGATCGGCGTCTTTACTCGATTGTGGTCTGGCGCGACAGCAGCTTCTTCACCCCCCGGGAAAGGGCGGCGTTGGCCTGGGCTGAAGCGGTGACGCTGCTCTCCGAAAGCCACGTCCCGGACGAGGTCTATGCGCTGGCGCGGGAGCAGTTCAGTGAAGGTGAGCTGGTGGACCTGACCGTTGCCGTGACCACGATCAATAGCTGGAATCGGTTGGCCGTGAGCTTCCGCCAAACCCCCAGCGATTGAAATTATCGCTTGGCCTGAGTGACAACCCTTGTGGCGAGCGAGCTTTTGTGGCGAGGGGGCTTGCCCCCGTTGGGTCGCGAAGCGGCCCCCTGCATTCTTCCCGGCCCACTAAGTGGACTGGATTTACGACTGCTGCGCAGCCGAACCGGGTGATGCGGCATTCCGACAAACCCCCTCGCCACAAAGGCCCCTTGTCACAAGGATTGTGCTTAATTCAGCACTAATGCAGGGCCAGTTCACTTGCCTATCAGCAACGGGGAAGTCCCGACAGTCGGCGCCGGCCGTTGCGGTTTCACCGACGTGCCAAAGGTATTGCCCATCCGCGTACTGGTCGCCGCCGGCGTGGCCAGCCCCAGCTGATTGGGCGGGCGCTTGTTGACCGGGTCGTTCATCGCCTCCTGATTCTTCTGCGCCGCCGTCGCGCCCTCGGGGTTGTTGCCCATCTGCTGGCTCAGGCAGCCGTAGTCCGGCGCTTTGTAGCCACCGACACTGACCTCGACACACCCCGGCGGTTGTTCCGCCTGCACCGCGCTCACGCCCACCATCAGCAGCACGCCTGCCACCCCACTCACTATCGGCTTCATCACTGGCCTCCTGGCCGACCCGGTTGGGCCGTTCTGGGGGTTGAGTCTAGTGCAAAGCCCTTGACCGCCCCGTGATGGTTTTTTTGCACCGATCGTCACACCAGAGTCATAAACAGCCCTCAGGATGACGGTTTTCAGGGGTACGTCATCCGTGCAGCGAGGCAGAGCCAGGGACGGGCATCGTGGTTCAGTGTTCAGGGCTCGAAGCGTGTTGCGCGGCGTGGTGTGCCTGTGGCTGTTGATGTGGCTGATGCCGGCCCGCGCCGAAGTCGCGCCGCCCCAGGCCTGGAACACCTACGACATTGCGGCGCAGGAGCTGAGCAGTGCTCTCGACGCGTTCAGCCGCAGCAGCGGCATGGCGGTGCTCGTGGATCGCCAGTTGACGCGCGGTCGGCGTTCGATCGGGGTTCAGGGCCGCTTAACCGCTACTCAAGCCTTGAACACCTTGCTTGTCGGCACCGGATTGATGGCGCGTTACGCGCGCGCGGATGCGTTTACCTTGCAGGTTGCACAAGTTGCGCCAGTGCCGTTGCCGCCGGGTGCCGCCGCCAGTGGCAGCAGTCAGGTCGGCAGCAGCTATGCACTGGCGATTCAATCGGCCATTGAGCGTCGATTGTGCGCGTCGCCCTTGACCCGCCCTGGCGGTTATCGGGCGTTGCTGCAAGTGTGGATCGGCCGCGATGGCGCGGTGCAACACAGTCGGCTGGTCACTTCCAGCGGTAATGATCAGCGCGATGCGGCGCTGGTGGACAGCGTGCAACACCTCAGGATCGAACGTTCGCCGCCCAGCTCATTGCGCCAGCCAGTGACCCTGCTTCTCGTACCGGACTCATCAGGAAAACGCATGGAATGCACACAGCAGCAAGGAGCCCTCGGGGCATGAAAGACAGCGGACAGAGTTCGATGGTCAGGTTGTTCCTGACGTCCTACGACGATTTCAAGGTGCGCCTGCGCCGCCGTCTCGGCTCCGAAGACCTGGCCAACGACGTGCTGCACGAAACTTACCTGCGGGTGGACCGCATGGAAGCCCCGCCGAACATCGTCCAGCCCAACGCTTACCTCTATCGCATGGCCCTGAACATCGCCGCCGACCGTCGCCAGGCCGATGCGCGGCTGTTGACGGGCAGTGAAGTCGAGGAACTTTTGCAGATGTCCGACGACGCCCAGGACCCGGCGCGGGTGGTGGGCGGGCAGAAGGAAATCCAGACCCTGCTCAAGGCCCTTTACGAGCTGCCCGCGCGACGCCGTAAAATCTTTATCGCCGCGCGCCTGGAAGAAGCCCCACACCTGGAAATCTCTCAGCGTTTCGGCATCTCCACGCGCATGGTCGAGAAGGAAATCAAAGCGGCGTTGGGGCACTGCGCGGCCCGTTTGGAAAGAAAAGTGATTCAGCGGTTCGGTCCCGGGGCAGGAAAACCGTCTTGATAGAAGAGAATGAACTAATCCGTGAGTATCCCCGCGCTTGAACATCTTCCGTTTCCCATCGCCTGAGCCTTCACCCGAAGATCGCTTGCACAGCGAAGCCCGGGACTGGCTGATCCTGCTGACCTCTGGCCAAGCCACCGTCGCCGACGCCCGGGACTTGCGCCAGTGGTGCGCGCAAAGCGCCGAACACGTGCAAGCCTTCGAGCGCAGCAAGGCGTTGTGGCACAGCCTGAAACCGGCCACCGAGGCTATGCAAGCGCCGCGGCATTTTGGGCGGCGAGCGTTTTTGGGGGGGGCAGTGGCCGCGTCGGCAGCGCTGTTTTTGGTGCGATACACCGTGCCGGGCGGCTTTTCCGGGATCGGCGCGGACTACATCACCGAAGTCGGCGAACAGCGGCGATTCGAGCTGGGCGAGGGCGTCAGCCTGGAACTCAACACCCAGACCCGCGTCAGTCGCCGAACCCTGGCCGACGGTGGACAAAGTATCGAGGTGTTGAGCGGCGAAGTCGAAGTGCTGGCGCGGCAAACCACACCGTTGAAAGTGCAGGCCGGGGCAGGGTGGTTGAGCGCCAGCCAGGCGCGCTTCAACCTGCGCAACACCGACCAGAGCGTCTGCGTCACCTGCCTGGAGGGTGCGTTGCAGATAGACGTGCAAGGCCAGCGCATTCGCTTGGAATCCGGCCAGCAACTGACCTACAGCGCCCAACAAGTCAGCGCCCCGAAAGCCGTCAACACCTCCGACGTGATCGCCTGGCGTCGGCAGGTGTTGGTGTTCAATGACGCGACGTTGAGCCAAGTGATTG
This sequence comes from Pseudomonas sp. H11T01, assembly GCF_048515765.1. NCBI lineage: Bacteria > Pseudomonadati > Pseudomonadota > Gammaproteobacteria > Pseudomonadales > Pseudomonadaceae > Pseudomonas > Pseudomonas sp. H11T01. The sequence goes on along the minus strand of NZ_JBLYED010000031.1, from coordinate 43,769 downwards.
ACGAGATCAACCGCTACCGGCCAGGCATGTTGTTGCTGCTCAACACCGAGCTGGGCAAACGCAAGGTTCAGGCGCGGTTCAGCCTGGATCAATTGGCGGGCGTGGCGTTGCTGATTCGCGATGCGTATGGCGCGACCTGTACCGAGTTGCCGGGTGGGGTGGTGGTGCTCAGCTGAGTGCTGGGTTGCCTGGACCAACGCCTTCGCGAGCAAGCCCGCTCCCACAGTTGATCTTCAGTAAACACAGAACCTGCGTTCAACAGTAATCCCCTGTGGGAGCGAGCCTGCTCGCGAAAGCGGTGGGTCAGTCAATATCAATATTGGATGACAAACAGCCTTCGCGAGCAGCTTCGCTCCTACAGGAGGTCATCGTCGTACACAAAATTTGTGTGCACCGCAGATCCCTTGTAGGAGCAGAGCTTGCTCGCGAAAGCGGTGGATCAGCCACCCTCCATCCTCAATCCGATATGAAGCTTTCATGACAAAAGTTCGGTAGCACTTCGCCAGTCCGGTCATGCCTATGTGACGCGCTTGAGGGGGCCCAAGGGCCACTTTTTTAAGCCGAGGCGGGACGCCGGGAGTGAGGCAATGGGGACTATGGAACGCTACTCGAAAGTGGGCATGCAAGAGCTTGATCAACGCTTGTCGAAGATCGTCGAAGCCGCGCGCAAGAAGCCGGTTTCGGTGTATCGCTACGGCGCGCCGTGGGTCGGGATCGTGTCGCAGGATGACTGGCAGGGCGCGCTGAAAGAGGTGTCCAGCTACATTCCGCCGGGCCATTCGCTGGTGCTGCTGCGCCCACAAATCGATGACTTGCTCGATGACCATCGCGACGTCCTGGCCGGCCTCAACGCCGAGCCCGGCATGCTCATCGCCCCGCAAACGGTCATGCATATCCTGTTGTTGCAACTGCTGTATTCGGTGCCCAGCGAGCAGCAACTCTACGAGCAGCTCAATTACAACCTGCTGTTCCGCTGGTTCGTCGGCCTGGACCTCAATCAAAAGGTCTGGAGCTTTAGCGTCCTCAGTCACGACATCGCCGCCCTGCTGAACAACCCGCGGGCGGTGCAACTGATCCAGAAAATCATTGGCGAAGTGTTCTGCGGTGCCTTGCTGCAAATGCCGGAGTTCTCCTTGAACTTCGCGCTGTTGCACACATGGCTGGGCAAACACGCCGCGACATCGACAGCAAGCAATTGAGTGGGCCAAACGCCGGGCAAACGGCGACGGTCATTTCGAATTCAGGGGGTGGTGTGGAGCATCTTTTCAAGACGCGGCTAGGGCTGTGGGGTTGGCTGCTGATGGCGGCGAGCGCGCAACCGGTGTTGGCCGAGGACGCCGTGCCAGGCAAATTGGTCGATGTGAACGAGTACTTCGTGCGCGGCAACACCGTGCTCGACGCTCGGGCCATCGAAGAAGCGGTGTACCCGTTTCTCGGCCCGCAAAAGGCCCTGACCGACATCGAAGGCGCCCGCGAAGCGTTGCAGAAAGCCTATCAGGCGCGCGGCTATCAGTCGGTGTTCGTCGAGTTGCCCGAGCAGAAGGTCGAGGACGGCATCGTCTACCTGCAAGTCAGCGAAACCAAGGTCGGCCGGGTGCGGGTGGTCGGTGCCAAACACTACTCGCCGCTGGATATCCGCGAAGACGTGCCAGCGCTGAAAGAAGGCGAGGTGCCGGACTTCAGCAAGGTCCAGAGCGAACTGGCGCAACTGAACAAGACCCCCGGCCGCCAAGTGATGCCGCTGGTGCGCGAGGGCCAACGTCCCGGCACCATGGACGTGGATTTGCAGGTCGAGGACCAGAACCCGTGGCAGGCCAGCGTCGGGTTGAACAACGACTACAGCGCCGACACCGAAAAGCTGCGCACCGTCACCAGCCTGGGCTACAACAACCTCTGGCAGCTCGGTCACAGCCTCTCGCTGACGTTCTTCACCGCGCCGCAAGACACCGACAACGCCAAGGTCTGGTCCGGTTCCTACACCGCGCCGTTGAACGAGCGCTGGAGTGTGCAGTTCTCCGGTTATCAGTCCGACAGCAACGTCGCCACCATCGGCGGCAGCAACGTGCTGGGCAAAGGCCATTCCTATGGCGTTTCGGCGATCTACACGCTGCCGTCCAGCGGCAACTGGTCCAACTCGTTGTCCGCCGGCATCGACTTCAAGGACTTCGACGAGCAACTGACCCTCGGCGGCGAAAGCGACAAGGTACCGCTCAAGTACGCACCGTTCACCTTCGCCTACAACGGCTTTCGCTACACCGAAAGCAGCCAGTTGGGCCTTGGCCTGAGCCTGGTGGCGGGCACCCGCAGCCTGTTCGGCTACGGCAGTTCCGACGAAGACTTCGACTACAAACGCTACCGCGCCAGCCCCAGTTTCGCGGTGCTCAAGGGCGACACCCATTACACCTACACCTTCGCCAGCGACTGGCAGACGGCGAGCAAAGCCGCGTTCCAGTTGGCGTCCGGGCCGTTGGTCTCGAACGAGCAATTCTCTGCCGGCGGCGCGACTTCGGTGCGCGGCTATCTGGCCGCCGAACGCACCGGTGACGACGGGGTCCTGCTGAGTCAGGAGCTGCGCACGCCGTCCTTCGCCAAGTACCTCGGCCCTTACGTTCAGGAGTGGCGTGTCTATGCCTTTGCCGAAGGTGCGCAGTTGTACCTGCGTGACGAACTCCCGGATCAGGACGCCGATTACGCCCTGGCCAGTGTCGGCCTGGGCACCCGCGCGAGCCTGAGCAAATGGCTGTCCGGCAGCCTGGATTGGGGGTATCCGCTGCTGGACGGGCCGAACACGCAAAAACACGATTCGCGCCTGCATTTCAACCTTCAGGCCACATTCTAAAAGGAGCATTTTCATGCAGCGCTTATTCATCGCTTTCTTTATCTGCCTGGGCTTCGTGCTCCCGGCTACCGCCCAGGCCTGGTGGCAGGACGACTGGCATTACCGCAAGCAAATTGCCGTGGACACCACGCCGCAAGGCGCGGCCATCAACGAAGCCCTGGGCCGCACGGCGCTGCTGGTGCGTTTGCACACCGGCAACTTCACCTTCGACGGGGTCAAGGAGGACGGCTCGGACCTGCGCTTCGTCGCCGCCGATGACAAAACCGTGCTCAACCACCAGATCGAAAGCTTCGACCCGTTGATGGGCATGGCGCTGATCTGGGTCGATGTGCCGAAGGTGGAGGGCGGTCAGCGCCAGGACATCTGGATGTATTACGGCAACCAGAAAGCCCCGGCCAGCGGCAACGGTCAACTGACGTTTGATCCGAATTACACCGCGCTCTATCACTTCGACGGCGCCAACGGCACGCCGACCAAAGACACCACCGCTTACGGCAACACCGCCCAAAGTGCGACTGGCGCGAGCATCGACGGCGTCATCGGTCGGGCCTTGCAGTTCAGTGGCCAACCGTTGCTGCTGCCGGCCAGTCCTTCGCTGCAACACAACACCGGCAGCGCGTTTACGTTCAGTGCCTGGTTGCGTCTGGATCAAGCCACGGGTGAGCAACTGGTGTTGGCCCGACGTGAAGGCGCCAATAGCCTGCTGCTGGGGTTGAACCAGGGCATGCCGTTTGTGGAAATCGACGGCCAGCGTGCCGTGTCGACGCAACCGCTGAACCCTGGCCAATGGCAGCACCTGGCGCTGAGCGCCGAAGGCGGCAAGGTCTCGCTGTACGTCAATGGCCGCGAAACCGCGAGCCTGGCGGTGGCAATGCCGGCGTTCAACTCGGTCATGGCCATCGGTGCCGACCTGTCCGCCAGCGCTTACTTGCCGTTCTCCGGCGCCATGGATGAGTTGCGCCTGTCCAAGGTTGCCCGTCCGGCCGCGCTGTTACTGGCCGACGCCACGTCCCAGGGCGCCGAATCGAAACTGGTGGCCTACGGCGTCGATGAAGAACAGTCGGGCTACGGCTTCGGCAGCCTCGGTTTTCTGCTGAACGCGGTGCCGCTGGACGCCTGGGTGATCATCGCCGTGCTGGTGCTGATGATGTTCCAGTCGTGGGTGATCATGATCCGCAAGAACCGCATGGTCAGCCGCGTCAGCGCCGCCAACGAAGGCTTTCGCGAGCAGTTCGCCAAGGTCGGCACGCGCCTGGAAATGTTTGCCGACGATCAGGACCTCGCCCAGCGTTTGCAGCATTCGTCGCTGTGGCGTCTGTACATGGTCGCGGTGAAGGAAATTCGCACCCGCCGCGAGCAGGGCGCCGACACCTCGTCGGTTTCGGCCGCGACCATCGAAGCGATCCGCTGCTCCATGGATGGCGTGCGTACCCGTGAGAACCAGGCCCTCAGCTCGAAACTCTCGACCCTGTCCAACGCCATTGCCGGCGGGCCTTACATCGGCCTGCTCGGCACCGTGCTGGGGATCATGGTGGTGTTCCTCGGCACGGCGATGGCCGGTGACGTGAACATCAATGCGATCGCCCCCGGTATGGCCGCCGCGTTGCTGGCCACCGCCATGGGCCTGTTCGTCGCGATCCCGGCGCTGTTTGGCTACAACCGCCTGATTACCCGCAACAAGGAAGTCAGCGCTGATATGCGGGTGTTCGTCGACGAGTTCATCACCCGCCTGGCAGAGATGCACGGCGAGCGCCAGTTCAGTGAATCGGCCCATCGCCGTGGCAATCACACCAATACGTCCGTACCGGCCTGAGGAGCGAAAGAACATGGCTTCCGTAAATGCTTCCCACGACGACGAAGACGATGCAGCGGTGGACACGATCAACATCACGCCGTTGGTGGACGTGCTGATGGTGGTGCTGGTGATGTTCATCCTCACAGCCACCGCCCAGGTCTCGGGCATCCAGATCAACTTGCCGAAGGCCAGCGCCTCGGTGTCGTTGTCCGAAGCCAAGACCAAGGCGATTTCGGTCAACGACGGCGGCCAGGTGTTCCTCGATGCCTACCCGGTGACGTTGGCTGAGTTGGAAGATCGGCTGCGCATTGAGAAGGCCCAGAGTCCGGATTTCCCGGTGATCGTGCGCGGCGACGCCCAGGTGCAGTACCAGAAAGTGATCGAGGTGCTGGACTTGCTGCGGCGTCTGGAGTTGTCCCAGGTCGGTCTCGTTACCGGCAAACCGAGCCAGGGCTGACCATGACCGCACAACAACCTTTCAAGCCGTTGCCGGTGAAGCAGTCCCCGGTGCGCTTCCTCAAGTGGGGCGCGGGGCTGCTGCTCGGCGCCGTCGCGGCGTGGTTTCTGTGGCAATGGGCCAACGACATGAGCGGCATCCGCCGAGAAGCGCCGAAGGTGCCGACGATCATCCCGTTGCCGCCACCGCCACCCCCTCCGCCGGAGAAACCGCCGGAGCCGGAAACCCCCGTGGAAGAAAAAATGGTCGAGCCACAGCCAACCCCAGAGCCGGAAGAGGTCAAGCCTGCGGAAGAGGCGCCGCCATCCCCGGCCGACGATTTGGCCAACCCGATGCAAATGGACGGCGATGCGCAGTCCGGCAACGACGCCTTCAACATCGGCGCGGGCAAGGGCGGCGGCATGGCCGGGGCCGGCGGCGGGCGCGTGGGCAACGGCACCTACAGCCAGTTTCTGGCCTTCACCTTCCAGCGGTTGCTGCGGGAGAACCCGGACCTGCGCAACCTGGCGTTTTCGCTACAGGCCGATGTCTGGCTGAGCAGCGTCGGCGAAATCACCCGGGTCGAGCTGGTCAAGTCCAGCGGCAAACCCGACATCGACACCCAGGTGCTCGCGGCCTTGCGCAGCGCGCCGCACCTGAGCGAACGGCCACCGGCCTCCATGACTTTGCCTGTGCGCCTGTCCCTGCAAGGGCGGCGTCCGGGTTAACCGAATTATAAACAGTTTGCCAAAGGAGTTGTGTGCAGATGATTTCCAACGTGAATCGATTGTCCCTGGCGCTCGGCATGGTCATTGCGACCCTGGTCGGGCACGCAGCGGCAGCCCCTGCGCCCTCGGAAAACGCCACGATCAATCTGATCCGCTTGCTGGTCGAGCAGGGCATTTTGAAGCAGGACAAGGCCGATGCGCTGATCGCCCAGGCCCAGAACGAAGCGGCGCAGGCGCGTCAGGCAGCGAGTGCGCCGACGGCGGTGGCGGCCGGTCCGGTCGCCGCGCCGGGGGATGTGCGGGTGCAATATGTGCCGGCCGCCGTACGTGATCAGATCCGCGATCAAGTGAAAGCCGAAGTCATGGCCATCGCCAAACAAGAGAACTGGGCTCAGCCCAACACGTTCCCGGATTGGGTGTCGCGCATCAGTTTCGACGGCGACATTCGCCTGCGGGACGAATCGCGTTACTACTCCGATACCAACAGCAACCAGGTCGTCGACTTCGCCAAACTCAACAACAATGGTCCGTACGATGTGAACCCCAACAGCAGCACCAATTTGCCGCCGTTGCTCAACACCCGTGAAGACCGCTCCAACCTGTTCCGCCTGCGGGCCCGTCTGGGCATGAAAGCGGTGCTCGCGCCGGACTGGACCGCCGGCATTCGCCTCGGCACCGGTTCGGACAACAACCCGGTGTCCACCACCCAGACCCTGGGTGGCGGCTTTGGCAAGAAAGACATCTGGCTCGATCAGGGCTACCTGAGCTGGAAGGCGACGAATGATTTGACGCTGACCGGCGGGCGGATCGCCAACCCGTTTTTCTCCACCGACATGCTCTATTCCAATGACTTGAACTTTGACGGCATCGCGGCGATTTTCGACCACAAGCTCAGCCGCGACTGGGGCGTGTTCGGCACCGTCGGCGCGTTCCCGGTGGAGTACACCAACGACACCAGCACCAGCAATGGCCTGGACAAGGAAGACAGCGACAACAAGTGGCTGTACGGCGCGCAGGTGGGCGCCAAATGGGCGATCAACAGCAACAACCGACTCAAAGGTGCGCTGGCCTATTACCGTTTCGACGACATCCAGGGCGAGCGCTCCAGCCCCTGCGCACCCTGGGCCGGCGCGCCGGGTTGCGACACGGACGGCAGTCGCTCGGCGTTCATGCAGAAGGGCAACAGCGTGTTCCTGCTGCGCGATATCACGCCCAACCCGCTCAACCCGGCCGCCACGCCGCAGCCGCAATTTGTCGGCCTGGCTTCGGAATTCAACCTGCTGGACCTGAACCTGGTGTGGGACGCCGACCTGCCGAATGACTTCAAATTGCGCAGCCAGGGCAACTACATCCACAACCTCGGTTACGACGAAGGCGACATGCAAAAACGCTCTGCCGGGCAGATCGTCAACAACCTCGACAGCAGTGGCAACGTCGAAAGCGGCGCCAATGCGTGGATGGTGCAATTCACCCTCGGCAGCGAGCTGGAGTTGAAGAAGCAGGGCGACTGGAACTTCTTCGCAGGCTACAAATACATCCAGCCGGACGCCTTGCCGGACGGCTTCAACGATTCGTCGTTCCACTTGGGCGGGACCAACGCCAAGGGCTATTTCCTGGGCGGCAATTACGGCCTGGCCAAGAACGTCTATGCCACGGGCCGCTGGTTGAGTTCCGAAGCGGTGTACGGCGCGCCGTTCGACATCGATGTCTTGCAGCTTGAAATCAACACGCGCTTCTAGCGCGCAGGGAGAGCTTCATGAAATCACTATGTGTGCTGCTGACGCTGGGGCTGCTGTTCGCCCAGGGCGCGAGCGCCGAAGGCATGGAAGAACGCCTGCGTACCCAGTTGCGCAGCACCACCCAACAGTTGCAAGCCCTGCAAAGTCAGCAGGCCCAGGCCAGCGCCGCGCAACTGGCGGCGCAGGGCGAAGCGAAGGCGGCCCAGGCGCAAATCAAGCAATTGAGCGCTGAACTGGCCAAGGCCAAAGGCGTGGCCGAACAACTGGCCGGCCAGCAAAGCAGCCTGCAAAACCAGGCCCAGGCGCAAGTGGCGGCCAGCAGCGAGCAGATCGGCAAGTTCAAGAAGGCTTATGAAGAGTTGTTGGTCATGGCCCGTGCCAAAGAGGCAGAACGGTCAAAGCTTCAGGCGCAATTGGCTGAACGTGACACACAAGTGCAGCAATGTTCAGTCAAGAATCAGCAGATGTATGGCGTGGCCAAGGAGATTCTCGCGGCCTACGAAAAAATCGACGTCGCCGACGTGATGAAGATCCGCCAACCGTTTGCCGGTGGCGCTCGGGTCAAGTTCGAAGAACTGGCCCAGGGCTTCGGCGACGAACTCTACAAGACGCAATACGACGCGCCCCAGGCGGCGGTCGCTCACTAAATCCAAGGATGAACTCCATGACTCAATTGATCAGCCACGTATCGCCGCAATCCCTGACCGACGTACTGCAAGCCGCCGGGTATCGGGTCAATCAGACCGAACAGAACGGCATCGTGCAATTGCTCAGCGCCAGCCAGGGCATCGGCTACGCCGTGCGTTTCGGCAACCCGGCGGTGGAGCAGGGCAGTTACGTCGACTTCACCTTTAGCTGCGCCTTGCGCGTACAAGGCGAATTGCCGGCTGGCCTCGCCGAACTGTGGAACGCCTCGCGGCGCTTTGCCCGGTTGTCGGTGCAGGGCGAGTTTCTGGTGATGGAAATGGACGTGGTGGTGGCTGCCGGTGTCAGCGCCGATCACCTGAAAGGCAACCTGGAATTGTGGGACCGTTTGCTGCAGGAGTTCATCGTGTACCTGCGTGAATACAGCCAGAACGCCGCGCAATTGCAAGCTCAGGCGCAAACCGTCGAGCCTGTGCCACACGAGGTGCCGGCCCTGTGAAAAAACGAACGGCAGTGGTCAGCGTCGGTGCGCTGACTTTGCTGGTGGTGGCCGTTGCGTTGGGGCTGCGACCGGGTAACGACCCGGTGGCGGCCCAGCAGCCGACACCCTCGGCAGTGAATGTGAACGGGCCAGCGGTGGCGCGACTGGGTAATCAGTTGGTCACACCGGACGAGTTGAAAGCCTTGCTCGCCACCGTTGCGCCTGAGGTGCGCGAGCAACTGCGCGGCAATCGCGGGGCGCTGGAAAGCTGGATTCGCTCGCGTCTGGCGCAAAAGGCTGTGCTGGAACAGGCCGACGCCCAGGGCTGGCGGCAACGCCCGGAGGTGGAGCAGCAAACCCGCGCGGCCACCGAGCAGATTGTCTTTCGCGACTACTTGCAGTCGGTCAGCCAAGTGCCGGCCGATTACCCCAGCGCGGCTGAATTGCAGCAGGCTTACGAGGCTGGCAAGTCCGGGTGGGTGACACCGCCGATGTACCGGGTCAGCCAGATTTTCCTTCCGGTGAATGACCCACAAAGCCTTGAAACCGTACGCAAGCAGGCACTGGAACTGAGCAAAAAAGCCCAGGCCGCACCGGGCGATTTTGCCGCGTTGGCGGGACCGGGCGATGTCAGCGATACCGGGCTGCAACCCTTGCAGCAACTGGTGCCCGAGGTGCGCGGCGCGGTGTCGCGGCTGAAAGTCGGCGCCGTTTCCGAACCGGTGCAAAGCGCGGCGGGTTTCCATCTCATCAAACTCACCGAACAACAACCGTCCCGCGTCGCCACCCTGGACGAACTGCGCGAGCGCCTGACATTGGCGCTGCGTGCCCAGCGTCAGGAGCAAATTGCCAAGGCCTATCTGGAAGGCATGCTCAACACCGCGACGTTGAGCATCGACGGTGCGGTGTTGAACAAAGTCCTGGAGGAAAAACTTTAGATTTACGGCGCTGTGGAGGGCGCTTTCGCGGGCCTCGCTCCTACAGGACGGCGTGTTTTTTGTAGGAGCGAAGCTTGCCCGCGAAGGCGCCGGACGAATCGCCACACATGCTCCAAACCAAACAAAGATCGACAGGGAGTCATCGATGTCATTCATAGAACCCGCAGGACGCCAGGGCACCATCGATTACCGCGCGCCGTCGCACACGCCCAATGACTGGCTGGCGCTGGCCGCCGGGATCGAGGACGACGTGGCGCAGTACTTCATGGTCAGCGCCCGGTGTGGCTGTTTCATGCAGGCGGCGCGCAGTCTCAATATCCGGGCGACCGTGTTGCGCAAGCAATTGGCGCAGCTGGAGGCGCGGTTGCAGCGTTCGCTGTTCAGCTTCCAGGGCAGCGCCCTTACCCTCAGTCGCGAAGGCCAGCAACTGCACGCGCAATTGACCGTCCTGGCCCACGAACGCAGGTTGCCGGTGGTGGAACAGCCCTCCATCCGCCTGGCCGTGGCGGAATCGCTGCTGCATGACATTCTTGGCCGGGATCTGATTTCTTTACTGCGGCGCAACGCGAGCATTCGCCTGGAAATCATCTCCCTGGACAGCGAACTCGCCTTGCAATCGGTCAGTGCCGATGTGGTGTTGTGGCTGACGGCCGGGGATTCGCCGTTGCCTGGCCCCACGTTCACCACCGGTGAGCCACAACGCCTCGCGCAACTGAGCTACCTGCCGCACATCGCCAAACGCTATTCCCGGGTGACGGCGCGGCCGGACAGCGTCGACGACCTGGCCGATTTCATGTTGGTGCAATGGCAGCACGATCGGCAGGTTGACGGCTTTCGGCCCTGGAACAACCTGGTGGAACAACGCCTGGCCGGGGTGGTGAAGTTGCAGTCCTATGCGCTGATGCTGGACATGATCCGGTGCAGCGCCTGCATCGGCCTGCTGCCCGCTTACATGACCCGTTACGACCGCAGCCTCGTGGCCTTGCCGGGACTGTTCAGCGAACCGATGCAGCATCAGGTGTGGCTGGCGGTGAATGACGAGACCGAGGACGTGGCCGAGGTGCAGATGATTGCGCAACTGATCCGCAACACCTTCGCCGAGCGGCGGGAGTGGTTTGAATCGTAGCTCCGCCGTATTGCGAAAGCCTGTAGCAGTGGCAATCAGGGGGGCGTCAGTCCAGCGGGCCCATGACCTGGCGATACTTTTCTACCCCTTGCGGTGTCTTGCGGGTCAGGCTGACCTCGATGCCCAAAGGGTTTTCCTTGCGGTTGCCGCTTAACGTGCGCCAGCCCTTGTCTGCCTCCCAGACCCGCAACGTAGCGTCGCTGACGTCATTCAACACCGCGACGCCGTCCGTGGGGGCGGGCAGCGGGTAGCGGCTGCGAGCCGGTGCAATCGCCCGGTACAGCACATCACCCTTGAGCCACCAGCGCACCCGTTGCACTTCACCGTTGCCATCGGCCGCCGCGCGGATCACCTCCAGGCGAAAGCCCTTGCCTTCGGTACTGCGCACGCTCAACGCGGGTGGGGCGTTGGGCGCCTCATTCTCTTCACCGGGTTTCAGCGGTTCCGCCAACTCGGTGCTCGCGCGCAACGCGACGTCCCGTTCCATCTGGTTCAGCGCCCGCAGCAAGGCTTCGGTCTGTTCGGTGCTGGCCTGTAAATGCGCGTCGGCGCGGGTCACGCTGTCCAGTCCGCGCCAGGCAATCAGGCTGACGATTGCCATCAGCATGATCGCGACCATCACCTCTATCAGGGTAAAACCTTGTTGCGCTTTCATTGCACGCTCACCTGACCGGCCGCACTGCGTTGCACGGCGATGCTGTGTAAGCCGTCGGAGAGCGTCAGCCGCAGCGGTGGGTTGATCCATTCGGCGTTCAAGACGATTTTTTGCCGAGGCTCGACACTCACCGCCATGCCCGGCGTCTGCCAGGGCCGAGGCCGCAATTGTGAGTCGTTGTTGAAGTGCTCGAAGCCCTTGCCGCTGTCATTGCGGCGGCTGAAATGAAAACCCTTGGCGTCGGCCCGCCAGGTGATCGGACGCCCATCGGCCCGGGCTTCGGCCTGGGCCACTTGCAGCAACTGCGCCACTTGTGCGGCGTCTTTACGCAGCAGGTGCAGCGGGTCCGGTTTGATGCTCAGGCTGATGGCCGCACTGGCGATGCCGATGATCACCAGCACCACCATCAACTCGATCAGGGTAAAGCCGTGTTGTCTGAAACCGTTCATCCGCTGCGCGCTCCTTTGCGTCGATTTTCATCGTGCACGGTGAAGATGATGAGTGTGTGAAATAAAAACGTGAACATTGCGCTGTACGCTCGGGGCAGGGACTAAAAGGAGATTCAGCCCATGTCATTCACCGAGCGGTTTTCCGCGCCACAACTGGTTCAAACGTTTGCCGTGCTGGCGGCGCTGGCCGGCATCGTCACGTGGTCGTCGCTGATGCTGACGTCTGCCCAGTCACGCACCCCGGACATGGCGCCGCCCCTGAGCGCGATCCGCAGCGATAACCCGGCACTGCAATGGTTTTCCAATCAGGCGGCGGTCGACATCAAGGTCAGCGGGGTCATGGCCGGCGCTCGTGGGGCGGTGGCGATTCTTAGCCTCAATGGCGGTTCACCCCGGAGTTTTCTGGTGGGGGAAAGCGTGAGTCATGGGGTGAAAGTCGTGGCCATCGAAGGTGATGCGGTGGTGATCGAGCGGGGGACGGATAAAAGCCGCCTCGAGCTCAGCAAATTGCCGGATTCGCCGTTTTTGCCGGACTTGTTGAAACGCTAGATCATTTCGCCGCTGGCCGGCTCAATAAGGTATCGAGCCGCGCCAACGGTGGCGCCTCGCGGCTGCGATCAAACACCTGCAAGCCAACCTGCAACAACCGGCCATTCTGTGCGCTGCCAATGGCTTGCTCGCAGCGCAGCAACAACCGCCCCTGATCACATTCGACCGCTCGAAAACCCGATGGCAATCGACCTTCAAGCCGCAGTTCTGCCAGGCGACTTTGCGCTGCCAGCAACGCAATCGAGCGGTCGCGCAACAGCCCGTTGCTCTGGGTCATCAACCCGGCCACGCGCACGGCGGCGGACATCGCCACGGCGATAATTGCCAGCGCCACCAGCACTTCGATCAGGGTAAAACCGGCTTGTCGGGAAGGGCGTCGCATCGGGGGCTCGAACGGTTTGAATGAGCCGCAGGTTAACGCTCCGGGCTTGACCGCTTGACGACCAAAGCTCCCGAGGATTTTCAACGTCACTGACATATCTTCTTGCAACACTGCGCGTCGAATCGAATCAAGCCAGGGAATGACGAGATGGATATCGCACACTGCACAGCATTCAAACACAACCCTCGTCGGCATCATGGGCAGGGCGGTTTCACCCTGATCGAAATCATGGTCGTGGTGGTGATCCTCGGGATTCTGGCCGCCATGGTGGTGCCCAAGGTACTGGACCGCCCGGACCAGGCCCGGGCCACGGCCGCCAAGCAGGACATTGGCGGCTTGATGCAGGCCCTGAAGCTTTATCGCCTCGATCACGGCACATACCCGAGCATGACCCAGGGCTTGAAAGTGCTGGTGGAACGTCCCGCCGATGCGAAGAACAGCAACTGGCGCTCGTACCTGGAGCGCTTGCCGAATGACCCGTGGGGCCGGCCTTACAACTACTTGAACCCGGGGGCGAATGGTGAAGTCGACATCTTCTCCCTCGGCGCCGATGGCCAGCCTGACGGCGACGGCGTCAATGCCGATATCGGCTCCTGGCAGCTCTAAGGCCCGGCATGAAAACCTATTCGAAGCAACGCGGCATGGCGATCATCAGTGCGTTGCTGATCGCGGCGGTGGTGGCGGTGATTGCCGGGGGCATGCTGACCCGCCAGACCGTGTTCACCCGCAGCCTTGAAGCCGAACAGTTGCGGGTGCAGGGCACTTGGGTGCTGCACGGCGGGATCGAAATCAGCCGCCAGTTGCTGCGGGATGCGCATCAGCGTGACCCGTTGACCCGACTGGATCAGCCGTGGGCGCAGCCGATTGTGATGAGCCCGTCAGGTGTTGTGGTGCGCACCTTCGACGGGCGCCTGGAGGATGAGCAAGGCAAGTTCAACCTGCGCAATCTGGTGGCCAACGAGCGGATCGATGACGAGCAGTTGCGCAACTTTCAGCGCTTGTGCCAATTGATCGGGGTGAATGCTGCCGTGAGTCAGCGCATCAGCCAACGGGTGATCGCGGCCTATCCTCGGTTGCTCAATCCGGGGCTGGCGGACAAGGCCCCGGTCAACAGCGGCCTCGACAGCGGTCGTAGCACCTCGCCCAATGCCGTGCGCAAACCCGAGCCGGCCACGCGTCCGATGCTGCGCAGTGTCGACGATTTGCGTGGCATCGAAGGCGTCAGCGACGCGCTGATGGCGAAAATCAGCCCGTTTATTACCATCCTCCCGGCCAACACTTGGCTCAACGGCAACACCGCCAGCGCCCAGGTGTTGGCGGCGTATGTGCCGGGCTTGTCGATCGAGCGCGCCCAGGCGTTGGTTGCCGAGCGTGATGGTGGTCAGTGGTTTATCAACCGCGGCGACTTTGTGAATCGTCTGCGCATGCCCGAGCTGGAGTTGACGACGATCAAGGTCGGCATCACCAGTGACTGGTTCCGCCTGCGCGGACAAGCCCGCAGCGAACAACACCGGGTCAGCCTCGACGCGTTGCTGCGCCGTACCGAGAACCGTTTGCCCGAGGTGATCTGGTCGCGGGTGGGCGTATGAGCCTGGTGCGCGTGGCCTTACCGCCCCTGGCGCAACTGACCCTCGAAAGCCCCGTGAGCGTCACTTGGCTGGACCGTCAGGGTCAGGTGACTCGCGAAGGGCAGAGCACGTTGCTGCAATTGGGACAGGGCGGCAAAACCCCGGCGATTGTTTTTTTCCTGCACCCCCAGGACAGCCTGCTGGCGAGTATGGACTTGCCGCTGCTGCCTGCGGCAAAAACCGTCGCGGCGGTGCAGTGCGCGGCGCAGTCGCTGATTCTCGGCGCCAGCGAGCAGATGCACATTGCCCACAGCCCACGGGATGCGCAGGGTCGGGTGCATATTGCCTGGCTGTCCCGGCAATGGCTGAGCGAGTTCGGTCAGTTGTTGCGTCTGGCCCGATTGACCCTGCGCGGGTTGTACCCGGCCGCTTATGGCTTGCCGGTGAATGCCGCGGGCCTGTACGAAGATCATCTGCTGGTGCGCCATGATCTGGAGCACGCGCGGGTGCATCCGCATTTCGAGGAAGCATTGAGTGATCTGTTGCTGGAAGCCGGCAGCGGTTTGCAGTGGATTGGCGAAGCGCCGCCGCAGGGGAGACTCAAACCTCTGCCCGAGGCGCAACGCTGGACCGGTCCGTTACCCGGCTGGGGCTTGCACGGGGGTGTTCAGCAACGCCGTGCCAGTCAACCGGGTTGGGGCCGCGCGGCGGTTTTTTGCGCGGTAGCGCTGGCGGTCTGGTCCCTCGGCCTGAACCTGTACGCCGCCCGCGAAGCTGCGCAAGGGCAGCAACTCAAGGCGCAGATGAATCAGCGGGTGAAACAGGCCTTTCCTGAGTTGCCGGTGATTCTCAACCCGTTGCAGCAGGCGCGACAGCAACTGACCGCGCGCCAGGCCAGCGCCGCGACCGACGCCACCCAGCGTTTTTCCAGTCTGGTCTTGCAAGCGGGCAGCGGCATGCCGTTCATGGCCGGCAGTGTGCAAAGCCTGGTGTTTGAAAAAGGCGAACTGCAATTGAGCCTGCTGGAAGACGCGCGGCGAAACACCGCCGACAAGGCCTGGCAAACCGCGCTGACCCAGGCTGGCATCGACGTCAGCGCCACCGAGGCGGGTTGGGCACTGCGCCCGGCGGCCGAATCAACCGCCAGCGAGGCGGACACCCACGCCGGAGCCGACGATGAATAAGCAATCCTTGATGCGGTTGCGGGCCCGTTGGCAGCACTTCAATGGTCGCGCACGGGTGATCTGGCAAGGCCTGGCCCTGCGGGAAAAACGCATGGTCGCGGGCACTGCACTGGTCCTCGGCGGGCTGTTGATCTGGTTGCTGTTGATCCAGCCACCGCTGAAAAAAATCGATTACTGGCAAGCCGAAACCCCGAAATTACGCGCGCAAACCGAAGCGCTGGACGTGTTGCTGCGCGAGGTCGCAACCCCGCCCGCTGGGCAAAACCTCGAGCAATCATTGCAGCAAACCCTCGATGCCAGTGGACTGGCTGGGCGCTACAAGTTGCAGCCTGAGGGTGCCGCGTGGCGTCTGACGTTCGAGGATGCCCCAGCCGATGCGGTGATCGGCTGGCTGTTGGGCAATCCCCGGCAGTTTTCACTGGAGGTGGTCGAGGCCCGTTTGCAACGCGCAGACAACCCCTCGACCGAAGTCACTGCCGGCACTTTGTCAGGCACCGTTCGCATGGATCAGGCGCAGGGCGCTAAGGAAGCTTCATGAAGTGGTCAGGATCCAAACCGGCACGTCTGGCGTTGCCGATGCTGCTGATGGCATTGAGCGCGTGCAGCACCACCACGCCACAGAATCAGCCACCGTTGCTGGTCGACAGTGAACTCGGACGGCCGCTGGCCAACACCCAGCGCAGCGGCGATGCGCTGGTGGATCGGCAGCGGGCGCAAACCCCGACGCCGCCGCGGCCGCAGCATAAAATCATTAACCTGGCGCGCGGTGGCGCTGCCAGTCGCAGCAGCACATTGCCGAGCAATCCACTGGGCGATCAACCGGTGACGCTGAATTTCGTCGAGGCCGACATTCAGGCGGTGGTGCGGGCGCTGTCGCGTTCCACCGGTCAGCAGTTTCTGGTCGATCCACGGGTCAAGGGCACGCTGACCCTGGTTTCCGAAGGTCAGGTGCCGGCGCATCAGGCCTATGACATGTTGCTGGCGGCGTTGCGCATGCAGGGCTTCAGCGTGGTCGATGTCGGCGGTGTCGCGCAGGTGGTGCCGGAGGCCGACGCCAAGCTGCTCGGCGGGCCGATCTACAGCGCCGACAAACCGGCCGGCAACGGCATGCTCACGCGCACCTTTCGCCTGCAATACGAAAATGCGGTGAACCTGATCCCGGTGCTGCGCCCGATCGTCTCGCCGAACAACCCGATCAACGCCTACCCCGGCAACAACACCATCGTCATCACCGACTACGCCGAGAACCTGACGCGGGTGGCGCAACTCATCGCGGGCATTGACACCCCGAGTGCCATCGACACCGATGTGGTGCAGATTCAGAATGGCATCGCGGTGGACATCGCCGGCATGGTTTCGGAGTTGCTGGAACAACCGGGCAACGACCCGACCCAGAAAATCTCGGTGATCGGCGACCCGCGCTCCAACTCGATCATCATTCGCGCCGGCAGCCCGGAGCGCACCGAGCTGGCGCGCAACCTGATCTACAAACTCGACAACGCGCAAAGCAACCCGAGCAATTTGCACGTGGTGTACCTGCGTAACGCCCAAGCGGCCAAACTGGCCCAGGCGTTGCGCGGCTTGCTCACCGGGGAAAGTGAAAGCGGCAGCGGCGACAGCGGGCGTTCGGTGTTGAGTGCAATGGGCGGCGGTAACGCCGGTGGCGGGCAGAACGGCCAGAGTGGCAGCCAGAGCAGCACCAGCCAGACGTCGACCTCCGGCAGCAACACCGGCAGTGGCAACGGTTACGGGCAGGGCGCCAGCACGTCGGGCGGTCAAACCGGCGGCCAGCAGAATGAGCAGAGCGTGGCTTTCAGCGCGGGTGGCGTGACGATCCAGGCCGACGCCACCACTAACACCTTGCTGATTTCCGCACCGGACCCGCTGTACCGCAACCTGCGGGAAGTCATCGACATGCTCGACCAGCGCCGTGCGCAACCCCGGCATCGGCAAGGTCATGGACCTGAAGGTGCTGGCCCACGCGCTCAAGAGCAAGGGCGGCACCAACGTGCTGTCGACGCCGAACCTGTTGACCCTGGACAACGAAGCGGCGAGTATTTTCGTGGGCCAGACCATCCCGTTTGTCAGCGGCAGCTACGTGACCGGGGGCGGCGGCACCAGCAACAACCCGTTCCAGACCGTGACTCGCGAAGAGGTCGGCTTGAAGCTTAATGTACGGCCGCAGATCTCCGAGGGTGGCACGGTCAAGCTCGATATCTACCAGGAAGTCAGCAGCATTGATGAGCGTGCTTCGGCCAGTTCGACCTCGGCGGGCATCGTCACCAACAAACGCGCGATCGACACCAGCATCCTGCTCGATGACGGGCAGATCATGGTCCTTGGCGGCTTGCTGCAAGACGGCTACAGCCAGAGCAATGAGGCGGTGCCGTGGCTGTCGAGCATTCCGGGGATTGGCGCGTTGTTTCGCAACGAACGCCGGGCGATCACCAAGACCAACCTGATGGTATTCCTGCGCCCGTACATCATCCGCGACAGCGCCGGCGGGCGGGCGATCACCCTCAACCGCTACGACTTCATGCGCCGCGCCCAGGGCGGGCTGCAACCGGAACGCAGCTGGGCCATGCCGGACATGCAGGCGCCGCAATTGCCCGCGGCGGCGCAGGGCGTGCCGGTGGTGAATGCGCCGCCGAGGGCGACGATTCGCGCGGTGCCGGCCTCCGGGAGTACGACGTAATGATCCGCACACCCTTCCCCTGTGGGAGCGAGCCTGCTCGCGAAGGCGGCAGCCCATTCAGTATGGTGGTGACTGACACCCCGCCATCGCGAGCAAGCTCGCTCCCACAGGGGATCTTCGGTGTTTTGCAGATGAGCGTGTCGTCATGAGCGCCTTGCCCTACGCCTGGGCCAAGGCCCAACGCATCCTGTTGCGCCATGGCGAGGAGGGCGCGGTGCTGACGGTGTGCCCCTCAACCCCCGGCTGGTCGATCAGCGAAGTCCGTCGCCAATTCGGCCCGGCACGCCTGGAGCGGGTGCGCGATGAAGAACTCGATGGCTTGCTCGCCAGTGCCTACGCCGACACCGGCAGCGCGGCGGCGGTGGTCGGGGCGGCGGAGAACGAAGTCGATCTCGACCGCCTGATGCAGGACATCCCGGAAATCACCGACCTGCTGGACACCCAGGACGGCGCCCCGGTGATCCGCATGATCAATGCCTTGCTCACCCAGGCGGCGCGGGACGAGGCCAGCGACATTCACATCGAACCCTACGAAAGCCATTCGGTGGTGCGCTACCGGGTCGACGGCACCCTGCGCGACGTGGTCTCGCCGCGCAAGGCCTTGCACGGCGCGCTGGTGTCGCGGATCAAGATCATGGCGCAACTCGACATTGCCGAAAAACGCCTGCCCCAGGACGGGCGTATTGCCTTGCGCGTGGCCGGGCGGCCGATCGACATCCGTGTTTCAACGGTGCCCACCGGCCACGGCGAGCGGGTGGTGATGCGCCTGCTCGACAAACAGGCCGGGCGCCTGCAACTGGAAACCCTCGGCATGGATGCGCAGGTGCTGGCCAAACTCGACACCCTGATTCGCCAGCCCCACGGCATCGTGCTGGTCACCGGCCCCACCGGCAGCGGCAAGACCACCAGCCTCTATGCGGCACTGGCGCGACTCGATGCCAGCACCAGCAACATCCTCACCGTCGAAGACCCGGTGGAATACGACTTGCCGGGCATCAGCCAGATTCAGGTCAACGCCAAGATCGACATGACCTTTGCCCTGGCGCTGCGCGCGATCCTGCGCCAGGACCCGGACATCATCATGATCGGCGAGATCCGCGACCTCGAAACCGCGCAAATCGCTGTGCAGGCCTCGCTCACCGGGCACCTGGTGCTGGCGACCCTGCACACCAACGACGCGGTGTCGGCGGTCAACCGACTGATCGACATGGGCGTCGAACCGTTCCTGCTGGCCTCGTCGATGCTCGGCGTGTTGGCGCAACGGTTGGTGCGACGCCTGTGCAATCACTGCAAGCAGGAAGACCCGGCGGCTCCCGGCACTTGGCGCCCGGTCGGTTGTGCGGCGTGCAACCACACCGGCTACAGCGGCCGTACCGGGATTCATGAATTGTTCTGTATCGACGATGACATTCGCACGCTGATCCACCAAGGCGCTGGCGAGCAGGCCCTCAAGGCCGCCGCCCGCCAAGCGGGCATGTTCAGCCTGCGCGAGGACGGCGAACGCTGGGTGCGCAGCGGTGCCACCGCGCGTGAAGAAATCCTGCGTGTAACACGGGACGCCTGATGAATCGCTACCGGTTTGAAGCCGCCGACGCCACCGGCAAAATCGAGGCCGGGCACCTGGAAGCCGACAGCCAAAGCGCCGCGTTCGGCGTCTTGCGCAGCCGTGGCTTGACCGCGCTGTTGGTGCAGATCGAAAACAACACGCCCTCGGGCGGCCCTGGCGGACTGTTCAGCGCCAAGCTGTCGGACAACGACCTGGCCTGGGCCACCCGGCAACTGGCGAGCCTGCTCGGCGCGAGTCTGCCGCTCGAAGCAGCCTTGAGCGCCACGGTCGAGCAAGCCGAAAAAAAACACATCGCCCAGACCCTGAGCGCGGTGCGCGCCGACGTGCGCAGCGGCATGCGCCTGGCGGAAGCCCTGGCCGCAGGGCCGCGGGACTTTCCGGAAATCTACCGGGCGCTGATCGCCGCGGGGGAGGAGTCCGGCGACCTGGCTCAGGTCATGGAGCGCCTCGCCGACTACATCGAAGAACGCAACAACCTGCGCGGCAAGATTCTCACCGCGTTTATTTATCCGGGTGTGGTCGGGTTGGTGTCGATTGCCATCGTGATCTTCCTGCTCAGCTACGTGGTGCCCCAGGTGGTCAGCGCGTTTTCCCAGGCGCGTCAGGACCTGCCGGGGCTGACCCTGGCGATGCTCAACGCCAGCGACTTTATTCGCGGCTGGGGCTGGTTGTGTTTCAGCCTAATGGCCGGCAGCTTCTGGGGCTGGCGCCTGTACTTGCGCAACCCGGCGGCGCGGTTGAGCTGGCACAGCCGCATCCTGCGCTTGCCGTTATTCGGCCGCTTCGTGCTGGGCCTGAACACTGCGCGTTTCGCCTCGACCCTGGCGATTCTGGGCGGTGCCGGGGTGCCGTTGTTGCGTGCGCTGGAGGCCGCACGGCAAACCCTGTCCAACGACCGCTTGAGCCTGAGCGTCAGCGACGCCACGGCCAAGGTTCGCGAAGGGGTCAACCTCGCCGCCGCGCTGCGGGTGGAAAAAGTCTTCCCGCCGGTGCTGATCCACCTGATCGCCAGCGGCGAAAAAACCGGCTCGCTGCCACCGATGCTCGACCGCGCGGCGCAAACCTTGTCCCGGGACATCGAACGCCGGGCCATGGGCATGACCGCGCTGCTGGAACCGCTGATGATCGTGGTCATGGGTGGGGTGGTGCTGGTGATCGTGATGGCGGTGTTGCTGCCGATCATCGAGATCAACCAACTGGTGCAGTAAAAGCTTCGCGAGCAGGCTCGCTCCCACAGGGGATCTGCGGTGTACACAAGTCCCTTGTGGGAGCGGGCTTGCTCGCGAAGGCGGCCTGACAAACGCCACCGCCCTCAAACTTTTTCTCCCTCATCCGCGCACCACCCGAGCCTTCCTCGGGTTCTCCGTTCTGTCATGTGCAACGGCAGATCAACCGTTCCAGCCAGCCCCTGCCAGATCCCGCCAGAACTCCCTCCCCAGACGCCTGTAAAGAGGTGACAAACACCCGAGAATTCCCCGAAAAATCAACGCCCGGCTCCCGAGGTTTTTTCCTTTATCTGTCACTGGAAGCTGCGAACTTCTAACCCATGGCCTCACCCCGGACGACCTTCAAGGCAAGGCGAGGATTTGAGCGCCATGGCGTCATTAAACGAGCACATCACCCCACGTACGAACACGACGAAAGGAGCTTCTTCATGTTTAAGCGCACTATGATCGCAGCCTCGTTGGCTGTTGCCGCACTGGCCTCGGCCCAATCCATGGCCGCTGTTGTTGGTGGCGGTGCAACCCTGCCGGAAAACCTCTACAACGGTACATCGACCCTGCCACGCCTGCTGCCGACTGACTTCAGCTACACCGGTGTTGGCAGCGGCGCCGGCAAGACCCGCTTTCCTGACCAACGCCCCGGCTTCGATCGGCCAACCTGCCGGTACGCCAGTGGATTTCGCCGGTAGCGACTCGGTGTTATCCCAGGCTGAACTGGATGCCTACAACAACCTCAGCACCGGCAAGGTTTCCACCTTCGGCAAGCTGATCCAGGTGCCAGCCGTTGGTACTTCGGTGACCATCCCGTACAAACGCACTGGCGTCACCACGCTGCAACTCAGCGCTACTCAGCTGTGCAACGTGTTCTCCGGCACCACAACTACTTGGGGCCAACTGCTGGGCACCGCTGACACCACCGCGATCAAAGTGATCTACCGTTCCGGCAGCAGCGGCACCACAGAACTGCTGTCCCGCTTCCTGAACGATTCCTGCCCAACCAAGTTCGGCGTAAACGGTACATTCACCACCGCCAACATCGGTGCAGAGCCTGCCAACTGGCAAGCCGTGGCCACCAGTGCTGACGTCGTGACCGCCGTCAACGCTAACGACGGTGCCATCGGCTACGTCAGCCCTGACTACGTCAGTGCCAACAACAACGCCGTGGTTGCCCGTGTCAGCAAGGCTGCAATGGCTGCCGGCACCGCGCCGCTGCCAAACGCCACGAATACCGGTACCGCGCTGGGTACCGCACTTGCACCGTCCACCGATGCAGACCGCGCCAACCCGCTGAAATGGGTACCGACCTTTGGTAGCAACTCTGCTGCCGGCGACCGTCCTGTTCCAACCACTGGCTACCCAATTGTTGGCTACACCAACTTCCTCGTAGGTCAGTGCTACGCCACCGCCGCCGACGCCACAGCTGTACGCAATTTCCTGACCGACCTGTACACCGGCGCCAAAGCCACCACCATCACGCTGCACTCGTTCGTCAGCCTGCCAACCGCGTACGCGGCTGAAATCAAGAAAACCTTCCTGGACAACACCTACGCCCAAGGCCTGGACATCGCTAACACCAGCGTCTGCAACAGCATTGGTCGTCCGTAAACCAAACGCCTGACATCACTTCGCGCGGTACCGGCGAAGGCAATAACAATCGGCAGCGGCCAACAAGGCGCTGCCGATTTTTGCGTGAGTGTGGGGTGGCCTTACCCGACCTATATGAACTTTGCATGACAAGCGTTCGGTCCCGGCCCGCGCCAACTGCCTTATCCCATATCAGCAGCGCCAGCGTTGCAGCAGCCCGTTTTTGAGAATTGCAAAAGGAAGAGTAGTGATGCCTCGCGGTAAAACCACGCCTGATCTGAATGTCCCTGTGCGCTCGATGGAGCATCCGTTGTTGCGCTTGAAACCGTTGGCCCAGGCCATTGCGTTGCTGATGATTGCCGGCAGTGCCGAGGCGGCCACGGCGTTCAGTTCCGGTTGGTTTGCCGCTAAGGGCGCGGCCCAGGCCAGTGGCGCCGCACGCCCCGGCGCGCAGGTGCCCGGCGCGCCGCCACCCCTGGCGCAGCAGCAGCGGGTCAATCAGCAGTTACAGCGTTCCCTGGACAATCTGAACAACACCGTGGCCGCGATTGCCGCGCAACAGGCCGCACAAGCGGCCGGGCGTCAGTTTGCCCTCGGGCAGCCGCAGAGCATTCCCAACGGGTTGGGCGAGGGCGGCCTGAAGGTCGATGACAATGCGCTGACCAAGGGCTGGATCAACGCCAATGGCCCTCAGCAGAGCCAGGCCGACGGCAAGACCACCGTGCGGATTCAGCAGACCGCCGACAAGGCGATCCTGAATTGGGAAACCTTTAACGTCGGTCGCGACACCACGGTGGAATTCGCCCAGCAATCGAACTGGGCGGTGCTCAACCGCGTCAACGACCCCAACGCCCGTGCCAGTGTGATTGCCGGCCAGATCAACGCGCCGGGCACGGTGCTGCTGGTCAATCGCAACGGCATCCTGTTCAGCGGCAGCAGCCAGGTCAACGTCCGTAACCTGGTGGCCGCCGCCGCGACCATCAGCGACGATCAGTTCAGCAAAAACGGCGTGTACGTCGACCTCAACGGCACTCAGCCAACGTTCAGCGATGCCTTCGGCAAGGTCGAGGTGCAGCGTGGCGCGGTGCTGCAAACCCTGCCGGCCGGGTCCTCCACCCAATCCGGTGGCTATGCCTTGCTGCTCGGCAGTGAGGTGCACAACGACGGGACGATCGTGACCGCCAAGGGCCAGACCACCCTGGCCGCCGGCGACAGCTTTTACATACGCCGTGGCGTGGGGACTGAAGGCAACCAGCAGTCGACGACGCGGGGCAACGAAGTCGCGACCAGCCTCAAGGTCGGCAGCACGGCCGGCACGGTGATCAACAGCGGGATCATTCAGGCGGCGACCGGCGACATCACGTTGACCGGGCATCAGGTCCAGCAAAACGGCGTGCTGCTAACCAGCACTTCGGTGGACGCGCGCGGCACGATTCACCTGCTCAACCCCGCCAGCGATGCGACCGGCAGCGTGACGTTGGGCCAGGGTAGCGTCAGCACGATTTTGTTGGAGCAAGGCACGTCGGCGCTGGACGGTCAGCGTCAGGCGGCGATCAATAACCTCAGCGGTGTGCTGCCGAATAACGTCACGGGCCATTTCGATAACCTGAGCAAAGTGACCGATCGCACCGATCAATCACGGGTGGAAATCGTCAGCGGCGGCACGGTGGATTTTCAGGGCGGTTCGATTGTGTTGGCCACCGGCGGGCAGGTTGCGGTCAGCGCCGGCAAGCGCAGCCTGGTGCGCGATGGCGCGATCATCGATGTGTCCGGTGCCATTGGCGTCAAAGTGGCGATGGAATCCAACAGCATCAAGGTCAATATTCAGGGCAACGAACAGCGTGATGCCTCGGGCAACCGCGACGGCGGGGCGCTCAATAGCACCGATGTGTGGGTCGATGTGCGTGACTTGGTGCACGTGGCTGCGGGCGTTAACGGCTACGCCACGGACCGTTGGTACACGGCGGGCGGTTTGCTGGAAGTGGGCGGCTACCTGGGCACCCGCAACCACAGCGTTGGTGAGTGGATGGCCCAGGGCGGCAGCCTGACGTTCACCGGCAATGACCTGGTGACCCAGCAAAACTCGCAGATCAATCTGTCCGGCGGTACCTTCGATGTACAAGCAGGCTACGTCCAGCAGAGTTGGCTCAAGGGCGCCGATGGGCGTTTGTATGAAGTGTCCAGGGCCCCCGGTGATTTGCTCTATACCGGCGTCTACAAGGGCTATGAAAGCCACAGCGCGCGCTGGGGCCAGACCGATTATTTCTACAACCCGCTGATTGCGCCGCGCCAGCGTTACGAAGCGGGCTACAGCGTGGGGCGTGATGCCGGGCAACTGGTGGTCGCCACGAACAATGCGGTGCTCGACGGCGAACTGGTGGGCAAGACCTTCCAGGGCGACCGACAAACCCAGGCACCTCAGGCCGGGCTCGACGGCTACCAGCAAACCCAGAGCAGTGCGCCCCGTGGCGCGCAACTGATCGTCGGCACGTACGTGCCGCGTTATTTGCAAAGCGCCGGCACCCTGAACTACCAACTGGGCGCGGTGCTGGACACGATCACTTTCAGTGACGAGCAAACGCCGCTCAGTGAGGCCATCGGCCTGGGTGACGTCGTGGCGACGGAGCGAAAAGGCAGCCTGTCCCTGGACAGTCGCCTGCTCAATGACTTCGAGCTGGGCGCGATTAACGTCGCGGCCAAGGACCGGATCGTGGTCGATGGCGCGTTGCAGGTGGCACCCGGTGGCGCCATTACTTTGTATGGCCCGCGCATCGACGTGAACGCTGACCTGACTGCCCGCAGCGGCAGCATCCGTGTGGGCAACGTGCTCACTCAACTGAATCTGGACAAGGTCGAAGACACGCAGTTGAGCGCGCCGGCGGGTAGCCGTGCGGCGGTGGTGGTAGCCGAGGGGGTCAAGCTCGATGCCAGTGGGTTGTGGCGCAATCAATCCCTCAGCGCAGTGGAAAGCGACGGCGTGGCCTATCGCAACGGCGGCACCGTGTCGCTGCGCAGCAGTGATGATCTGCTGTTGCAGTCGGGCAGCCGGATTGACGTGTCGTCGGGCGCGACCTTGCTCAGCAATAACAAACTGCTCGGCGGACTTGGCGGCAATATCACCCTGGCGGCGAACGCCAACAGCACCGGTGCCAATGGCCAATTGCTGATCGGTGCCGAGTTATTGGGGTATGGCGTCGATGGTGCCGGTACTCTGGATGTTCAGGCCGGCAAGGTACAGATCGGCAACCCCGCAGGCGCGGTGGATGACGGCACACTGGTATTGGCCGCGGACTTTTTCAACAAGGGCTTTGGCCAGTATCGGGTAACGGGTAGCCAGGGGCTGACCGTGCTGGCGGGCACCGAAGTTGATGTCACCCGTCCGGTGTATCGCCTGCGTTCGGGCGTGCAGGGCAACGACAGTTCGCTGACCGAGCAGTTGCTGGAAGTCTGGACCCCCGAGTTGTACCAGGAGGACCCGATCAAGGGCGTGCTTAGCCAACGGAGTGGCGCGGACCTGAGCCTGAACGCCGGGACGCTGCTGTCGCCATTGGCCGAGCGGCCGAATGTCAGTCTGACGGTGGAAAAAGGCGCGGTGTTGAACGTCGATCCGGGACGGTCATTGAACCTGGCGAGCATCGGACAGTTGACCGTCAATGGTCAGCTCAACGCCTGGGGTGGTTCGGTGACGCTGAGCCAGATTAACCCAGTCATCATTGATGCCGGCCTGGACGAGGCGGCGCACCAGCGCTCTATCCGCGTGGGCAGCAGCGGGTTGATCGATGTATCGGCGCGGGCCGTGACGGCCATCGACGCTCAAGGCCGGCGCTACGGCCGGGTGGGCGCTGGCGGCAGCGTTGTCATTGGCAGTGAGATCAACGCCGACCAGGGCACGGCCAAGGCGCCGGACCTGTTCGTGGTGCTGGAGCAGGGCTCGCGGTTGCTGGCCAACGGTGCCCAGGCCGAGTTAGACATTCGCGATCAGGGCGCGCGCTCGATAGCCGGTGCCGGCGGCAAGATCGCCTTGAGCTCCAACAATGGCCTGGTCATCGACGGCCAGCTCAGTGCGGCGTCGGGTGGCGCGGGCGCGGCGGGCGGCAGTCTGTCGGTGGCGCTGGAGACTGGGCTGTACCTCAATCGCACGATTGACAATGATGTGCGTGCGCCACGGGAGCTGATCCTCTCTCAAACGCCTGGCACTGCGATCGACCCAGCGGCACCCCTGGCCTATGGTCAAGGTCGCCTTGATGTGCAGCGGATTGTCGATGGCGGTTTCGACAACCTGTCGCTGCTGAGCAACGGCATCCTGTCGTTCGACGGTGATGTGAGCCTCAACCTCAAACAAAGCCTGAGCCTGTATGCCGGTTCGCTGGCGCTGGCGGAGAATGCCGCCAGTCACAGCCGAGTATCGTTGCAGGCGCCGTACTTGCGCCTGGCCGGTACAACGGCGCAGGGGACGGACGTCGCAACCCGTCCCACCGTGAAAGGCGGCTTGTCTGACCGCGACAGCCAGGCGCAACTGCTGTTAAGCGCCGATCTGATGGACGTGCGCGATGACGTCACTTTCGGTGCCCATGGCTTGCTGAAACAAAACACCGGCCCGGACGTGCTGGTGGATCGCCGAGGGTTCGCCCAAACCACGTTGCGCAGCGCGGGCGATCTGCGCTTCATCGGCGCATCGGCACTCAATGCCGCCGGGGTGACACAACTGCAGAGCAACGCTGATCTGGCCCTGCTGGCGGCACAGCTTTACCCTGTCACCGGGGCCAATGCGAGAGTCCGCACCACCACTGAATCCACCCTGAGCATCGGGCGCACCACCGACGCACTGCCGGCCGTGCCGTATTCGGCGTTCGGTCAGTTGAGCCTGGATGGCGGCACAGTCTTGCAGGGCGGGGTGATTCGAGCGCCGCTCGGCCTGCTGAACTTTGGTGATGTCGACAACGTGATGCAAACCCTGTCGTTCCTGCCCGGCAGCCTCACCTCGGTCAGCGGCGCGGGCCTGGTGATGCCTTACGGCGGCACGATCGACGGCCTGAGTTATCAATACAACGGCAAAACCGTCGAGTTGACTGGCGTTGGCGGCAGTGCCGGCAACAGCATCCTGAAGGTGGGTATTTCGCTGAAGAGCCCCAGTATCGATGTGCAGCCGGACGCGGTGCTGGACTTGTCCGGTGGTGGCGAGTTGACCGGTGCCGGGTTTATTTCCGGGCGTGGCGGCTCCACGGACGCCCGTTACAACCCGTTGGTGCAAAACGCGGCGGATGGCCATTTCACCTTGCCGGGGCTTTCGAGCAATCCGGTGTATGCCATCGTGCCGGGCAATCCATCGGCTTACGCGCCGCTGGCCGGCGAGCAGGGCGTCCGCGACCCGGTGATTGGCCAACGCATCACTCTCGATGCCGGCGTGCCAGGGTTGCCGGCCGGCACCTACACCTTGATGCCGGCCAGTTACGCCTTGCTGCCGGGCGCGTTCCGGGTTGAACTCAATGGCCTGGCCAGTGCCGGGACCTTGAGCAAAAGCCTGGCCATGCGCAACGGGTCATGGGCGACCTCGGGCCGATTGTCGATTGCCAACACCGGGATTCGCGATCCGTTGTCCAGCCAGTTGATCGTGACGGCGGGGGATGTGCTGCGTCGTTACTCCCAGTACAACGAAACCAGCTACGCCGCGTTCGCCAAGGCCGATGCCGCTCTCAAGGGCGTGCCACGGCCGATGATCGAGGCGGACGGCAAGACCTTGCTGCTCAACTTCCCCAATCGGGGCGCGGACACGCCTGCAGAAACGTTCAGCTTCAAGGGGCGAGCGGCGTTTGCGCCCACTGGCGAAGGGCTGGGGGGCAGCGTGGGTGTCATCGGCAATACCGGCGTGCTGGAAGTGTTGGGGGCCGGACAGTCTGCGACACCGGACTTCGTCGGCCCGTCGCTCTTTGACAGCGAACTGAATGCACTCAAGGCGCCACGGTTGACCATTGGTGCACTGCCGGGCGTGCAATATGGCCAGGGCGGCAATCTGGTGAGTTTCAACGCCCAACTGCGAGACATCTACCTGCGCCAGGGAGCGATGCTCAAGGCCGGGGAAGTGTTTCTGGTGGCGAATGGCCAAACCAGCGATGGCATCGTCATCGAGCAAGGCGCCGGCATCAACACGCTGGGGCAGGGCAAAGCGCCTTATGACTCACGCAGTGGCTTTGTCTATGACCCGGGAAGCAATGGCTTGCTGGCGGTTTCCAACGGCTGGCTGGACGTGCTGCCACCCACGGCGGTGCCTGATTCGTTCCTGGGGCCAAGCCCGGTCCGGGTCGGCCTGTGCACATCACTGGCCTGCACCGGCACCACGCAACTGTACTCGGAGGGCTCGATCACCGTGGCCACCGACAACACCTTCAGCCTGGATGATTCGGTGCGATTCGGCACCCGTAACCTGATCCTGGCGGTGGGCGGCGTCAATATCGGTTCGGCCGAGGCGTTGGCCGCCGCGCAATTGCGCAATGCCTTGCCGCAGGGCCTGACGCTCAATCAGCAAGTGCTCGACCGTCTGCTGCGTGGCGACACCGCCATGGGCGCGCCAGCCCTGGAAAATCTGGTGCTCAACGCCCGGGATTCGGTGAATTTTTATGACAGCGTAGACCTCAGTACCTTCGATCAGAACGGTCAGTCGCGCTTGCAGCGATTGGTGCTCGGCACACCGGCCATCTACGGTTATGGCGCGGCGGGCGACCGGGCGACGATTCGCACCGGCACCCTGGTCTGGAACGGCACCAACACCTTGCCGGCGGCACCGATCGCCCATGGCGCCGGCACCGGCAGCGGTTTGCTGGACATTCAGGTCGACACCCTGGAATTCGGCTACGGGCCAAACAGCCAGGCGAACAACAACGACAGTCAGCGCCTGGCTCTGGGTTTCAGTCAGGTCAATCTCACGGCCACCCAGCGCATTACCGCCAACCATACCGGTGGCTTGCAGGTCTATCAGTCCCAGGGCGACTACGTTGCCGGCAGCGGGTTCACCTACAGCGGCGGCGACCTGCGGGTCAGCACGCCGCTGTGGACCGGCGAAGCGGGTTCGGTCAACCGCATCAAGGCCGGCGGCGCCATCACGGTGTCCGGTATTGCCGGGCTGAGTGCCGGGGTCGTGGACGCTTCGGCGCTGGGAGCGGAACTGGGCCTGGAAGGTCGCAGCGTGCTGTTGGACAGCACGGTGCGCTTGCCCAGCGGCAAGTTGACCCTGGCCAGCGCCGGCGACATCACCCTGGGCGACGCTGCGCAGCTTGATCTGGCTGGCCGTGAGTTGGTGCTCAACGACGTGCGCAAATACAGCTGGGGCGGAGACCTGATCCTCAAGAGCGAAACCGGCAATATCCGCCAGGCGGCCGGGTCGGTGATCGACTTGAGTGCGCGCAACAACAATGCCGGGGAATTAAGCGCCTTCGCCTTGAATGACGCCGCCGGCCTGGTGGATTTGCAGGGGAGAATCCTCGGCAGCAGCAGTGGCGAATACAACGCTGGCGGCACGCTGGTGCCTTATGTCGCGGGCGGCGTGGACATTCGCGCACAAAGCGTCGGGGATTTTGCCGCGCTCAACCAACGGCTCAACCGCGATCAGGTCTTCGGTTCACGCAGCTTCCAGCTCAAGCGTGGCGACCTGGTGATCGGCAATGAGCTGAAGGCTCATGAAATCAACGTCTCGGTGGACAATGGCAGCCTGACGGTGCTCGGCACCGTTGACGCCAGCGGTCGGCAGGTGGGGAGTATTCGCCTGGCCGGTAAAACCGGGATGACGCTGGCCAGTACGGCGGTGCTGGATGCCCATGGCACGCAGTTGCGGGTGGACAGTTACGGCAAGATCATCGACTCGCCGAACCGCGCGGCTGTCGAGTTGACGGCCCAGGACGGCACGTTGGTACTGGCCCAGGGCGCACGGATCGATTTGCGGCATGGCACGGAGGCGCCGTCCGGCACTGGCGCCGGACAGAACGACGGTCGTCAACGCGGCACGCTGGAGCTGAATGCCCGTCGCCTGGGCGCGAATGACATTGACATCGATGCCCGTGGACCGCTGACAATTCAAGGCGCACGCTCGATTGCACTTAATGCCGTCCAGCGTTACACCGATGCGCCGCTTGCCAGCGATACCAACGCCGAGGGACGTCCGTATCAGGTGATCGATCAGGCGTACCTTGATGGCAAACACGCCGAAAGCGCCGCGTTTATCGATGCCGCGCTGCTCAACACGGCGTTGCTCAATGGCAAACTCGCCGGGCTGAACAACGCGACGTACGCCGACGCCTTCCACTTGCGTCCCGGCGTGCAGATCGCCAGCGCAACGCCGACTGGCGACATGGTGATTTCCGGTGATGTCGACCTGTCGGGTTACCGTTACGCCAGCCTTAACCCCCACAGCCAGAAAACCTCGGTCTATGGTTCAGGCGAACCGGGGAGCCTGGTGATTCGTGCCGGTGGCAACCTGGATATTTTCGGCAGCGTTACCGACGGCTTCATGCCGCCGGACCCGGCCGATGCCGTGGGGCGCACGGACGGTAACGGCTGGTTGTTGATCCCCGGCAAGCAACCGTTTGGTGGTGATGTGGTGGTGCCGCGTGGCGGTGTCGAACTGGCCGACGGTACGCAATACCCGGCGGGCAGCGTGCTCAACTATGACCTGCCGTTCAAGGCCATGACTTTGAGCGCGGGCACTTTGTTGCCCAACGCGCTGCTGCTGGACACACCGCTGAGCCTGGCGGCCGGCACCTTGTTCAGCGCCGCCGTGCGCGACGCCAATGGCAACGTACTGTTTGCGGCGGGCACGGTGTTGACAGAGGCAGTGACCTTGCAGTCCGGTACTCGCCTGGACGCTGGCAGTCGCTTTAAAGTCGATGTGGCGGTGCAGGCGGGCGTGTGGCCCAAAGGCATGGCGTTGCCGGCCACCGGCCTGGTGCAATCGGGTGCCAATACCTTGCCGATCGGTGGCGTGATCCCGGCAGAAACCGACGTCAAACTGGCGGACGGCACTGACCTGATCGAATTGCGTCCCAGCGTCAACGGGCAACAGGGCCGCAACTGGGCGGTGGCAACCCTGCTGCCGGACGGTTCGCAGTCGTGGTCGATGCGGCTGGTGGCCGGGGCTGATACGCAAGCGGCGGATACTCGCCTTACGCGGGTCGATGGCAGCGAAGGGCATTTGCGCCTGGCGGACGGGCATTACCTGGCTAAACGCGAAACCGTTGGTGAAAACCCCGGTACGGGCTGGCAGTGGAGCGACGAAAACGGCATCGCCGATCCGGGCACGCCCGTCTCGGAAGACCAACTTATCTTTTGCGAAATCTTTCCCTCTTGGTGCGTTCCCGTGCCGGTCAAAACAGTCTGGGTATGGGGGCCGGACAATCCTATTGCGGATCCTGGAACCCCCGTTCCTGAGGATCAACTTCAGTTCTGTTCGCTCTTCCCTTCGTGGTGCGTTGAAGTTCCGGCACCGCAAGAGCCGGCCCGCACCGTCGTGACCCCGAGCACTCAACTGTTCAGCGTCTTGCGCACCGGCACCGGTGATCTCGACCTGCTTAGTGCCGGCGACTTCAGCATGCAGTCGTTGTTTGGGGTCTACACGGCGGGCACGCAATCGGCCTCGCTCGCCACTGAAAGCAGCGATCCCTGGCAACAGGCGCGTGGGCGGGGTGCCGACGGCACGGTACTGGGTGCCGAGGCCAGCGCTTACGAGCCGCTGACTCAAGGGGCCGCCTACCAAGCCTGGTTCCCGGAGCAGGGCGGTAACCTGCGGCTGAACGCTGGCGGGCAACTACGCGGCGATACCCTGGGCCGCAAGTCATTTACCGATGGCGTGCGTCCACAACTTGGGTCGGCGGCGGTCGGCAATTGGTTGTGGCGCCAAGGCATGGGCAATGGCTCGGACATCCCGACGGCCTGGTGGATCAACTTCGGTACGTTTGTCGGGCAACCCACCGGCGATCCGGCGCTGGTGGGCTTCACCGGTATCGGTACCCTCGGCGGCGGCAATCTGCAGGTGAGCGCCGCCGGTGACGCGGGGTTGTTGGCTTACAGCGGTGTGACCGGTGATGCGTTGGTGCAGCGTAGCCAGGGTATCAACCTGGCCGTGGGCAGCACCGGTCGGGTGACCCGTGATGGCAACCTGGTGCTGACCGGTGGTGGTGACATGCAGGTCCATATCGGCGGCAGGCTAAACCCTTCGGCGCCGGCCCGGGTCGCCGCCAACGGCTCAACCGCCGATCTCAACGGTTCCTTGGTCAACCTGCGCGGAGCACTGCAATTGCAAGCCGGTGCAGTGGGGGCGCTGGACCTGATCTATGGCAGCTATGGCGCTACCCAGGACCCGAAAGAGTCCCGTGCCTATGATGCCTATGTTTCGACCAAGGCCAACGCACAAGGTGGTGTCACGGTGGTGGCCGGTGACGCCGGGGTGCGCCTGGACAGTCGCGGCGACCTGGTGCTCGACGGTGTCGGCGATCCCGGACGTCTGGAAATGCGTAACGCCACAGGCTTTACCGATGCAGCGGGTGTTGACCATGACGGTGGTGGTTATAGCGGCTTCTCATTGTGGACGCCGAACACCGCGATCGATCTGTTCAGCGCGGGCGGCAACCTGACGCCGTTCCGGAAGACTGAAATTCAGCCAAGCCTGAACGCTCCCGCCGCCGGCGGACGGATGTTTTACCCGTCGATTCTGCGGGCCGTGGCAGCCAATGGCAGTCTCTACTACGGCGCTTCCGCATCCGGGGGAAGTGGCGAGTCGTCAACGTATTCGCTGATGACGGCACCGTCGGCCAATGCCGAACTGCAACTGATTGCCAGCGACTCGATCTACGCGGGCGGTTACGCCGTAACGCAGTCTGGAGCCGATCCGGCGGGAATTCCCACACCCTTCAATCCGGCCTATTCGGGGGTCAACTTGCTCAATGGTCAGTCGATCTACAGCAACTTCAGTGAGCAAGTCTTTAGATCGGAAAGCAACGCTATCTCCTTATTCACCTTTGGCACGAACACGTTCAGCACCCAGTCCTGGCCGGAGCGCCAACCGGTGCGGTTCTATGCCATCAACGGCGACATCATCGGTTTGCGCACGGGTGAGATTCTGCGGTTTCCAGCCTTGGGCAATGAAGTCCGTTATGAGGGCAGCGGCCCTCTGAGAGTCATGGCCGGGCGCGACATCGTCAATGCCGGCATGCCATTGGGCACCTATACCAACGTATCCGCCACGGTCAGCGGTGCTGATGGTCAATCCACTGGCAACCTGATCGTTCACAGCCGGGCTGATGATATTTCCATCGTGTCCGCCGGGCGCGATATTCGCCTGAGTACCTTCAACATCGCCGGCCCCGGTTTGCTGGAAGTCAGCGCCGGGCGCAATTTGTACGGCGCCGGCTCAGGCGTGGCTCAGGTCTATCAGGAGGGTGGTTTCAACAGCATCGGTAACGCTGATTCCCGTGCCACGGTCAACGAGGGTGGCGCATCGATCTCGCTGATCGTCGGTGCTGGCGCCCAGGGGCCGAATTATCAAGGTTTGCTGAGCCGTTACCTGGGGCAGGGCGCAATCAAGAACTACAGCGCCGACCTGACCCAGTGGCTGCGCGAGCGCTTCGGTTTCATCGGCGATGAACGTCAGGCCGCGGATTATTTCGCGGCATTGCCGGCCGAGCAGCAGCGCGTGTTCGCTCGCAAGATTTACTTCGCCGAACTCAAGGCCGGTGGCCGTGAATACAACACGACCGGTGCCACGCGCAGCGGCAGCTACCTGCGTGGACGCGAAGCGATTGCGGCACTGTTCCCGGCCAAGGATGTGGCTGGCAATACGATCAACTACGACGGCGACGTGACGCTCTACGGCGGCGCGGGCATCCACACCGATTTCGGTGGCGACATCCAGGTACTGACGCCGGGCGGCCAGCAAATCTACGGCATCGAAGGCTCGGCGCCGCCGTCCACGGCAGGGGTGATCACCCAGGGTTCCGGCGACATTCAGCTGTATTCCCAAGGCAGCATTTTGCTCGGCCAGAGCCGGATCATGACCACCTTCGGCGGCTCGATTTTCGGCTGGTCGGCGCAAGGTGATATCAACGCCGGTCGCGGCTCGAAAACCACCGTGGTCTACACCCCGCCCAAACGCGTCTACGACACCTGGGGCAACGTCACGCTGTCGCCATCAGTGCCGAGCACTGGTGCAGGGATCGCCACGCTCAATCCGATCCCGGAAGTGGCGCCGGGTGACATCGACTTGATCGCGCCGCTGGGCACCATCGATGCCGGCGAGGCGGGGATTCGGGTCTCCGGCAACGTCAACATCGCTGCACTGACGGTGGTGAACGCGGCGAACATTCAGACCCAAGGCAAGTCCTCCGGCGTGCCGGTGACCGCGTCGGTCAATACCGGGGCGATCACCTCGGCCAGTTCGGCGGCGACCTCCGCCACCCAGGCAGCGGAAGACGTGGCTCGGCAGCAACAGGCTGCGGCGCGACAGAATCAGGCGTCGGTATTTACCGTGCAGGTGCTGAGCTTCGGTTCGGAACAACTGGCCCCGTCCCGCGATGGTGCGAGCCTGGCACCGACCAGGGGCTACAACCCCGACAGCCCGGTGCAAGTCCTCGGCGCCGGGGCACTGGATGACCAGGCCCGGCAGCAACTGACCGAGGAGGAACGCGGCCAGCTGACCCTATAGAACTCTCGTTGTACCCACCTTTGAGGTAGCCGATTTGGCTGCCTCTTTTTTTTGCGTGCGCCAGGCATGGCGCGTTGCGCGTAAGCGCAACCAGTTTGGCTGTGGTGGCCACGCTGGTGACTTGGAGGTGAAAGTCCTCTACACACCCGGCAAGGGGAAGTGTTAGCCAGAGGCAAGGGTGTCGCGGGTGACTGCGAATCTGAAGGAAGCCCGAGGCAAAATGCTGGTCTGACGAACAGGAAGCGGATTAGGCGGCGTAGCGGGGTAAGACGGCGCATATCGTCAAAGCCCAATACTTGCATGGAACGCTGCGACGTAGATCCGACAGGCATAAGCAGGAAGGTCGCGCGAATTACCCTGGGAGATCTGCACGCTTGCCACAGTGCTACCGAGCGTCGAGAGGCGACGGGATGAACGTGCAGAAGTCAGCCGAGGCCGTAGTAAGTGGCGAATAACCCCGTCACCAAGGGCCGAACAGGTTATGCCGCCAGTAGGCGTCAAAGTCTCGTTGAATACCGAAATGCAGAAATTTCTCCCAGAGAAGACTGTTACTCCAAGTCCCGGACAGAATCCGAGGATGACGGCTGACAGCGCACAGGTATCAGCGGCGTCTGTGACGTGGACGAGCGCGGAGCCGGAAACGCTGATGGCGCGGGTGCTTGCACCGGCCAACCTTAGGCGTGCGTATCAACGCGTGGTCAGCAACAAGGGCGCACCGGGTGCCGATGGCATGACGGTCGCCGACTTGGCGGGCTACGTGAAACAGTATTGGCCGATCCTCAAGGCTCGGTTGCTGGCCGGTGAGTACCACCCGCAAGGTGTACGCGCCGTCGAGATCCCCAAGCCCAAAGGTGGCACAAGACAGCTGGGCATTCCCAGCGTCTTGGATCGCCTGATCCAACAGGCACTGCTGCAACAGCTGACGCTGATCTTCGATCCGCTGTTCTCGGATTACAGCTACGGCTTTCGTCCGGGCAGAAGCGCTCACCAAGCCATTGAAACAGCCCGCACCCATGTGGCAGCGGGTCACCGCTGGTGCGTGGAACTCGATTTGGAGAAGTTCTTTGATCGGGTTAACCACGATGTATTGA
Source organism: Pseudomonas sp. H11T01 (assembly GCF_048515765.1). Classification (NCBI taxonomy): domain Bacteria; kingdom Pseudomonadati; phylum Pseudomonadota; class Gammaproteobacteria; order Pseudomonadales; family Pseudomonadaceae; genus Pseudomonas; species Pseudomonas sp. H11T01. The sequence continues at coordinate 7,413 of NZ_JBLYED010000031.1, read as the reverse complement.
TGGCCTACATCGAGCGTCAAATCGAAGATAAACGTGTGCTCACGCTGATCCGTCGTTATCTCGAAGCGGGAACGATGTCGGGCGGGATCGCCAGTCCACGGCAGGAAGGGACGCCGCAAGGCGGCCCGCTTACGCCGCGTACGATCTTGCATACTTTTTTCTCTGGTGCCTGAGCCAGTCGACGTCTCGCTGGCGTTGAACCCCGGATCCGGATCAACCCGGAACACCACCAAAATTTCGTCCTTATGAATTTCGACACGTTTGACCAGGCCGCGGATGATCTCGCGTTTCGTGACGAAATCCACAGCACCCAATCGGTCATGGACCGCAGCGGCAAACTCTTCGAGACGATTAATGACGAGAAACAGCTCGCGTTGACCCACCTGATGACGCCGTGACTCCTGAATCTGCTGATCAAGCTGTTCCAGACGGCTCTTCAAGTTTCGCATCTTTGGATCAAAGTCCATTTTGTCGATCATACCTTCGGCATAACTATCGATGAGCCGCGACTTGCCTTTCTCGAGTTGCAGTCGTTGTCGTTCCAGTGCGGCAGTATCAGGGGCTGTTTTTTCTTTTTCTTCGAAGATTCCCAGCCGACGTTCATATTCATTCTTTAGTCTTCCAGGATGGGCGAGCAGCTCAATAACCTGCTGCCACACCAGTTCATCAAGACGATCCGTTCGTATTTGCTGATTATCACAGACGCGTTCGCCACCAAAGCGGTAGGCATCGGTTCCAATGCAACGATAATAGGCATAGTTCCGACGTTGGCCTTTGGCCGCTGCCTTGCTGACTTTTTTACCGTAATAGGCGTAGTGACAATGGCCGCAAACGGTCAAGCCCTGAAGCAGGTAAACTGCACCATGACCGCGCTGACGAGCCGATTTGCGATTTTCGGCAAGTTGTTCCTGAACCGACTGAAATAACCCTTCGCTGACGATTGCCGGTACGGATATCTCGACCCACTGACTTGGATCCGTACGTACGGTTGAATACCCCTTCCTGGGCACCTCCGCACTGTGGCGTTGTGCGCGTATCCGAGGTAAACGATCACGCGCCTGTGTTTTACCGAAAGCAGCTCGTCCCATGTACGCTGGATTTTGTAATAACCCCCACACGGTACTGCGATCCCAATACGGTTTACCTGAAGCGGTGACGGTGCCAGTAGCACCAAGACGCCGCACCACTTCGCCAATGCTCAGTCGCTCCATCCCAATCCATTGAAAGATGGCTCTGACCGTCGCCGCTTGCGCCAAGTCGATAACGTACTGTGCGGGTGCGCCATCAAGTTGCTTACGAATGTAGCGATAACCGTACGGCGCAGTCGACAACACATTGATGCTGCCGCGTCTGGCTCCATGAAGCTTGCCGCGACGATGGCGCTCCATGATTTTGGCCCGTTCATACTCCGCAATCATGCCCTGCATCTGCAGCAGCAACGACTCCTCTGGCGTGACGCCAATGGCATGATTGAGGAACACAACCTCTACGCCGCACGCCGATAGTTCTTCCATCAGCAAGGCCTGGTGAGCATATTTTCGCGACAGCCGGTCTGGGGACAGGACGTAGAGACGATCGACCAAGCCAAGTGCAGCGCGGTCTCTGAGCCGTTCCAATTGTGGGCGAATCAGCGTCGCGCCGCTGACGCCTGCATCGACAAAGTGCATGTCTTCAGCAACCTGGGCTCCATCAGCCACGATCCGCTCTGTCAACGCGGCAATCTGGCTTTCAATCGTGCCGCGTTTAGCCTGTTGATCAGAGGATACCCTCGCATAGAACGCCACCATCACAGCCTGGCTCATTGCTCACCTCGCTTGGCAGCACGATGTTTTTTGACAGAGGGTTGAGATTGTGGCGATTCTGAAGAAACCCGCGTTTCTGTCGGTTTTAGCTGCTCATAGACCCTCTCGAGCTGTTCACAAGAGAATCGATTTGGCTCAAAAGCCAGACGAATACGCCAGATCCGCGGTTTTCGGCTCATGACTGAAGTCTCCCGTCAGTGGGGGCGATGACCTCAATGACGAGAACAATCTCGACGTCGGGGCATCCCGCATACCTCGGAGCAAAACTCTCCCTGGCGATGCGCAGCCCCCATTTTATCCGAGAGTAGTTTGCTCTATTGTTGCCGGCGCTCTCTCGCCGTTGCTGTCGAACATCTTGCTCAACGAACTCGATCGTGAGCTGGAGCGGCGGGGTCATCGCTTCGTGCGCTATGCCGACGATGCGAACATTTATGTGCGCAGTCATCGTGCAGGCGAACGGGTCATGGCCAGTGTTGAGCGCTTCCTGACTCAGCGTCTGAAACTGACACTGAATCGGGAAAAGAGCCGAGTGGCACGGCCTTGGGTCTGTGATTTTCTGGGCTATGGGATGAGCTTGCATCGACAGCCGAGATTAAGAGTGGCGACGATGAGTCTAAGCCGCTTACGCGATCGACTCAGAGACCTGCTGCGTGGAGCGCGGGGCCGAAAGTTATCGGATGTAATCGAGCAACTAAACCCTGTACTGCGCGGATGGGCTGGCTACTTCAGGCTCAGTCAAAGTAAAGGTCCCCTTGTAGAGCTTGATGGTTGGGTGCGTCGAAAACTTCGTTGTGTCGTATGGCGCCACTGGAAGCGGCCCTCTACGAGGGCCCGCAACTTGATGCGTCTAGGGCTCAACGAAGCTCGTGCTTGTAGCTCAGCATGCAATGGCCGAGGCCCATGGTGGAACTCGGGAGCATCCCACATGAATCAGGCGCTGCCAAAGAAGCGATGGGATGCACTGGGGCTGGTCTCGATACTGGATACGATTAACCGGCTTAGCCGCATAGCCTGAACCGCCGTATACGGAACCGTACGTACGGTGGTGTGAGAGGACGGCGGCTGTGAAGCCGCCTCCTACTCGATCTACAAAATTACTCCCACATTTACTCCCACGGATATCTTGGATCTTGGTAGCGCTGCCATCTGAGAGGCGTATTTGCGCCACGCCAGGCGAATTGGCTATCGCAATTCAGTCAGCACGGCGAGTTTTGCTGGTGGGGGATCATCGACAATTACCACCACACTATACCAAGCAAGTTGTACAGAGGATTGCAGCAGACTTGCTATGGCGGGATCGCTCCATGCTGACCCGTAGTGACTTCGAGCGCGCTTTCGAATCCAGTTACGGACGGCAAGTAGGTGCGACCCTGCGCACGCAATACCGAATGGCACCGCCTATTGGTGAATTAGTGTCGGCTTGCTTCTACCCTATACCGTTGGCGCCAGGTCGTGGTGCCCCTGTGGCTTGGTTTGATCAATTGCCTGACCCCCTCCGCGCAGTCGTAACCTGGATAGATACTTCTGAGGCAGGGCGCGAATCTTACGACCGTCCGAAGAACCCAGGCTTCGACAACGCCTATGAAGCGCGCGAGATAATTGATCTGTTGCGTTCGATATGCACCAGTGGAAACTTTATTCAAGAATTGATGCAGGACAGCTCTGAGGATGAGAAACCTATCGGTGTGATCTGCATGTACGTGGAACAGAAAAAGTTGCTCCAGCGGCTCCTAAGTGAGCAGGATTGGGCGACCGGTTACCGAAGGCTGATCAAAATAGACACAGTCGACAGTTATCAAGGCAAAGAGAATCGAATAATTATTGTATCCACCACGCGTAACAATAGATTGTACGACCAAGGTTTCCTGAGCAGTATTGAACGCGTGAACGTTGCCATTTCACGCGCGATGGATCGGTTGTTTATCATCGGTGCAGCACGGATGTGGCGCGAGCGGAATCAGGAGGCACCCATGGGCCGGGTTCTCGCCTACATCGAACAGCATCGAGATGGTAATGCGTTTGCCATTGTTGAGACATCAGGCATCACCGGAGGGCGGTCATGATCACGGTCGAAGAAAGTCAACTCCAAGAGCAGCTTGCTGTCGACGAGATCACATTTGCCATTCCAGCACAGAGTTTCGGAATTTCCTGCGCAATTAGCGCTGAGGAGACGCTGCCGGTGGTCACTGAGTTTGCGCTCCGTATAGCGTACGTATGCGGTAGTCTTAGTCCGGCTCAGATTCAGGATTTCTTCGGATTCTCAAACAAAGAGGTTGATGCAGTCATCCAGGCGTTATTGAGTGAGCGACTAATCAAGTGGAATGAAGAGCATCTAGAGCTGACCAACTATGCGTTGACACGTTTCCAGGATAGCTCCGACAACCTCCCACGGTTTTTCAAGATTCAGGACTGGAGCGCGGAGGTTGTGTTTGACCTAATCAGCTTCAGCCCGGCAGCCCGCCCTTCAAGAATAAGACGCGTGCGTTCACAGGTCGAACTTGCTACGCGTAATTTTGACAAACAGTCGCGCACCCTTCAATTTGCAGAGCAATCTTTCCAGCAGAACTTCCGCCAGATATGTACAAAAGAGAAGGCTGAGATCTACAAGATCAGTGCGATTGATCCGGGCGAGCGCTTTAGCATTCCTCTGTCTTGTACATTTCACCTCGACTTAGATGGGCAAATGAGTGTCGTAAGAAGTATTGACGATAAGAGTTTTGGCAGTCGGCTTGAAATCTCCGAATCGATCACAGATGCGCTCGCCAATCAGGAGAGGGGAAGCAATGAGAGCTTGAGAGAGTTTATTCGCATCTTTGATGATAAGCTTCTAGGTCGGTATGTTTCAGATGATACTTTTGACCTACGGCGTTATGTACAGCAAATTCATCTCACGAAGCTGGGTGGTTACGACGATGATCGGGTGATGCCATTGCTGGGTGCTTTGCATTTGCCAAGTAACACTGAGCTATTGCTGGACCGTATTCAGGCCGAATTGAAGCGAGCCGACCAGGCCGAATCAGAGGATTTGGATGTCTGCGAGGATCCAGAAGATCGGGATGGCAAGGTAAAACCAAAACTAAACTGGGATGCCTTGTGGTGCGCACCTAAATCGACGCTCTGGGCGCGTTCGCGTAGCGCCCGTCAACTAGCCCAAAAGCTGGACCGATCGCTCATGCCTCACTCCGATGGAGCCTCCCCACAACGGGGAGGATTGCGCGTACTCCTCCCAGTAGAACAGGGGGCACCCCGTGAGCGGCTTGCTACCTATGTGGATCAGTTTCCGCGGCTCTATGCGGGGAAGTTTTCTCTGATGGAGGGCAATCTTGAGGTGCTGCTCATACCGGGATGTCTGGTCTGTGCATTGTTTCACTTCCATCTAGCTCACCAGTCCATAACGATTCCTATAGGTTTTTTGTCCTCCCACCCGGATCACTTACGCACGATTACTGCATTGCTGTCTCGGCAGATCAGCATGAGGCCTGACACGATCTCGGTCATGAAGGAGGAGGGTGGTTCGGCTGCGGTCCAAGACTTGCTCGCTCTGGTCGATCGGCTATCCAATTCGAGTGAGGTAGTGACTCCGACTAGGAGTGGCCGGCCATTGTTAAGTTTGAAAAAAACATTGTGAGTATCCAGCTCTATTAGCCTCTAGAAAACAACCCCGAGTTCCCCGGGCCCACGGGGATCGTCACCATTTAGGTGGGATTACATGTGAAATCGAAATTCTGGTTCAGTGTCATCCCCAATCCTGCAAGCGGACCCCATGCGCCAACGAAACTCTTACCCCAACGCTTCAAAGCTCAGGTCGTCCAGGAACGCCTCCAATCTGCGCCGCGGTGGCCAACGTTGCCTTGCCACGGTATCAACGCCAGCGTCGTGAGCAAATGGATACCTGTCCACCGCCCCCGTCATCCTCCCAACCGCTTGCTTTCATACCATTGATGGTCGAGGTCAATCGTTATCCGGAGGTATCGGTGATCATTGAGCTGCCTCGATTCTATTCAGAAGCTCAATCAAGGGAAGGAGCGGCGTACTGGTGAAGCTATTGCGTATGTACCCGTCACGGCCGCCCCACTGATCCACAGCCTTGGCGACGGGCGCTTCGTCAATAGGGATACCTTGATCGAGCCAGTGACAGAGAAGTTCGGTTGCTGACTCACTGGCTTTTTCATTGTCGGAACACAGACATACCAGCGTTGAATTCATGAGCCTGGTCGATGGTGGGGTATCAAGTTTTCGGAGCACCTCGAAAATTCCGCTCACATCACCCGTTGCGTCACTGTCCAGGTGCTGCAACATCATCTGGGTTGTTTCCTCAAAATGGTGACGCAGAATCAGGTTGATTACACAACGTAGCGAATAGCCCTTCGCTTTGCTCAGAAGCACTTCAAGCTCATCTCGTGTCATCGGAAGGTATTCGCAAATATTCGCGGCGAGATGATTGATCCAAGTCGAGGTGTGTAGAAGCGCGCGCTTGACCTCCTCACGGTTGATCGGCAGGGCTGCGACTTTCTCCCAGGCAGGAGGTGCTATATCAACCGCAGGCAGAAAATCGAACATCGATTCGCATGCATCTGTGTCGAGTATATGAAGCACTTCTCTGGCTTCTTGCGCCAGAGCATGCACGTCGAGAGGGATCAGCGCCGCAACGGCTTTCATCGTCGAATGCACGGCAGGCTCGTCGTGAGCTTGCGCCCAAGAGTAAAGGTCGCTGACTGGCACCGTCATGAACCCAGATGCACTCATCAGTCCGGCAAATTGAGGGAACGCACGACGATGCCTTTGCTCAAGGCCTGCCGGAGTTTTGTTGTTTATAAAAGCCGTGGCGATTGAGCGGCAGGCGTAAAGATTTGCCTGTCTCCAGCTAACTCCCACCGAGGACAGAGTGACAGGCGAGACGGCTCTTTTAGCTTCCGGCAAGGGCGTTGGTAACTCTTCGATCCCTCGGGATCGCAGGATATGGTTGATTTGAAATATGAGATTTACGGTTCGGAGTTTCTCGTCGTTAAGCTCATACTCAGCAAAGGATCTGATCCGATCATCCGGCTGCGCCTTCAATGCCGCCAAAGCAACACGTTGCACCAGTTCGCGGTCGCTGCGGTCTTTATTATCGAAAATATCCCGGATGTTGAATGGCTCTACATTCGGCAGCAACTCCTGCAGTGCGACGGCTATGGCCGTGGCGTCATAATGGGAGGAGTCGCAGCTGACGGCCGTAGCCCATGCTACAAGCTTGACTGACGAATCGAATGCCTCAAGTTTTGATGCAGCTTCGGCTTCAACGAGGTGGCTCGCTTTTGCGCCGACGTCCGAGAGTGCGATGCCTATGCTGAATTTGTCGCTCGCACCGTCCTCGATTGTTTTAAATGATTGTCGTATCAGCTCTTGCGTCCACCGATCAGAAACCAGGATCTCTTGATGTCCAAGCAAGGCAAGGGCTGGCTGCAATTGTTGTGGGCGCCCCGAGGTATGTCGGCTTAAGTACCAGCCCTTTCAAGGTGTTTTCCCTTTATGGGCCTTCAGCACCCGATCGGTCGACACATGAGCATTCGCAGCCTTTCCCTCCAACCATTCCTTGGGCTTGGCGATTTTGGGACCGCGTATGCTTTTG
>NZ_JBLYED010000030.1:0-76128 GCF_048515765.1 Pseudomonas sp. H11T01 | reverse complement strand
GTAGAGATAGACTTTTTCGACTTTGGCGTCGGGACGCATCATGAGGTGCGGGCTCCGGAAAAGAATCGGGAGCACAGCATCGGGGATCAGGTGGCGGCTTTGAATGTGGGGTTCATGGAGCGCTTACTGACCAAGTCGCTTGTCACGAAAGTCCTGTTTTTTAAATACTATGGCGAGGACATCAAGCTTTATCGCGCAGCAGGTCGCCGTAGCCTGAATCAGCGTGTCTACAACAAGTTTAGAACCAGGATTCAAAACTTCGTCGATGGTGACAGGACGGAATATTTCGAACACCTGACTTAAGTCACTCGAGAGCTGCGGGCGGCCGAAGCTCTCGATTTTTATGCCCATTAATTTGATCAGGGTTTAACTGACATGGACGTTAAAGATAATCAAGTGTGCCTCTGCGCTGGTGAACTGGTGGTGTTTTCGGGTGGAGTGGAAACTCAGCTCAGAGAGGATATTTTGCACTCAAATCTGGCGGCTCAGCTCAGAGCCAACAAAGACCATCCAGGGTTCTCGGAGAGTGCCGAGTGGTATGCGGGTTTCATGATGGCGTTGGGTGTTTGTGGTTGGAAAGTTCACACTCAGGAGAGTCGCTCGTATGAACTGGAATTTCCTGGCGAGTTCTCTGTGACGGGAGTCGTTGAAAAAGAACTGACCGCTCATCTGCCAGTGACGCACGTTGTAGCTGTTCTTCTCGGTCTCAAGGCCGTGGCCGAACTCCCTACCTTACGCAACCATACCATTAAGACGCAGCGGCTCGCGTCCTCTGAAACGGGTGGGCCATCAGCCACCAGGGTTCGGTTACTCATTGCTTTGTGCAATCACGGTTCGACGATGAATGTGCTGTTCCTGAGTTTTGAAACTTCAGAGGTTGTAGGGCTGAGTGCAGTTGATCAGCTTTTTTCCACTGACAAATTGTTGTCGAGCCTGTCGGTCAGGTATTGCTCGATGGAGCTCTCGCAAAGAGTATTTGCGAGGCAGCGAGACCGAATGACCCAGTTGCTTGAGCCCCATCAGTATTTGTTGTCAACAATTGCGCCCCAGATCCGTGAGGGGTGATGCATGAGCAACGAGGAGTCGCTATCGGCAGCCTTGTCCCACAAGGCTGCTGTCGTCGGTAAATGTCTGGTTTCTTTCACCCCGCAAATATCACCGCAAGACAAACAGGATATTCAGGATTGTTTGCTGTATGCAGAGCTGGCCGCTTCCGAAAAATATGATCAGGGGAAACTACCGAAAAAGTGGATCGACCATTATCAAGGACGGCTGTTGAAAGCAGGTTTTGGATTGAGATCCGTTATTTCGAGCGAGCCACGCAAGATATCAACCCCTTGGGAGTTACAGCGCTATTCCTTTGCGATCACCCGTGAGGCAGGCTCCAGCAGGCTTGCGCAGCTGTTACGTGAGAGCTACGAAGCACTTCAGCTAAACAGTTTTGCCAGAGCGTTCTTCAACGAGCAAATATCGACTGATAAGGCGGGGGTTTTCCAGGTGGCTCCCTGCGAGCAAACGTCGGCGGGGGAGGTCGTCCTGTTTCTGTGTGGAATGCATTACACCTCAACCACCACGCTGCGGGATTTTCTGTTTTGGACAGAAAGCGACTATGACATTGTGGTTCAGGCGATTGGTGGGGCGTTCACGTTCAACAGAGATTTATTCGCTGAAAATCGTCTGGGAGTACACAGGAAAATTGATGGCTACCAAAGGCGATTTATTCTGAAGCTGCAACCCTAGGGTGCATCAGGGCCTCGCCCTGATGCATGCCCGCATTACGGCACCAGATACCCTCTGACTCCAGTAAAGATAATCTGTGCCGCGAGCGCACACACGAACAACCCCATCAACCGGCTGACAATCTGCAAACCTTGATCGCCAAGAATGCGTTCGATGCGATTCGACAGGTAGAGCACCACGCCGACGGTGAAACTGGCCAGGGCGATGCTGAGGATGGCTGTAAGCTTGTCGTCCCAGTGTGGCTGGCTAACGCCCATGACCAGCAGCGCACCGATGGTGCCGGGGCCGACTGTCAGGGGTATGGTCAGCGGGACGATGGTCACGTCCTGCTGCACGTTGTCGGTCTGAATCGCTGATTTGCCTTGAGCCATACCCAGCGCCGAGATGAACAGCACACTCCCGGCGCCGATACGGAAGGCGTCCACGGTGATGCCGAACACGCTGAAAATCACCCGTCCGAACAGGTACAGCAAGACGCTGGAAACCAGGGTCGCGAGGGCGACTTTCCAGGCCAAGCGTCGGCGTTCCTTGCTGGAATAGCCGCGAGTCAGACTGATGAAGCAGGACAGAACGAAGAAGGGGCTATAGAGCACCAGCATCTTCAGGTAAACGCTGAACAGCACGTGGAGCATGGTTGGAGCTCGCAGCGAAGGAGGGCGTCGCAGAGTCTATCAGGCGTTGCGCAGTCTGTCGGCTCAGGAGGTTTGAGCCGTTGGCTGATTTTGCAAATCGCGTTGTGTAACCCAATGCTCGATTAACTCACGAAGTTGCGACAACTCGACCGGTTTGGCCATGTGTCCGTCCATGCCGGCCTGGCGTGCGCGCTCCTTGTGCTCGGTCAGAATATGCGCGGTCAGGGCCACTACGGGTGTGCGCAGGCGCTGGTTACCGACTTCCCAGGCGCGCAGTTGCTGCGTAGCGGAAAAACCGTCGAGGATTGGCATTTCACAATCCATCAGCACCAGGTCGTAACGCTGGGTTTTCATTGCGTGCAGGGCTTCTTCGCCGTTGCTGGCGGTGTCCGGTTGCAGGTTGAGCTTGCCAAGCATGCCGCGAATGACTTTGGTCGAGATGCTGTTGTCTTCAGCGACGAGGATGCGGAAATCGCTGGGCACCTTGATGGGTACAGGCGCGCCTGGCGCGTGATGGGGCACGACAAACCCTTTGTTGCGTTGGGTCAGCTCATCGGCCAGGGTGGTCTTGAGGGTGTAGCCGGCGACCGGTTTGGCCAGGATGCGTTTGACCCCGCAATTGCGCGCGATGATCTTGCTCGGCGCGTTGCTGATGCCAGTGAGCATGATCAGCAGAATATCGTGGTTCAGGCTCGGGTCTTCCTTGATCTTCGCCGCCAGCTGCATGCCGGTCATGCCGGGCATGTTCTGGTCGAGCAGGACCACGTCGAAGTAGTCGCGCAGGTGTGCCTTGGTCCGCAACAGGGCCAAGGCTTCCTTGCCGGATGGGACCGCGCTGACGTTCAGCCCCCAGGCGCTGCATTGCTGCACCAGGACTTTGCGGCAGGTGTCGTTGTCATCCACCACCAGCACTCGGGCGCCTTGCAGCGGGCCATCAAGGTCGCAGGTTGGGTGCTCAAGACGTTCCGGGTCCAGGGGCAAGGTCAGCCAGAGTGTGCTGCCGCTGTTGTTGCCGCTTTTGATTCCGAACTCACCGTGCATCAGCAGGATCAACTGGCGTGCGATGAGCAATCCCAGGTTGCCACCCAGGCGCGTAGCAGCGAGGAAGTTTTTGCTGTGCAATTCGGCGTGCAGCAAGGCATCGCGTTCGCTGGCGTCCATCGGTGCGCCGCTGTCTTGTACCGCGATGCGTAGCCGCGGTTTGGCACTGCGTTCGTCGAGGGCGACGACGATCAGGATTTCGCCTTCGTCGGTTTTCTTCAGCGCGTTTTCCAGCAGGCTCAGCAGTGTCTGGCGCAAGCGTGTGGGGTCGCCGCTGATCACCCGTGGTACTTGCGGTTGAATAAAACTGATCAGCTCGACATTTTGCTGCTCGGCTTTGGCGCGGAAAATACACAGGCAGTCTTCGATCAGGGCGTTGAGGTCGAACTGCACATCGTCCAGTTCGATTTGCCCGGACTCGAGTTTGGAGATGTCGAGAATCTCGTTGATCAACGTGAGCAGTTCGTTTCCGGCGCTGTGGATGGTCTGCACATAGTCCCGCTGTTTGACGGACAACGGAGTGCCCAGCAGCAGCTCGGTCATGCCCAGCACGCCATTCATAGGTGTGCGGATTTCGTGGCTGATTTTCGCCAGGAACTCGGCTTTGGCGTTGATCTCGGCGTTGCTGGCAGCCAGGTCGCGGCTGATGCTGAAGCGGTTTTCGGTGATGCTGCGTTGACGTTCACCCAGAGCGATGCTCATCAAAATGCCGCTGATGCAGATGAAGCCCAACAACGTCATGATCAGACCTTGCGGAGCCACCAGCGTCAGTCCCAACAGTGCTGGCAGAATGATCAGAGTACCGATGTTGAAAATCACCATGGCCACAACGAACAGGCGTGCCGGGCGGTAGCCTTTCTGCCAGTGATAAGCGGCGACGAACAGCATGCTCAAGCCAGCGAGGGCCACCAAGGCGTAGGTAATGATGTTCAGCGGCAGGGTATTGACGAATAGCAGCAGCAGGCTGCACACGGTGATGAACAGGATGTTGCCCAGCAACAGTTTGTTCAGCGGATGGGGCCCAAGGGGGGCGAAGAATCGGTAGGCGAACATCAGGCCGCAAGGCGCTGTAAACAGCAAGGCCAGATACGCGCCAGGCGTTTGTACGGCGTGCCAGTCCGGCAGCCAGGGGCCGACGAGATTCAGTAGCAGCAGCAGACTGAGCAGTAACAGACCTTCACAGGAGGCCAGCCATACGCTGCTTCGGGAACGGGTGTAGGCGTAGCGCGTCAGGTTATGCAGGATCAGCATCGCCAAACAGCCGAACAGCAGACCATAGATCAATGTCTGGCCTTGATCTGCTGCGGTCATGACCGCCGATTGCAAGGTGATGTAAGGACGTAGCTCGTGCTCGGAAACCAGCCGTAAATACACGTCGAGGGTTTTTTCACTTTGCGGCAGCGGCAGCATGAAGTCGCTGCTGGGCAACGGTCTCTCGGCCTGTGGCTGATCGGTGCCGGTGTTCACTTGCTCGATGAGCTTGTCGTCGTCGAGCACGTATAAATTAAGGTGAGCCAGATCTGGCGCGAAAATGCGCAGCAGTTGCTCGTGTTTGCCGGGCTGGAGTTTGAAGCGCAACCATAAGGCACCGTCTGGCTCGGCAGCGGTCAGCTGGTTCAGTTCGATCGGGCTGAATTGATTGGTGAAGCGCGGAGAACGGATGTCGCTCAGTTGCAGGTCGGCCGTTTCGTCGAGCAATATCGCCCACCCACTGCCTTGCGCGGCCTGAACCGGTAGCAAACAGAGCAGAGTCAGCAGGCTGACGGTGAAACCTATGGCAATCCTGAGCCAGCGCACGGCGAAATCCCTTCGTAGGTTGATGCCAGATTACAACTATGCGCGGGGCTGGAATAGTGCGGCAAGGGCCAAGGGCCCTTGCCTAGCCAAATGGATAGCTTATTCCTGATTTTCGCCACGCTCGCGGGCAATGGCTCGGTAGCCAATGTCCTTACGGTAGAAGCAGCCTTGCCAATCGATTTTGGCTGCCAGTTTGTAAGCTTGTTGTTGAGCCGCGTCGACGCTCTGACCCAAGGCAGTGGCGCAGAGCACTCGGCCGCCAGCGGTAACCACCTGACCATCTTTCAGTGCGGTGCCAGCGTGAAAGACTTTGCCTTCCAGTGTGGCCGCTGCATCCAGACCTTCAATGGCCACGCCTTTGGCGTAATCACCAGGATAGCCGCCGGCTGCCAGAACGATACCCACGCTTGGACGTGGATCCCATTGGGCTTCGACCTTGTCCAGCGCTTGAGCCAGAGCCGCTTCGATCAGCAGCACCAGGCTTGACTGCAGACGCAGCATGACCGGTTGGGTTTCCGGATCGCCGAAGCGGCAGTTGAACTCGATGACTTTCGGATTGCCAGCCTTGTCGATCATTAGACCGGCATAGAGGAAACCGGTGTAAACGTTGCCTTCCTCGGCCATGCCACGCACGGTCGGCCAGATCACCAGATCCATCACGCGCTGATGCACCTCGGCGGTGACCACCGGGGCAGGGGAGTAGGCACCCATGCCGCCAGTGTTCGGGCCGGTGTCGCCGTCGCCGACGCGTTTGTGGTCCTGGCTGGTGGCCATCGGCAGAACGTTCTTGCCGTCGACCATGACGATGAAGCTGGCTTCTTCGCCGTCGAGGAATTCTTCGATGACCACGCGTGAGCCAGCTTCGCCGAAAGCATTGCCGGCGAGCATGTCACGTACGGCGTCTTCGGCTTCAACCAGGGTCATGGCGACGATCACTCCTTTACCGGCGGCCAGGCCGTCGGCCTTGATCACGATCGGTGCGCCTTTTTCACGCAGATAAGCCAGGGCAGGCTCGATCTCGGTGAAGTTCTGGTAGTCGGCGGTCGGAATCTTGTGGCGAGCCAGGAAGTCTTTGGTGAATGCTTTGGAACCTTCCAGTTGAGCAGCGCCCGCGGTCGGACCGAAGCAATCCAGGCCGCGTGAGCGGAACAGATCGACAACACCGGCCACCAGTGGCACTTCCGGACCCACGATGGTCAGGGAAACATTCTTCTCGGCAAACTCTGCCAGCTGCTCAAGGGCCAGCACGTCGATAGCGACGTTTTCGCACTTGGCTTCAATGGCAGTACCGGCGTTGCCCGGAGCGACGAATACTTTTGCGACGCGCGGATCCTGAGCTACTTTCCAGGCCAGGGCGTGTTCACGGCCACCGCTGCCAATGATCAAAACATTCATTTCAAAAACCTCGGATGACGCTAATTCGGGGGACGCTGATCGTACCCACGCTCTGCGTGGGAATGCCTCTACGGACGCTCTGCGTCCGATGCCGTGGGACGCGGAGCGTCCCGGGCTGCGTGCCCACGCAGAGCGTGGGTACGATCAAACAGATTAATGACGGAAGTGACGCATTCCCGTGAACACCATGGCAATACCAGCTTCATCAGCCGCTGCAATCACTTCGTTGTCACGCATCGAGCCGCCTGGCTGGATCACCGCAGTGATGCCGACCTTGGCTGCGTTGTCGATGCCGTCACGGAACGGGAAGAAGGCGTCCGAGGCCATGACCGCGCCCTGTACTTGCAGACCGGCGTGTTCAGCCTTGATTGCAGCGATGCGCGCGGAGTTCACACGGCTCATCTGACCGGCGCCGACACCAATGGTCTGGCGGTTCTTGGCGTAGACGATGGCATTGGATTTGACGTACTTGGCGACTTTCCAGGCGAAGATCAGGTCGTTGATCTCTTGCTCGGTCGGGGCGCGTTTGGTCACTACTTTCAGGTCTTCGCTGCCGATCATGCCGATGTCGCGGCTCTGTACCAGCAAGCCGCCATTGACGCGCTTGTAGTCCCAGGCAGGTACGCGATCAGCCGACCATTGGCCGCAGACCAGCAGCCGCACGTTGGCTTTGGCTGCAACAATGGCGCGGGCTTCTTCGGTGACGCTTGGAGCGATGATCACTTCGACGAACTGACGCTCGACGATGGCCTTGGCGGTTTCAGCATCCAGCTCGCGGTTGAAGGCGATGATGCCGCCGAACGCCGACTCGGTGTCGGTCGCGTAAGCCAGTTCGTAAGCCTGACGGATACCACCTTCGGCGTCCGGGCTGACCGCAACGCCGCACGGGTTGGCGTGCTTGACGATGACGCAGGCTGGCTTGACGAAACTCTTCACGCATTCCAGCGCGGCGTCGGTATCGGCCACGTTGTTGTACGACAGTTCTTTGCCTTGCAGCTGGGTCGCGGTGGCGATGCCAACTTCGGCAGGCTTGGCCTCAACGTAGAACGCCGCGCTCTGGTGCGGGTTCTCGCCGTAGCGCATTTCCTGAGCCTTGATGAACTGGCTGTTGAAGGTGCGCGGAAACTGGCTACGGCCCTCAGTGCTGAGGGTTTCAGCCGCCTGGTTCACGGTGCCCATGTAGTTGGCGATCATGCCGTCGTAGGCGGCAGTGTGTTCGAAGGCCTTGAGCATCAGGTCAAAACGCTGTGCGTAAGTCAGGCCGCCGGCCTTGAGGCTTTCCAGCACCTGGCTGTAATCGCTGGCGTTAACCACGATGGCCACGTCTTTGTGGTTCTTGGCCGCGGAGCGAACCATGGTCGGGCCGCCAATATCGATGTTCTCGATAGCCGTTGGCAGATCACAACCTGGTTTGGAGATAGTGGCTTCGAACGGGTAGAGGTTGACTGCAACCAGGTCGATCGGCTTGATGCCGTGCTCGTTCATGATAGCGTCGTCGATACCGCGACGGCCGAGGATCCCGCCGTGGATTTTCGGGTGCAGGGTCTTGACCCGACCGTCCATCATTTCTGCGAAACCGGTGTAGTCCGCGACTTCCACTGCGGCCACGCCGTTGTCCTGTAGCTGCTTGAACGTACCACCGGTGGAGAGGATCTCAACGCCCAGTGCTTCCAGCTCGCGGGCGAAGTCGAGGATCCCGGTCTTGTCGGAAACGCTGATCAAGGCGCGGCGGATCGGCAGGCGGGTAGTCTGGTCGGTCATCTCAATTTCCATCAAAAGCAAAGGAGTCAGCAAAAAAGGCGACCGGTTTACGCGGGCGCCTTTCTGGTTTGATTGAATGCTTACAGCAGATCGTACTGCTTGAGTTTCTTGCGCAAGGTGCCACGGTTCAGACCGAGCAACTCGCTGGCCTTGGTCTGGTTACCCTTGACGTAGTTCATCACGCTTTCGAGCAGTGGCGCCTCGACTTCGGAGAGCACAAGGTTGTACACGTCCGTGACGGCAGCGCCCTCAAGGTGGGCGAAATAATTGTGCAGCGCCTTCTCGACACTCCCGCGAAGGGTCTGACCCTCTTCGCTCGGTGTATTGAGGTGCTGTTTCAAATTCACATTGTCGCTCACGGGTGTTGTTCCACTCACTAAAGTCTCGGTCATCATCGTCATGCGGCCACCCCTTCTCCGTCCCCTGTCACCAGGCTCTTGTATCGTTCGGCGAAAAACTCACGAACGTTGGCGCACTGTGCTTCCGTATCATCCAAACGATTGAAGTGGGCGCGAAACTCCCTGGCGCCCGGCAGGGTTGCGAGATACCAGCCCACATGCTTGCGAGCAATGCGTACGCCCATGACATCCCCATAGAAGGCATGCAGCGCGGCCAGATGCTCTAGCAGAATACGTTCCACCTCGAACAGCTCCGGTGCCGGGAGTGTTTCGCCGGTACGCAGAAAGTGTTCGATCTCACGAAAAATCCACGGTCGCCCTTGGGCGGCCCGGCCAATCAACAGACCATCGGCGCCGGTCGCATGGAGCACGTACCGGGCTTTCTCGGCCGAGTCGATATCGCCGTTGGCGAAGACCGGAATCGACACTGCCTGCTTGATCGCGGCAATGGTGTCGTACTCGGCTTCACCGGTGTACAGATCGGCACGGGTTCGGCCATGGACCGCCAACGCCGTGATTCCTGCCTGCTCGGCGATTTTCGCCACCGTCAGACCGTTCTTGTTCTCCCGGTCCCAACCGGTGCGTATTTTCAAGGTGACCGGTACATCGACTGCCGCCACGACGGCATGCAGGATCTCGCTCACTAACGCTTCGTCTTTCAACAACGCGGAGCCGGCGGCCTTGTTGCAGACCTTCTTCGCCGGACAACCCATGTTGATATCAATAATCTGTGCGCCCAACTCGACGTTGGCGCGGGCGGCATCCGCCAGCATTTGTGCATCACCGCCGGCGATCTGTACCGAGCGCGGCTCGGGATCACCTTCGTGGATCATGCGCAGACGCGATTTGCGACTGTTCCACAGGCTCATGTCGCTGGTGACCATTTCCGAGACTACAAGGCCTGCGCCCAACCGTTTGCACAGCTGACGAAAGGGCTGGTCAGTGACCCCCGCCATGGGGGCGAGAATCAAGCCGTTAGGCAATGTATATGGACCGATGCGTACCGCCGACATAGGGCTTCCCTGTTGTGGGGCCGGATCATTAGAGTTCGAAAAAGGGTTGGCATGATACCCGCTCTCGATGACCGGATAAAGGCCGAATTGGATAAAATCTGAACAGTTATTCGGTTATCGCCAGCAGTTTGGTTCGGCGCGCAAAGGTCAGAAAATCGCCGTCAATGCGCAGTCGTGGCGATTGACTGAAGCGTTTCACTCGGGCGAGTGGAAGCTCAGGCTGTAATTGACGGCTTTGGGGCCTGGATCAAGGATATCGAGGGCGATATGGATCGGCGTCTGTGGTGGCATTTCTGCCAGACCTTCAAGATCGCCGTTGAGGTATTCGCTCGGCTTGAAACGCCGGCTGGCGATCAGGTGCCCGTTGAGGTCGGCAAAGCGTAACTCCAGCAACGGGAACGGTTGAGAGAATTGAGCGCGATTGTAGATGATCGCATCGACCACCAGTGCGCCACTGAAATCCGGATGGCTGCGCACCACCAGATTGCTGCTCTTTATGCGGGCGATATCGACTTTGGACGGCACTGCGCAGCCGATTTTCGGGCACAGTTGCTGGAACCATGGCCGGTATTGGTCCTGGCGGGCCAATTCGTCGAAGTGATAGGCGATGTATTGACCCGCCAGTGCGGCGGTGCCTAGCAGAATCAGTAATCCCCAGAAGAAGCGCCTGCCCCAGGGTGAGCGGCGCTTTTGCCAATCAATGTGCACCGGTTCGTCGATGAGTTCATCTAACACATCATCGTGGACGCTAGGCTCTCTGTGTGCGTGCTTCTTGCGCGGTGGCTCGGCTTCCAGCATCTCTTCGTCGACATCATCGGTCGCCGACAGGCGTTCGTGATGTTCTTGTGCTGACGGCTCCAGGTCCAGGCGCATAGGCGGCGCCATGGGTTCGTCGGTCAGGTCGTCAAGTTCGAAAGAGAGAGAGGGTTCGGTGCGGCGGGGTTTGCCTGGTTCGACGGGCGGGACTGTCGGCTGGGTATGTGTGTCAGCTGGAAGCTGAACCGGCTCAATCGCTTCTGCACGTTCGGCAGCCGAGCCGCTGAACAGGCTGTCGGACCACTGTTCTTCCTCGTCGCTGGTGGTGTCCCGGCGCGCGCTCAGTGAATCTTCTTTGTGTTTACGCTCTTGGCCGAATTCCTTGGTTGGCTGGATTTCCCGTTGTTCAAGCTTGGCGAGTTCTTCGTCGAGGTCGAGGTCGTCCAGATTGAGTTCGGCGGCCGTCCATTGTTTCTGGCTGATGGCCCGCTGTGGCGGTGGTTCGACCGGTGTGGTCACGTCGGGTGCGACGGCTTCCTTGCCAGTGCGTTGCTCGAGCAACTGCCGTGCGGCGTTAAACACCTGCAGGCATGAGCCGCAACGAACCACTCCGCGGGCCACGCTCAATTGGGCGTGGCTGACGCGAAAGCTGGTTTGGCAATGCGGGCACTGGGTGACGAAGCTGTCGGTCATGCGGCAATCCGGTTTATGCAGGCGTCCATTCTAGCGCCGACGGCCGGTGATGCGCACCCAACCTTCGCGATTGGCAATCGGGTCCAGATCAAAGTCCTGAGCGTAGGCCGCTGCGACGTCTTCGCCTTGTTCGGCGAGAATGCCCGACAGCGCCAGACGGCCGCCCGGCTTGACCAGGCTGGACAGTTGCGGCGCAAGCGAAACCAGTGGGCCGGCGAGGATGTTGGCGACCAGTACGTCGGTCTGAACCTGCGGTAAATCCTGTGGCAGATACAGTGGGAACAATGCTTCGGCGATGTTATTGCGCCCGGCGTTGTCGCGGGATGCTTCCAGCGCCTGCACGTCGATGTCGGTACCGACGGCTTCTTTGGCGCCCAGCAGCAGGGCAGCAATCGCCAGAATCCCCGAACCGCAACCGAAGTCCAGTACGTTGCAACCCTTCAGGTCCTGGCCGTCGAGCCATTCCAGGCACAGCGCGGTTGTCGGGTGGGTGCCGGTGCCGAACGCCAGGCCTGGATCGAGCAGCAGGTTGACTGCGTCCGGCTCCGGTGCAGCGTGCCAGCTCGGGACGATCCACAGACGCTGACCGAAACGCATTGGCTGGAAGTTGTCCATCCAGCTGCGTTCCCAGTCCTGGTCTTCGATCACTTCGCTATGATGCTCTGGCAACGGGCCGCCGGTCAGCAACTCCATGTGGGCCAGTACGCTCGCGGCTTCAGTGCCGTCTTCGAACAGCGCCAGCAGATGAGTGTGGGACCACAGCGGGGTAGTGTTCAGTTCCGGTTCGAAGATCGGCTGATCTTCGGCGTCCATGAAGGTCACCGAAACGGCGCCGACTTCAAGGAAAGCGTCTTCGTAGGTTTCGGCTTGTTCTGGGCTGATGGCGAGACGGACTTGCAGCCAAGGCATGGCGGGCACCTTTGAAAAATGTAATTGCAGCCTAGCGGGCTGCGGGAAGCACGCAAGTTTACGCGAGGCGAGCGCAGAAGACGACCGGGTTGCCAAGGTTCGGCGCGGTATGAGGCGTTGAATCGGTTCTGTGGCGAGGGAGCAAGCTCCCTCGCCACAGGGGTTTGCGTGAGCCAAGGCAATTCAGCAATCTCCAGAAACAACAAAGCCGCTCGAAAGCGGCTTTGTTGGTCTGGATCAAGCTTAGTGCTGCTTGGCCAGCTTGTGTTCCAGGTAGTGGATGTTGACTCCGCCTTCGCAGAAGCCTTCATCGCGTACCAGGTCGCGGTGCAGCGGGATGTTGGTTTTGATCCCGTCGACAACGATTTCATCCAGCGCATTGCGCATGCGTGCCATGGCTTCATCGCGCGTCGCCCCCCAGGTGATCAGCTTGCCGATCAGGGAGTCGTAGTTCGATGGCACCTTGTAGCCGCTGTAGAGGTGCGAATCGACCCGTACACCGTTGCCGCCTGGAGCATGGAAATGCTTGACCATGCCTGGGCAGGGGATAAAGGTTTTCGGGTCTTCGGCGTTGATCCGGCATTCCAGCGCGTGGCCGTGGATCTTCACATCGTCCTGGGTGTACGAGAGCGGGTTGCCAGCGGCGATGCTGAGCATCTCCTTGACGATGTCGATCCCGGTGACCATTTCCGATACCGGGTGCTCTACCTGGACCCGAGTGTTCATCTCGATGAAGTAGAAGTGGCCATTCTCGTAAAGGAACTCGAATGTGCCGGCGCCACGGTAGCCGATGTCGATGCAGGCTTTCACGCAGCGGGCGAGCACTTCCTGGCGCGCCCTCTCGTCGATGCCCGGTGCCGGCGCTTCTTCGAGAACCTTCTGGTGACGACGTTGCAGCGAGCAATCGCGGTCGCCCAGATGGATGGCGTGGCCCTGGCCATCGGAAAGTACCTGCACTTCCACGTGACGTGGGTTGGTCAGGAATTTTTCCAGATAGACCATTGGGTTGCTGAACCAGGCGCCAGCTTCGGCCCGGGTCTGCTTGGCCGCTTCGATCAGGTCTTCTTCGCGGTGCACTTCGCGCATGCCGCGACCACCGCCGCCGCCAGCGGCTTTGATGATCACCGGATAGCCGACTTCGCGACCAATGCCGATAGCGGTTTCCGGGTCTTCCGGCAGCGGGCCATCAGAGCCTGGCACGGTCGGTACGCCGGCGCGCTTCATGGCGTCCTTGGCTGAAACCTTGTCGCCCATCAGGCGAATGGTGTCAGCTTTCGGGCCGATGAAGGCGAAACCGGATTTTTCGACCTGTTCGGCGAAATCAGCGTTTTCCGCAAGGAAGCCATAGCCAGGGTGAATCGCCGTGGCGCCAGTGACTTCAGCGGCCGCGATGATTGCCGGGATGTGCAGGTAAGACAGGTTGGCAGGTGCCGGACCGATGCAAACGCTTTCGTCGGCCAGACCCAAATGCATCAACTCTTTGTCGGCAGTCGAGTAAACCGCGACGGTCTTGATACCCATTTCCTTGCAAGCGCGCAGGATCCGCAGGGCGATTTCACCGCGGTTGGCGATCAGGACTTTTTCCAGCTTCGCAGGTTTCAACATCGTTGGCTCTCCGCGGTTCAAACGATGGTGAACAGCGGTTGGTCGTACTCAACCGGCTGGCCGTTTTCTACCAGGATGGATTCGATCACACCGCTGGTTTCGGCCTGGATGTGGTTCATCATTTTCATCGCTTCAACGATGCAGATGGTGTCGCCTTTCTTCACGCTCTGGCCAACTTCAACGAAGGCTGGCGAAGTCGGTGCCGGGGTGCGGTAGAAAGTACCGACCATCGGCGACAGAACTACGGTGCCGTTGAGTTTCGGTGCTGCCGGGGCTTCAGCGGCGGCCACTGGAGCAGCGGCGACTGGCGCGGCAACCGGAGCCGGAGCGGCCATCGGTGCAGGTGCGTAAAACTGTTGTGCAGGGGTTTTGCTGTGACGGCTGATCCGTACGGATTCTTCGCCTTCCTTGATCTCGAGCTCGTCGATACCGGACTCTTCCAGCAGTTCGATCAGTTTCTTAACTTTACGGATATCCATGAATCATCAACTCCCAAGGGTCGGTCAGGGGCGTTTAGCTTGTTGTTCAAGCTGTTCCAGGGCGGCCTCCAGGGCCAGTCGATAACCGCTGGCGCCAAGGCCGCAGATCACTCCCACCGCAACGTCGGAGAAGTAAGAGTGATGGCGGAAAGGTTCGCGTTTGTGCACGTTAGACAAATGCACTTCGATGAATGGGATGCTCACCGCCAGCAGCGCGTCACGTAATGCGACGCTTGTATGCGTAAAAGCTGCTGGGTTGATCAAAATGAAGTCCACACCTTCGCCGCGCGCGGCATGGATGCGGTCGATCAATTCGTACTCGGCGTTGCTTTGCAGGTAGAGCAAATGATGGCCGGCATTACGGGCCCGCTGTTCCAGATCTTGATTGATTTGAGCCAGGGTTACTGCACCGTAGACACCCGGTTCGCGGGTGCCGAGCAGGTTCAGGTTGGGGCCGTGCAAAACCAGTAGGGTCGCCATCTGCTGTTCCTTGTTATCTATGTGCAGTTGTCAGAACCCGGCGACTATGCCGCAAAGCCTTTGTGACTGTCCAGTTCTCTGCAATAGCCAGCACGATGCCCGATGTTTGCGCGAAATATATGACCAGCGTATTAAATATGGTCATTCGCTTTGGCGACA
Organism: Pseudomonas sp. H11T01; assembly: GCF_048515765.1. Taxonomy (NCBI): domain Bacteria; kingdom Pseudomonadati; phylum Pseudomonadota; class Gammaproteobacteria; order Pseudomonadales; family Pseudomonadaceae; genus Pseudomonas; species Pseudomonas sp. H11T01. The sequence continues at coordinate 61,270 of NZ_JBLYED010000030.1, read as the reverse complement.
CGTTCGGCGAAGTCCGCTGCATTGATCTCGCCGATCACTCTCACGTCTCTGCGTTCGACGCCGTCCTTGCCGAAAAACATCAGCGCGGGTGGCCCGAACAGTTTGTAACGGTCGAGCAGGGCGCGTTGTTCGCGGTTGCTGGCAGTGATGTCGAAGCGAATCAGTCGATAGCCTTTAAGTCGTTCGACGACATGGCTGTTGTTAAGCACCTCATGTTCGATGACTTTGCAGCTGATGCACCAGTCGGCGTACCAGTCGAGCAGCAGCGGGGTTCCGGCAGTTTTGGCTTCGGCGAGGGCGCGATCGAGCTCTGCGGGCGTACTGATGGTCTGCCATTCGCTGGCGCTTTGAGCTTGTGCGCCACCGGTTGAGTTAACCGCGAACGACTGACCGACCGGACTCAATGGATCGGTCTGACCGCTGAGCGCGCCGTACCAACAGACCAGCGCATAGAACAACAGAAACAACCCCAATAACTGTGCCAGTCGCTGTCTCGGGGCCTTGTAGATGAACTCCAGTGCGCCGAGAAACAGGCTGACACCGGCTGCCAGCAAGCCGATCAACAGTAAGGTGATCTGGCCTGGCAGCACTCGACTCAACAAGCCGACCGCCAGCCCCAGCAGCAGGACGCCGATGGCATTTTTAACGTAGATCAGCCATGAGCCGCTTTTTGGTAGCCAGGCTGCTCCGCCAGTGGCGACGAGCAGCAATGGCGCGCCCATACCCAGGCCCAGCACGAAGAGTTTCAGTGCGCCGCCCAACGCATCACCACTGGCGCTTATATAGAGCAGAGCGCCGGCCAACGGTGCCGAGACGCAGGGTGAAACCAACAGGCTCGACACCACGCCTAATACTGCTGCGCCCCACAAGGAACCGCCTTCGGTGCGGTTTGCCACGCGGTCCAGGCGACTACTGATAGCGTGCGGCAGTTTCAGTTCGAAGATACCGAACATGGCCAGGGCAAATACCACGAAAAACAGTGCGAACGGTACCAGCACCCAAGCCGATTGCAGGCGTGCCTGGAGATTCAGTTGGGCGCCGAACATCCCCATCAGTGCGCCGAGCAAAGCGAAGCAGACCGCCATTGGTAGCACGTAAGCCAGCGACAGATTGAAACCGCGCCAGCCGCCAACCTGGCCGCGCAGCACCACGCCGGAGAGGATTGGAAGCATTGGCAGTACGCAAGGGGTAAAGGTCAGGCCTAAACCTGCGAGAAAAAACAGCGCCAGTTCTCGCCAGTTCCAGCGCGTCTGGTCGCGGGTTGCGGGCGTCTGGGCGCTGAGTACTGAAGAGGATGTGCCATCGATGCTCAGTCGCTCGGTTTCTGGCGGGTAGCACAGGCCTTTATCGGCACAGCCTTGATACGTGACGGCCAGCGTAAGGGCGCGCTGATCGCCAGCCGTGCGCGGCAGTTCTACATCGAGAATGCCGTGGTAGACCTCGACGTCGCCGAAATACTCATCGTGTTTTTTCTCGCCCTGAGGCAATTGCGCGGCACCCAGCGTGACGTCGGCAGGCTCGGTGCGGAACTGAAAGCGATGGCGGTAGAGGTAATAGCCTTCGGTGGCGACGAAGCGCAGCTTGATCGATTGCGGGGTGCTTTCTACCAGACTCAACTGAAAGGCTTCGCGTACCGGCAGGAAATCGGCGCTGTTATTGATCGCACCCAGGGTCGAACTGGGGCGACTGTCCAGCAGCCCGGCGGCAGTCACCGGCAGTGCGAGGAGTAACAGCATCAGGCAGAGCAAGCGGCGCATAGCGATCTCGCGTATTGAACGTGTGCGCATGATAGCGGAGTGAGGCGGGGTGTGCAGGGAGCGGGCTTCAAGAGCGACCGCTTCGCGGTCATTCGCGGGCAAGCCCGCTCCCACATTTGATCGCATATATCCTGTGGGAGCGGACTTGCCCGCGAAGGGGCCCTTCAGACCCGAAATGCCTGAACGGCTGTATGCAACTGCCCGCCCAGCGCCAATAAATGCTCACCCTGGCTGCGTCCTTCACCAATCCTCAGCAAGTTATCCCCACCCAATTGGTGAATCCGCTCACTGTGATCGCGGATTTCGCTGACGGCGCCGCTCTGTTGGGCGGTGACATCGGCGATCCGCACGGCGGTGTCGGAAATGGTCTGGATCGCTCCGACGATTTCATCCAGAGCACCGTCGGCCGCTTGTGCCTGATTGGCTGTGGCTTCGGCGTGTTCGACCTGCGCGCGCATGCCTTCTACCGATTGTCGGGCGGCCATTTGCAGGCCGGCGATCAGCGTCTGGATCTCGGCGGTGGCGCCGGCGGTGCGTTGCGCCAGAGAGCGGACTTCTTCAGCGACTACCGCAAACCCTCGCCCCATCTCTCCTGCGCGGGCGGCTTCGATGGCGGCGTTCAACGCCAGCAGATTGGTCTGATCGGCGATAGATCGAATAACCGTGAGCACGCCGCCAATGGTCGCCGACTCTTCGGCCAAGTGTTCGATCATCTGCGCGTTGCCTTGCACCTCGCCCACCAAGGCGTGCAATCCCGTGAGACTCAGCCCGATCACTTTCTGACCGTGCTCGACCGCAAGCCCGGCGTGACGGCTGGCGTCGGCGGCCTGGCTGGCATCGCCGGCTACCTGCTGAATGGTGGCTTCCAGTTCACCCAATGAGTCGCGAATTTGTGCGGTGTCCCCGGCCTGGCGTTCGGCGCCGCTGTGCAGCCCGCTGCTCAATTCGGCCAAGGCGCGGCTGCTGCCGGCGACCTGTTCGGCGTTTTGCCGGATGGTTCCCACCAGATCAACCAGATACGCCCGCAGCCGATTCAGTGACTCTTCAATATCGTGCAGCTCTCGGTTGGTGGCGCCCAGCTGGATATCCCGGCTGAAGTCGCCTTCGGCCCAGGTCGACAAGGCCGGCGCCAGGTTGGTCAGCACTCGGGCCAGGCGCCGTTGCAAGGTGTCGATGAGCAAGGCGATCAACAGGATCAGACCGATCATCAGCCCTTGGATGATCCGCACTTCCCCCTGAATTTGCCCGTGCTGGGCGCGAACGGCCGGCTCCAGACCGGAAATTGCCTGCTGCACCGCAGTGATTTTGAGGTGAGTGGCGGCGCTGAGGTCGGCGCGTTTCTGGATCTGCTCTCGCGTGCGGCTCAGTTCGGCCGGGTAACGCGTCAGCAGGCTATTGAGTTCGCGCTTGAGGACAATGCCAGTATCTTCGGCGACGTTTTTTTCAGTGTTCTCCAGCCCCATCATGGCGGCGTAGTCATCGGTGTTCGATTCGCTACTGGCCGTGACGCCCAACAGAGGCAGGGCTTCGAGTTGCTCAGCCTGGGTACGGATGCTGGCGACTTCACGCTCGACATCCGCCGCCAGCTCGCTGCGACCGCTGCTGACCAGTTTGTCCCGGGCCAGCGACAGTTTGGCCAGATGCTGCGACGCCGCCAGCAATGAGGGCAGATAACCGGCGGTATTCGGGTTGTTGGCGCCGGTGGCGTATTGGCTGAGCTGTTCCAGGTTGGCGCCCAGCTCACGTTCGGCCTGAAGCAGCAAAGCCTGCGGATCGCCAGCAAGTTTGCCCGCAGCCAGCAGGTCGGATTTGCTGAAGTCATCCAGGCTCGAAAGGCTTGGGCGCAGGCTTTGCGCCAGATCGGCAGGCAGCTCGCCGAGTTCTTTTTGCAGCGTTTCGAGCGATTGGCTGGCCGCACTCAAGCGTAGGGCGTCGCCACTGGCCAGGTAGTCTTCAATATTGCGCGCCACCTGATTCTGGAACTGTTGTGACAGACCCAGGTAACGCTCCATCAGCAGATAGGGTCGCTCCAGCGCCTGTTGCGACCACCAGAGCGTGGCACCGAGTGCGAGGCAAACGGCGACTAACAGGAGGGTGTTGAGATTGGTCAGCAGCTTCAGGCGCATCGAGGGTCTACCAACGACAGAATGGTAAGTGCCTGAAGTTATTGCGTTTCTGTTACAGCCTTATGACTGGCTCGGTGGATTCCGGTGAAAAAGTGGCACTTTGCTTTTATTGCGGAGCCACATGCACACGATTTCGCCCGGCATGCTTGGCGCAGTACAACGCTTCGTCTGCCTGGCTGGCCATCATCAGGCTGTCGGAATCCTCGCGCAGCGCTACAACGCCGGCGCTGAAGGTGCACCAGAGATCCTGAGGTTGCGCTGGGTAGTGAATCTCGGCAAAGCGTTGACGGATTTCATTGAGCACTTTGTAGGCCGATTCGACATCGGTGTCCGGCATGACAATGGCGAACTCTTCGCCGCCATAGCGTCCGATGAAGTCGGTCTTGCGCAGGCGTTGCTTGAGGAACAGCGCCAGGCTCTTGATCACGCGGTCGCCCATCGGGTGGCCGTGGCTGTCGTTGACCCGTTTGAAGTGGTCGATGTCGAGCATCGCAAAGCTCAATGGCTTGCTTTCGCGACGGGCGCGGAAGCTGCAGTCTTCGAGCAGTTGCAGGATATGGGTGTGGTTGTACAGGCCGGTCAGGCTGTCGCGGACCATCCGCGCCTTGAGATTACGCGCGCGGGCTGCGCGGTTGCGCACGGTGGTGATCAGGTGGCGCGGCTTGATCGGCTTGGTCAGGAAGTCGTCACCGCCTTCGCTCATGGCGTCGAGCTGCTTGTCCAGATCGTCTTCGGCCGACAGATAGATGATCGGCACGCTGACATAACGGTCGTTGTGGCGGATCACCTTGGCCAGTTCGGTGCCGGTGCAGGCCGGCATGTACATGTCGAGGATGATCAGGTCTGGCTGGAAGTCCGCCAGTTCGGCCATCGCTTGAATCGGCTCGATCAGGGTGCGGGTGACAATCCCGGCGCTGTTGAGCAGGCGTTCGGTGTGCAACGCCTGAGCGCGTGAATCATCGATGATCAGCACTTTGTACGGTTCGTATTGGGCGACGCAGGTCAGGACTTCGATTTTTTCCAGCAGGCTCGAGGCTTCGAGGGTACCCGTCAGAAATTCCTGGCCGCCGGCACGCACGGCCGCGAGACGGGTCGGGGTGTCGGTTTCGAGCAGGCTGAAGAACAGCAGCGGCAGTTTGTGCTCAAGGCCTTCTTGGGCTTCGGCCGCCAGTTTCAGCCCCATGCCGGTGCCACAGAAGTCGACGTCCATGACGATCGCTGCGGGCAGCCGTTCGACCAGCGAGGAGCGAAATGCCGCGACACTGTCCAGCGACTGAGCGCTGAGGCCAAAAAATTCAAGCTGCTTGGCCAGCCGCTCGGCACGGTCGTGATCTTGCAACATCACGTAGATCGGCTTGCGCAGCGGTGGCAGGAAGGTTTGTTCGAGTTGGTCGCCATGGCGCAGGCCGGTGCGGGACAAACGTTGCATCAAGCGATTGAGGTCGGTAATCAGCCCGCTGCTCAGACGCCCGCGGTTGGCATCCACCGCTTCCAGCGATTGGCCGATGCTGCGCGCCAGCAGACAGTGTTCGGGTTGTTCAAACCGTTCGGCGAACCGCAGCAGGCGCAAGTTGGCCTCAGCGAGTTCCGCCATGTCGGTGGGCGACCATTCGATTCGTTGCAGGCGTTGCCATATCTCAAGAATCTGACGTGCCTGATGAATTACCCGCTGGGCAAAGTGGTGCTTGAGGCGCTCACGGCTGGGGTCTTCTGGCTCGGTCATATCCTGACTACTAGTTAGGGTGCATGCTGAGATCGACTGGTGGCCCTATGCTAGCACCTCTTTTCGATTGCACGAGTGCCGTAGGTCAATAAACTGCACAGCCACGTGATTCATTTTCTGACTGCTGGGTCGCATGGCAGGATAGCTGTGCTTCATTGATAGTGCCCGCTTGATGCGCGACTATTATGCGGCGCTTCGTTTTGCGGCTGATTTAATCCGCTCAAAACGAAGCACGATGGGGTAGGGTTGTGGTCGAACCGATGAACTCAAGTGATTGAAAGGATATAGCCATGCTGGACTGGAAGAACCGCGCAGGCAGCGCGCCTGAACGTGCCGCTGAACCCAAGTCGGCAACCCGCAGCTATCTTGGTGGCTTGCTGTTCAGCCGTGCCTTGGCCACGGTGGTGGGGCTGTACCTATTGGTGGCTATGGCCGTGGGTTGGTACTGGAGCCGCGAGCCGGCACTGTTTCCGGTTCAGCAGAACGCTCAAGTGGCTGCCGAGAAGGAAGGCAAGCAGATGGTCGTCGGTTACACCACGGTGGAAACCCTCAAGACCGTTGCCGGTACGCTGCTGCACAAACCCGGTGGCTACCTCTCCAATGATCGCTTTCCGCCGGGTATCTGGCTGGACGATATCCCTAGTTGGGAGTATGGCGTGCTGGTACAGGTCCGCGACCTGACCCGAGCCCTGCGCAAAGACTTCGCCCGCTCGCAATCGCAGTCCGCTGAAGACGCTGATCTGGCCAAGGCCGAGCCGCGCTTCAACTTCGACAACAAAAGCTGGGTGCTGCCTTCCAGTGAGTCCGAGTATCAGGAAGGCATCAACTCCCTGAGTCGCTATCAGGCGCGCCTATCCGATCCGAGTCAGAAAAACGCGCTGTTCTATGCCCGCGCCGACAACCTGAACAACTGGTTGGGCGATGTAGGCACCCGTTTGGGTTCGCTGTCGCAGCGCCTGTCGGCCAGCGTTGGCCGGGTCAAGCTCAACACCGCGCTGAAAACCGAAGTCCTGGCGCCGGGTCAGGTGCCGCAGGTAGATGAAGAGGTGGTGGAAACCCCTTGGCTGCAGATCGACAACGTGTTCTACGAAGCCCGCGGTCAGGCCTGGGCGTTGTCCCACCTGCTGCGTGCCATCGAAGTCGACTTCGCCGATGTACTGGCGAAGAAAAACGCCACGGTCAGCGTGCGTCAGATCATTCGTGAGCTGGAAGCATCCCAGGAGCCGGTATGGAGCCCAATGATCCTCAACGGCAGCGGCTTCGGTGTGCTGGCCAACCACTCGCTGGTCATGGCTAACTACATTTCGCGGGCCAACGCGGCGGTTATCGATTTGCGTCAACTCCTTTCCCAAGGCTGAGTCATGGTCGAGACCTCTATAGAGGCTGCGCATCGCGCGGCCTCGGATGCTGAACTCATCGCTTGGGTCGATGAGCAAGACAACTTGCTCGGCGCCCTGGTCCGGTCCGATCTGCGCGAGCGTGGGCTGATCGGGCGCGGCACTTACATCATGCTGTTCAATTCCGCCGGCGAGCTGTGCGTGCATCGGCGAACCCTGAGCAAAGCCATCTATCCAGGTTTCTGGGACGTGGCGGCAGGCGGCATGGTCCTGGCGACAGAGACTTATGCTGAATCGGCGGCCCGTGAACTGGAAGAAGAGCTGGGGGTGAGCGGTGTGGAATTGACCGCACATGATCACTTTTTCTTTGAAGATACCGGCAATCGCCTGTGGTGTTCGGCGTTCTCGGCGGTCTGGGACGGGCCATTGCGTTTGCAACCTGAAGAAGTGCTGGAAGCGCACTTCATGCCGATCGACCAGGTGATGCAGGAAATTGCGCAAAAGCCCTATTGCCCGGACTCTTTGGCTGCCTTGAAACGTTATCTGCGCTCACAGGGCGGACACGTCGCAAAAGATGCATAAATTGGCGCCGATTGGCTCTTAGCAAGTGCGCTTTTTGCCGTTACACTGCGCGACCTTTTCAAGCTGGACCGGAATTGCCCGGTTCAGTAGCGCTGCCCCTGCCTGAGTGGGGCTTCGCGGTCGATGGCACTTGCCAAAGTGCTTCGACCAGTCTTTGTCCTCCCAAGAGGATTGCCGGTGGCCAAAAAAGCCGCATCCTTCGCCGCCCTTGGTGGCCTGGTATTTTCCACCGACGCAGGTCGACATTGCCCGGACTGTAGCCAGCCGGTGGATGCCTGCATCTGCAAACAAACCGTTATCCCTGCCGGCGACGGCATTGCTCGCGTGCGTCGCGAAAGCAAGGGCCGTGGCGGCAAGACGGTGACCACCATCACCGGCGTGCCGTTGGCCGAAGATGCGCTCAGTACGCTAGCCACTACGCTAAAGAAGCGTTGCGGCACCGGTGGCACGTTGAAAGACGGCGTCATCGAGATCCAGGGCGAGCATGTCGAGCTACTCTTGGCAGAGCTGATCAAACTCGGTTTCAAAGCGAAGAAGTCCGGCGGTTAGCAGCCTCTGTGAAGACCACCCCGACTTGATGCAGTCCTGATCCGATTCAGGTTTGCCGTCGTCTCCATGGTTTTCACAGAGCCTGTTCAAACCGGTTTCTAAACTCCGTGCTGTAAGCGAGGTCTATCCCCCTCGAATGCAGGCTAATCGTCATTTTCATTCTTTAGACTGCGCCAGCCTGATCTCAGGTGACGCTCTATGACTTCATTTATAGGGGACTTCGATGTCCGTACGACGCACACGCAAAGACGATGGCAGCCAATGGACAGTTGCGGACAGCCGCAGTGTTTATGGGATTCGCCATTGGGGGGCCGGGTATTTCGCGATCAATGACGCCGGTCGCGTCGAAGTTCGTCCGAACGGCCCGAGCAGCGCGCCTATCGATCTGTTCGAACAAGTCGAGGAACTGCGTAAAAGCGGCCTGTCGTTGCCGCTGCTGGTGCGCTTCCCGGACATTTTGCAAGACCGCGTACGTCAGCTGACCGGTGCGTTCGACGCCAACATCGAGCGTCTGGAATACCAGAGTAAGTACACCGCGCTGTACCCGATCAAGGTTAACCAGCAGGAAGCGGTGATCGAGAGCATCATCGCCACCCAGGACGTTTCCATCGGTCTGGAAGCCGGCTCCAAGCCGGAATTGCTGGCGGTACTGGCGCTGGCGCCCAAGGGCGGGACCATCGTCTGCAACGGTTACAAGGACCGCGAGTTCATTCGTCTGGCGCTGATGGGCCAGAAGCTCGGTCACAACGTGTTCATCGTGATCGAGAAAGAATCCGAAGTCGGTCTGGTGATCGAAGAAGCGGCTACGCTCAAGGTCAAGCCCCAGGTCGGTCTGCGAGTGCGTTTGTCGTCCCTGGCCTCGAGCAAGTGGGCTGACACCGGTGGTGAGAAATCCAAGTTTGGTCTGTCCGCGGCGCAACTGTTGTCGGTGGTCGAGCGTTTCCGCGCGGCCGGCCTGGACCAAGGCATTCGTTTGCTGCACTTCCACATGGGCTCGCAGATCGCCAACCTGGATGACTACCGGCACGGCTTCAAGGAAGCGATCCGTTACTACGGCGAATTGCGCAACCTCGGTCTGCCGGTGGATCACATCGACGTTGGCGGTGGTCTGGGTGTCGACTACGACGGTACCCACTCGCGCAATGCCAGCTCGATCAACTACGACATGGATGACTACGCCGGTGTCGTGGTCGGCATGCTCAAGGAATTCTGCGACGCGCAGAGCCTGCCGCATCCGAACATCTTCTCCGAGAGCGGGCGCTCTCTGACCGCCCACCACGCCATGCTGGTGGTTCAGGTGACTGACGTCGAGAAGCACAACGACGACGTGCCGCTGATCGACAACAAGGAAGAACTGCCGGAAACCGTGCAATGGCTGGTTGACCTGCTGGGCCCGACCGACATCGAGATGGTCACCGAGACCTACTGGCGCGCCACGCACTACATGAGCGACATCGCTACCCAGTACGCCGATGGCAAACTGACTCTGGCCGACAAAGCCTTGGGCGAACAGTGCTATTTCGCGGTCTGCCGTCGCCTGCACAACTCGTTGAAAGCCCGTCAGCGCTCCCATCGTCAGGTGCTCGACGAACTCAATGACAAGCTCGCCGATAAGTACATCTGCAACTTCTCGGTGTTCCAGAGCCTGCCGGACACTTGGGCGATCGGCCAGGTGCTGCCGATTCTGCCATTGCACCGTCTCGACGAAGAGCCACTACGTCGTGCCGTGCTACAAGACCTGACCTGCGACTCCGATGGCAAGATCAAGCAGTACGTTGATGAACAAAGCATCGAAACCAGCTTGCCGGTGCATGCGCTGAACGACGGTGAAGATTACCTGCTGGGGGTTTTCCTGGTAGGCGCCTATCAGGAAATTCTCGGGGATATGCACAACCTGTTCGGTGATACCGACTCGGTGAACCTCTACCAGAACCCGGATGGCAGCGTGTACAGCGCCGGTATCGAAACCCACGACACCATCGAAGACATGCTGCGTTACGTGCACTTGTCCCCGGAAGAGCTGATGACCCACTACCGGGACAAGGTTGCCTGCGCGAATATCAGCGCCGCCGAGCGTACCCAGTACCTCGACGCCCTGCGCCTGGGTTTGACTCGTTCGTCTTACCTGTCTTCTTGAGGTCATAAGCAGTTGCTTCAGGCTGTCTGAAAATGCACTGTAACCCGTGTGTTTTTTCAGATGGCCTGGTGCGATGTTTCCTTTTCAGAAAGAGCGCCTCAATAGCTTGCGCAGTAGCTGGCACGAGATCTTCTATTGAAGCGTTGCACATTCAAGTGGCTGTCCGGCCTGGCGCTTACAGGGTTGCTGTTGGCGGCAGTGACGGCGTGCTCGCCCCTCAAACTGCTCAACTCGCTGACCCCCAGCAGTACGTTCAACAAAACCTCAGGCATTGCTTACGGCAGTGATCCGCGGCAGAAACTCGATGTCTATACGCCAAAACAGGGTCTGAAAAGCGCCCCGGTCGTGGTGTTTTTTTATGGCGGTAGCTGGAACAGCGGTTCACGCGACGACTACAGCTTTGTCGGTGAGGCACTGGCTTCCAGAGGGATAGTGACGGTTGTGGCCGACTATCGACTTTATCCACAGGTACGCTATCCATTGTTCCTTGAGGATGGGGCTCAGGCAGTGGCATGGACCCATGAACATATTCACCAGTTTTCCGGTGACCCGCAGCGGCTCTACTTGATGGGGCACAGCTCAGGCGCATACAACGTCGCCATGCTGGCACTCGACCCCGATTTTTTGGGCGCGGTTGGAATGACACCGCATAACCTCAGCGGCTGGATTGGTCTGGCGGGGCCTTACGATTTTTTACCCATAGTGAATCCCGAGGTCCGTCCGGTGTTTTTTTATCCAGACTCACCGCCCGATTCGCAACCTATCAACCATGTCAGTCGGGGCGCGCCGCCGGCCTTGCTGATGGCCTCGCGCGACGATGATGTGGTCAATCCAACACGCAATACGGGTGGTTTGGCGCGCAAGCTTCGCCTGGCCGGTGTTCCGGTACAGGACCTCTATTTTTCCCACACCAGCCACGCGACGCTGGTGGCCGCGATGTCCCGTCCACTGCGTCGATTGGCGCCGGTGCTGGATGAGGTCGCTGCTTTTATCAATGCCACGCCTGTTCAGTGAGTGGCGCTGGACCAGCCATCGCTCTTGTTTATGTGCCAGGCAAATGCCCCGAGGGTCAGGCTTCGCAGCAGCATGAACAACAGAAACGCCAGCCACAGACCATGATTGCCAAAGCCCCGTAGAGCCCAGGCAAACGGCAGCACGATGATCACGGTCAGCAGCATGCCGTTGCGCATTTCCCTGGCGCGAGTGGCGCCGATGAACAGGCCGTCGAGCAAGTAGCTCCAGACCGCAATCAGCGGCAGCGCCGCGAGATAAGGCAAATAGATGAACGCTGTTTCGCGCACGCTCTGGATGTTGGTCTGCATTTCAATGAACAGATGACCAGCCAACAGAAACAGCACGGCGAAGCCCACACTGGCCAGCAATGACCAGCCACAGGCCACCACCAGCGAGCGGCGCAGGGCCTGGCGGTCATGGGCACCGATGGCATGTCCGCACAGGGCTTCCACGGCATGGGCCAGACCGTCGAGGGCATGGGCTGTGAGCAGTAAACCGTTGAGTAGCAGGGCATTGGCCGCAACCGTCGCGTCACCCAGCCGTGCACCCTGTACGGTGATCAGGAAGAACACCGACTGCAGCGCCAGGCTGCGAATGAAAATGTCCCGATTGACCGCCAGCAGCGGTCGCCAGCTTTGCCACAGCGCCAGCGCGGCCCAGACAATATGGCCGGGGTAGGCGCGCAAGGCTTTGCGGGTCATGGCCAGACCGATCAGCGCGCCGGTCCATTCGGCGATGACCGAGGCCCGTGCCGAGCCGACCACACCCCATTCCAGACCGAGGACGAACCACAGATTCAGCGCGATGTTCACCAGGTTGGTGCTCAGCAGGATCGCCAGCGGTGCGCGGGCGTTTTGGGTGCCGAGGAACCAGCCCACTAACGCAAAACTGGCCAGCGCCGCCGGCAGGCCGAACAGCCGGGTATGGAAAAAGTCCCGGGTCATTTGGTCGAGTTCAGCAGAGGGTTGCATCAGGCTCAGGGCGACACTGCTTAGCGGTACGCCAATGGCACCGAGCAGCAGCGCCAGGCCCATGGCCAACAGCAAGCCTTGTAGCAGGACTTGTCGAAGTGCTGTGCCATCCCCGCGTCCGGCAGCCTGAGCGGCAAAACCGGTGGAGCCCATGCGCAGAAAACCCATGGCCCAGGCCAGAAATAGGTACAGGTTGGCACCGATAGCGACAGCGCCGAGCTGGTGGGCATGGGGCAGATGGCCGATCACCGTGCTGTCGACCAGAGCCACTAGCGGAACGGAAATGTTCGACAGAATCATCGGCGCCGCGAGCGCCCAGACACGGCGATGAGTCAGGCGGTGGCGCCAATCGGTGATCAGGGTGGACATGCAGGCTCCTTGTTGAGCCGGCATTGTAGCGGCAGATCCAGAATTGGCGTTGTTCCCTTCGCGGGCAAGCCACGCTCCCACAGGATGTGCGCAATCCCTGTGGGAGTGGGCTTGCCCGCGAAGACTGCAGTACAGGCGCCACTGTTTTCAGAGCCCCCCCTCCCTCTATCGGTCAATGTGACCGGTGTGACAGGCGGTTTGGCACCAGTGATATATAGTTCAACCCTTCGATACTCCTGCCAATGAGTGCCTCATGCTTAACAAAGGATTGTTTCTGGCCTGTGCGCTGGCGCTGCTAAGCGCTTGCGATTCGTCGACTTCCGATAAAGCGCCGTCCACTGCCGCACCCGCAGCGGCGGTCACAGCACCCAAGGCCAAAACGGTACAGGACGTTGCTGTTCTGAAGCAGCGCTACGCCGGTCGCGAGTTAAGCGTGGTGGACGTTTCCGAAGTTCAGCTCGATGGCGCCAGCACGCTGTCGGTGAGTTTTTCGGTGCCGCTGGACCCTGAGCAGAAGTTCGATGAAAAACTGCACTTGGTGGATAGCAAGAGCGGCAAGGTCGACGGTGCCTGGGAGCTCTCCGATAACCTGATGGAGCTGCGCCTGCGTCACCTTGAGCCTCAGCGCAAACTGGTGCTCACCGTCGATGCCGGTCTGCGCGCGGTGAACGACACCAAACTCTCCGCCGACTACGTCAGCCGACTGGAAACCCGTGACCTGCAGTCCACCGTAGGCTTTGCCAGCCGTGGCACCTTGCTGCCGACCCGTTTGGCCGAAGGGCTGCCGGTGATCGCGCTGAACGTCAACAAGATCAACGTCGAATTCTTCCGCATCAAACCCGAAGCCCTGCCGGCCTTTCTCAGCCAATGGGGCCGCAACACCAGCCTGCAAAGTTATGAGTCGCGCGAACTGCTGCCGATGGCGGATCTGGTCTATGGCGGCCGCTTCGACCTGAACCCGGCGCGCAATACCCGGGAAACCCTGTTACTGCCGATCGCGGGCCTCAAGCCGTTGCAACAACCCGGCGTCTACCTGGCGGTGATGCGCGCTTCCGGCACTTACAGCTACTCGCAACCGGCGACCCTGTTCACCCTGAGTGATATCGGTCTGTCGGTGCATCGTTACCAGAATCGTCTGGACGTCTTCACCCAAGCGCTGGAAGGCGGCAAGGCACTGGATGATGTCAGCCTCGAACTGCTCGACAGCGACGGCCATGTAGTGGGCCAAGGCAAGACCGAGAAGGGCGGCCATGCGCAATTGCCGTTGCCGAAAAAAGCCGAAGTACTGCTGGCTCATCAGGGCGAGCAGACCAGCCTGTTGCGTTTGAACAGCGCCGCACTGGACCTGGCCGAGTTCGATATCGGCGGGCCGCAAGCCCATCCCCTGCAATTCTTTGTATTTGGTCCGCGCGACCTGTATCGCCCCGGCGAAACTGTGCTGCTCAACGCCTTGCTGCGAGACAAAGACGGCAATGCGGTCAAACCGCAACCGGTGAGCGTCGAAGTTCGTCGCCCGGATGAACAGGTCAGCCGCAAGTTTGTCTGGGACGCTGATGCGTCGGGTCTCTATCAATATCAACTGCAACTGGCCGGCGAAGCGCCGACCGGGCGCTGGCAGCTGGTGTTCGATCTGGGCGACGGCAAGCCGCAGCTGTATGAATTCCTCGTCGAAGACTTCCTGCCTGAGCGTCTGGCCCTTGAGCTCAAAGGCAGCGATGGCCCGATCAAACCGGCCGATACCGCCGAAATCAGCGTCAACGGCCGCTATCTCTATGGTGCACCGGCCTCGGGCAATCGCCTGAGCGGCCAGGTGTATGTGCGGCCGCTGCGTGAGGCGGTCAAAGCCTTGCCCGGTTATCAGTTTGGCTCGGTCACAGAAGTAGAGTTGAGTCAGGATCTGGAACTCGACGAAACCGCGCTGGACGCCAATGGTGAAGCGGTTATCTCCCTTGAAAGCAAATGGGCCGAAGCCAAATCGCCGCTGCAACTCATCGTTCAGGCCAGCCTGCAAGAGTCCGGCGGCCGGCCGATCACCCGTCGCGTGGTGCAACCGGTATGGCCGGCGGATCGTCTGCCGGGACTGCGAGGGTTGTTCGAGGGTAAAGAAACCAACGGCGACGGCCCGGTCGAGTTCGAGCTGCTGGTGGCCAACAATGAAGGCCAGAAACTGGCGGCGGATAACCTTAAGGTCCGCTTGGTGCGCGAACGCCGTGACTATTACTGGAACTACTCGGAGAGCGATGGCTGGAGCTATCACTTCAACGAAAAATTCCTCAACCTTGACGAAGAAACCGTCAGCATCAAGGCCGGCGACACCGCGAAAGTCAGCTTCCCGGTGGAGTGGGGCCCTTACCGCGTCGAAGTCGAAGACCCGCAGACCGGTCTGGTCAGCAGCCTGCGCTTCTGGGCCGGTTACCGCTCCCAGGACAACGCCCAAGGCGGCGCAGTGCGTCCAGATCAGGTCAAATTGGCGCTGGACAAGCCGGCCTACGGCGATGGCGATACGGCCAATGTGACTGTCACCCCGCCGGCTGCCGGCAAAGGTTATCTGTTGGTGGAATCGGCCGACGGTCCATTGTGGTGGCAGGAAATCGACGTGCCGGCCGAGGGCAAAAGCTTTGCGGTCACACTCGATCCGAAATGGTCGCGGCATGATCTGTATGTCAGCGCGCTGGTGATTCGTCCCGGCGAACGCAAAGCCAATGTCACCCCGAAACGCGCGGTCGGTGTGCTGCACCTGCCGCTGGATCGCACCCAGCGCAAACTCGGCCTGACCCTGAATGCACCGGAAAAAATGCGTCCGAAACAACCGCTGACGGTGAAGATTCAAGCGAAAAATGCCGACGGCAGCGTACCGAAACAGGTGCACGTGCTGCTGGCCGCCGTGGACGTGGGCATCCTCAATATCACCGAATACCCGACGCCGGATCCGTACTCCAGCCTGTTCGGTCGCAAGGCGTATGGCGCCGACCAGCTGGATGTTTATGGGCAACTGATCGAGGCCGGTCAGGGGCGTTTGGCCAGCCTGGCTTTTGGTGGTGACGCGGCGCTGGCCAAGGGTGGCAAGCGTCCCGACACCAGCGTGACCATCGTTGCCCTGCAAAGCGCTCCAGTGACTTTGAACGAGCAGGGCGAAGGTGAAGTCAGTGTCGACATCCCCGACTTCAACGGCGAACTGCGTCTGATGGCCCAAGCCTGGACTGACGATCGCTACGGCATGGCCGAAGGCAAAACAGTGATCGCCGCGCCGCTGATCGCCGAACTCTCGGCACCGCGTTTCCTCGCCGGTGGTGACCAGACGAAACTGGCGCTGGACCTGTCGAACCTCTCGGGCAAGGCCCAGAACCTGACGGTGCAACTGAGCGCTGAGGGCCAACTGAGTTTGCTCGGCGAGGCGACTCACAGCGTGCAGCTGACTCAAGGTCAGCGCACTACTGTGCAGATTCCGGTGCAGGCACTGGGCGGTTTCGGCCAGGGTAACGTCAAAGTGCTGGTTGACGGTCTGGACCTGCCGGGCGAGAACCTGCCGCCGTTCACTCGCGAGTGGACCTTGGGTGTGCGTCCGGCCTATCCGGCGATGCTCAAGCACTACCGCGCGGTGCTCAAGGATCAGCCGTGGAACTTGCCGGAGGGTGAGTTGGCGGCTTTCGAACCGGCCGGGCGTGAAGCCTTGCTCAGCCTGTCGAGCCGACCGCCGTTGAACCTGGGTGAGCAGATCCGTGCGCTCAAGGCCTATCCCTATGGCTGTCTAGAGCAAACCGCCAGCGGCTTGTACCCTTCGCTGTATGCCGACGCTGCGAGCCTCCAACGCCTTGGTCTTGCAGGCGAGCCGGACGCTGATCGCAAACGCAAGATCGAGCTGGGCATCGAACGCCTGTTGGGCATGCAGCGCTACAACGGCAGCTTCGGTTTGTGGGGGGCGGACGGTGAGGAAGAGTACTGGCTGACCGCCTATGTCACCGACTTCCTGCTGCGCGCTCGCGAGCAAGGTTTCACAGTTCCGCCCCAGGCACTGAAAAAGGCCAACGAACGGCTGCTGCGTTACGTTCAGGAGCGTAACCTGATCGAAGTGAACTACAGCGAAAACGCCGAGCACACGCGCTTCGCGGTGCAGGCTTATGCCGGTCTGGTATTGGCCCGCAGCCAACAGGCGCCACTGGGTGCGTTGCGCAGTCTGTTCGAGCGTCGCACCGATGCCCGTTCCGGTCTGCCGCTGGTGCAACTGTCCATCGCCTTGCAGAAAATGGGCGACCAGCCACGTGCTGATCAGGCATTGATCGCAGGGTTGGCGGCGTCACGCAACAGCAAGGACTGGCTCGCCGATTATGGCAGTCCGTTGCGCGATCAGGCGCTGATTCTGGCACTGCTGGAGGAGAACGACCTGGCCAAGGGCAAGCGCGAAGAGCGTCTGTTCGAGCTGTCCGATCAACTGGCGGCCAACCAATACCTGTCGACTCAGGAGCGCAACTCATTGTTCCTCGCCGGTCGTGGATTGCTGGGCAAGCCCGAAGCCAACTGGACTGCGCAACTGAGCAGCGGCGGTGAAGTCCGTGAGCTGAGCAATAACCAACCGGGTCTGAAACTTGAAGGTGCGCTGCTGGCATCGCCGCTGTCCTTGCACAACGAAGGCAAGGAGCCTGTGTATCAGCAACTGACCATCTCCGGTTATCCACAACAGGCGCCGATAGCGGGTGGCGAGAACCTGAGCATTCGCCGCGAGTACCTGGGCATGAACGGCCAGCCGTTGGACCTCAAGGCCTTGGCCAGTGGCGATCTGGTGTTGGTGCATTTGGCGGTCAGCGCCAAGCAGCGAGTGCCGGACGCGTTGGTGGTGGACTTGTTGCCCGCCGGTCTGGAGCTGGAAAACCAGAATCTGGCACAGAGCGCCGCGAGTCTGGAAAACGCCAGTAGCAAGGTCAAGGAATGGCGCGTGTCGATGCAAAACGCCAGCCTCAAGCATCAGGAGTTCCGCGATGACCGCTACGTGGCGGCGATGAACCTGGACGGTTACGGCACCACGCACCTGCTGTACCTGGCGCGCGCCGTCACCCCCGGCACCTACCGCGTACCACCGCCGCAAGTGGAGTCGATGTACCGGCCGAACTGGCATGCCGTAGGCGAAACACCGCCGGAGATGGTGATCAAAGGGCGGTAGGGGAGATGATCGTTCCCACGCTCTGCGTGGGAATGCCTCACTGGACGCTCTGCGTCCGCTCTTGTGACGCAGAGCGTCACGGGCTGCATTCCCACGCGGGAGCGTGGGAACGATCGGTGTCAGAGAGGGATGCGCTCATCAATGAATAATCCAGCTCAACAGCCACAATCCCAGCAGTAACCAGATGATCCCCATGATGATCGAGGCGCTCATAAAGGCGCGGATCGCCGAGTACAACAGCATCAGGCCGACGATCAGTGCGAGGATGTTGATGATCGAGGTGTCCATGCCCAGCGTGCGGGAAAGCCCTTCGACAAAATTGCTGCCGGCGTGCGTCAGGATATTGAACAACCCACTGAGCCCATCGACGATAAACCGGATGACTGAACCGAGCGCCTGGCCGAGCCATTCGAAAAAGCTTTCTACCTGCATGTGTGCGTCCTGATGAAAGGGGTGGCTTGGGTGCCAGACCTGAGCCTTGGGCCATTATTTACGCTGGCGAGTTCCCTTAAAGCATAGAGGTTCGTGGGTTTGAGTTTTAGATTAGTTATGCAGCGCCGCTGGGTCAGAATCCTGCGAGGGTCGGTCATGACCTTGCTGCTTCTGATCGCGCTGCTCTGGCTCGCCGACCGCCTCTGGCCCTTGCCCTTGCCCAAGGACGATCTGGCGCGTGTGGTGCTGGCCGAAGACGGCACGCCGCTGTGGCGCTTTGCCGATGCCAATGGCGTTTGGCGATACCCGGTGGAGACCCATCAAGTTTCGCCGTATTACCTGGACGCATTGCTGACTTACGAGGATCGCTGGTTTTATCGGCACCCCGGTGTGAACCCCTTGGCGCTGGGGCGCGCCGCGTGGCAGAACCTTACCGGCGGGCGCGTGCTGTCGGGTGGTAGCACCTTGTCGATGCAGGTCGCGCGGCTGCTTGATCCGCACTCGCGCACGCTGTTTGGCAAGCTGCGGCAGCTCTGGCGCACTGCGCAGCTGGAATGGCACCTGTCCAAAGATCAGATCCTCAACCTGTACCTCAACCGCGCGCCGTTCGGTGGCACCCTGCAAGGTGTCGCGGCGGCCAGTTGGGCGTACCTGGGCAAATCACCCCAGCAATTGACCCACGCCGAAGCTGCGCTGCTGGCGGTTCTGCCCCAGGCGCCGAGCCGTTTGCGCCCGGACCGCCACCCGGCGCGGGCGCAAGTGGCGCGCGATAAAGTCTTGCGACGGTTGGCGCAGTTCCAGGTCTGGCCGCAATCAGCGGTGAATGAAGCGCTGGAAGAACCCTTGCTGCTGGCCCCGCGTCTGGAGCCAAGTCTCGCGCCGTTGCTGGCGCGGCGGCTGAACCGTCCGGACAGCCCGCCGTTGATCCGCACAACCCTCGATGCCACGTTGCAGCGACGCCTCGAAGACTTACTACTGGGCTGGCGTGCGCGCTTGCCGGAGCATACGTCTGCAGCGATTCTGGTGGTCGAAGAAGAGACCATGGCGGTACGCGCCTACCTCGGCTCGGTGGATATCAACGACACCCGACGCTTTGGTCATGTGGACATGGTCAGCGCCATGCGCTCGCCCGGTTCGACCCTCAAACCGTTCCTCTACGGCATGGCCATGGATGCCGGGTTGATTCATTCCGAATCACTGCTGCAGGACGTGCCGCGACGCTACGGTGACTATCGGCCGGGTAATTTTTCCATGGGTTTCAGCGGCGCAGTGTCGGCCAGCACCGCGCTCGCTACCTCGCTGAATCTGCCGGCGGTGCAGTTGCTCGAAGCCTACGGGCCGAAACGTTTTGCCGCCCAGATGCGCATCGGCGGTGTGCCGCTGACGCTGCCGCCCTTGGCCGAACCGAACCTAGCGTTGATTTTGGGCGGGGCCGGCAGTCGTCTGGAGGATCTGGTCAGTGGCTACAGCGCTTTCGCCCGTGGCGGCAAGAGCGCCAACATTCGTTTGCAGCCCGACGATGTGCTGCGTGAACGACCGATGCTATCGCCGGGCTCGGCGTGGATCGTGCGGCGGATTCTCAGCGGTCAGGCGCGACCGGATCGTGACCCGCGCGCCGAGCTGGTGCAGCGCCCGGTGTTGGCCTGGAAAACCGGTACCAGTTATGGCTTTCGCGATGCCTGGGCGATTGGCGTCGGCCCGCGTTACCTGATCGGCATCTGGATCGGTCGTCCAGACGGCACGCCGGTGCCGGGGCAGTTTGGCCTGGCCTCGGCAGCACCGCTGATGTTGCAAGTGCACGACGTGCTGATCAACCGCGACAGCCAGCGGGGAATCACTCCCCCGGTACAGCCGGTGCCGACGAACATTGGCGTGGCGGCGATCTGTTGGCCATTGGGCCAGCCGATGAGTCGTAGCGACCCCAATTGCCGTCGCCAGCGTTTCGCCTGGACCCTGGATGGCACCACACCGCCAACATTACAGGCCCTGGACCAACCGCTGGGCGTCGGCTTGTTGGAGAAAATTTGGGTCAACGCCAAGGGCCTGCGAGTCGACGCAAAATGCCCGGGTGCCATGGCCCGTGAGATTGCATTGTGGCCGGCGCCGTTGGAACCGTGGTTGCCGAGGGTGGAACGTCGGGAAGCGCGTTTGCCGGCCAACGACCCAGACTGCCCTGGGCCGATGCTGTCGGCCGCGTCGCCATTATCGATTGTCGGCGTGAGCGAAGGCGATCAACTGCGCCGCCCGGCCGCCAGCCAGGAACTGCTGCGCTTGAAACTCTCGGCCCTGGGCGGCAGCGGTCGGCGCTGGTGGTTCGTCAACGGCGCACCGTTGGGCGACAGCGCGAATCAGGACAGCATCAACGCGACCTTCGATCAGATCGGCCGCTACCAGCTCAGCGTGCTGGATGAAGGTGGGCAGACGGCACGGGTCGAGTTCAGCGTCGTTGATTAGACTGCTATCGCGAGCAGGCTCGCTCCCACAAGAGCGCTGCGGTACCTGTGGGAGCGGGCTTGCTCGCGATCTGTCGCGAAGCGACAGCAATGTTCGGTGCTTGCCTTCATTCGCCATCCACCCGAAGCTATACGCCTTCAGGAGAGCCCGATGAACCTTGACGAACTGACCAAACGCCTACACTCCATCCGCGACCGTAACGACTGGCGCCAATTCCATAGCCCGAAAAACCTGGCCATGGCCGCCAGTGTGGAAATGGCCGAGCTGGTGGAAATATTTCAGTGGCTCAGCGAGGACCAATCGCGGCAATTACCTGCCGACAAACTCGCCCATGCCGGTCAGGAAGTGGGTGACATCGTGCTTTATCTATTGCTGCTGTGCAGCGAGCTGGGGCTGGATATGGAACAGGTGGTGCGCAGCAAGCTGGCGGACAGCGAACGGAGGTTCAGCTAATGAGTGACCGTCATTTCGACCAGTTGGCGACCCGTTTCGCCGAGAAAATCTACGGTGGTGCCAAAGGGGCGATTCGTCTCGCGGTGCTCCAGGCCGATTTGGCCGAGACCCTGCCGGACCGACCGCTGCGCGTTTTGGACATCGGCGCTGGCCTTGGTCACATGTCGCTCTGGCTGGCCCAGCGCGGGCACCAGGTAACGCTGGCAGAGCCTGCCGAACCGATGCTCGAAGGCGCCCGCCAGCGTTTCGCCGAGGCCGGGCAAACCGCGACCTTTATTCAGGCACCGTGGCAGGATCTGCTCGGGCAGCTCACCGAACCTTACGACCTGGTGCTGTGCCATGCGGTGCTGGAATGGTTGGCCGAACCCCATGCAATTTTGCCGGTGCTGCATCAGCTGACGACCAAGGACGGCTGGCTATCGCTGGCGTTCTACAACCGCGATGCGTTGATTTATCGCAACTTGCTCAAGGGCCACTTCCGCAAGATGCGCAAGAACGACATGGCCGGTGAAAAGCAGAGCCTGACGCCGCAGCGGCCCCTTGATCCGCGGGAACTGGCGGCGCAACTTGAGGGCCTGTGGACGGTCGAAACTCAGAGCGGGGTGCGGGTTTTTCATGACTACATGCCGGTGGAATTCCAGGCCCGCGCCGAGATAGTGGACCTGCTGGAAATGGAGCTGGCCCACCGTCGTCACCCAAGCTTTATCGGACTTGGACGTTATTTACACTGGATCTGCCGTCCGGTTTAAGCGGCCCAGTCAGTGGAGAGTGAAATGAAACCGCGCGTTGGATTAGTCGTGTTGTGCCTTGTGCTGAGCGCTTGCCAGGGCAGCAATCCGTATGTCGCCAGCTCCAACCCGATTCCGCCGGCGCCACCCCAGGCGGCCAACACCTTCGACCGCAGCGCCTACCCGGCGCCGCAGCGAGACTACGGTCGCTACCGCAATTGGGCCTGGCTCAATGGTCGTTTGCCCACAGGCTCGGCCTGGGCCGACTCGGCGCAGATCGCCGAAGCGGTCAGCAATGGACTCGACCAGCGTGGCTTGCGCCCGCTGCATGACAATCGCCCGGCGGACCTGTGGGTCAGCGCCGATGTGCATCTGGAAAAACGCCTGCGTCAGGTACAGGATGACTATGGGTACGGCGGTTATGGCAATGGCTACGGCATGTACAACACGGTGCCCGTTGTTCGTACGTACGAGGTCAATGTGGTGGTCGTTCGAGTCGATTTGTTCGACGCCAGTAGCGGGCAGCCGGTGTGGAGCGCCAGTGCCGAAACCAGCAGCCAGGGCAGTCTGAGCGAGCGCTCCGATGCATTACGCGAAGCTGTGGGAAAGGCCATGTCGGCGTATCCTCCTAGTTAGCAACACGCCATCAGGTTCATGTCTTCGTCCGGAGAAAAATCATGTTCCGCCGTTTCGCTTTACTGGCTTTGGCTGCGCTGCTGAGTGCTTGCGCTTCCAACCAGGTCAACCACGACTTTGATGCCAGCCGCGACTTTGCCGCCTATCGTAGCTGGAGCTGGAAAGAACCCGCCCTGCAATACCGCCCCGATGATCCACGGATCAAAAGTGACCTGACCGAGCAGCGTATTCGCCAGGCAGTCAGCGAACAGCTGGATCAACGCGGCCTGCGTCCGGCGACTGCCGGCACCAAGGGCGACCTTAATGTGCAGACTTATCTGATCGTCGAAAATCGTCAGCAACAAGTAACCACCAGCTACGGTGGCAGTGCCTGGGGTGGCCCATGGAATGGCTATTGGGGCGGGCCGATGTACAACGAAACCCGTAACGTCAGCTACAAGGTCGCGACCATTCAGATCGACATGCTCGATGGCAAGGACGGCAAGCTGGTCTGGCGCGGCAGTGACGAGCAAATGCTTAGCAGCACACCGAACCCGGCAGACCGCAGCGCCGCTATACACGCGACTGTGGGCAGGATTTTGGCGAATTATCCGCCGCGGTAATCGAAATCCCGACAAAGATCGTCCGAACGCGGCCCGAATCTGCGGCCTCGTTCGGACGATCTTTTTTTACCTCCCACCGATACTCCGCCAGTCGTCTACCCTGACAAGTACTACGTCATGCCAGCATAGAATCATTCAGCCAAAAGGGACGCTTTTTACCTGATGCAGAGCTTTCTCCTATTTATTTGGTTGGCTGTCTGCGCAGTGCAGGATATTCAGCAACGCCAAATTGCCAACAGCTTGACCCTCGGTGCGACCGTCGTGGCCCTGGTGTATTTATTGTGGAACGGCGCAACCTGGCTCGGCTCCAGTTCGGAGCAGGGGGTTTGGGCGTTTTTCCTGGCGCTGGCTTTCACCTTGCCGGGCTACGCGATGGGGCGCCTGGTGGCTGACGATGTGAAACTGATGGCAGCATTGGGGCTGGCGACCGATAACATGCACCTGCTGGGAACCTTCATTGGCGCGGGCATCGCCAGTGTGGTCTGGCTGCTGATTGCTCCCAGACTCTGGCCGCTTATGAACAAAAAGCTTAAAGCCTATTTGCAATACTTCGACCCGAAAGAGTCGAAACAACAGCCCTTTGCACCGTTCATTTTGGTCGGCATGCTCCTGGCAGTTGCCTGGATACCCTAGAAACTCTGAGCTGCCAGCGTCAATGTCATGGCCACCGACCTGGCCTTCGACATCGGGCGACGTTCGCTTGCCCGCAAAGGCGGCCAGTCATTCAAAAGAGATCCAGCGTCTGACTAAAAGATCGCAGCCTGCGGCAGCTCCTGCATTGGGGGCATTGCCCTATAATGCGCGCGCCCTTTCCTCTGCTCCTCTGCTGGAGAACACTATGCCCGCCCCTGTCTGGTGGTTGCTTTGCCTGCCTTTTATTGCCGGTGCTTTTCTTCCGTTGCAGGCGGGGATCAATGGTCAATTGGCTAAACAGGTCTCCAGCGTTCTGGCGGCAGCATTGGTTTCGTTTTTTGTCGGGACTGTGGCGCTGCTGATTCTGGTCATGGTTCAACGTGAAGTTCCGACGTTGAGTGCATTGAAAAGCCTGACCTGGTGGCACTGGAGCGGCGGTCTGCTTGGCGCTTTCTTCATCACCACGGCCGCGTTTGCCGGGCCGCGAATCGGCGCCATGCTGTTCATGGCGCTAGTGCTGGCCGGTCAATTAGGCATGGCGCTGGCGCTGGACCATTTCGGCTGGGCCGGTTTTCGCGAAGCACCGATCAGTGTCGGAAAAGCCGCCGGGCTGGTGTTGATCCTGGCGGGCGTGTTCATGATCCGGCGTGGCTGAGTCGCGACCTCAGGCGATCGGTCGCCAACTACCGATCATATGTTCCAGATCCCCGGCTCCCATCAACCGAAAATCTCCACTTGAACCCGCCGCGCTGGTCAGCAGCGTCACCTCGCTGGGCAAGCGCACCGGTTTCTTGAACTCCACGGCAATGTCTACATTGGCCGTCGGCAGGTGTGTGCTCAGGGCTGCGAGGGTGCGAGCCTTGTTCCACAAACCATGGGCGATGGCCCGGGGGAAACCGAACAGTTTGGCGCTGACCGCACTCAGGTGAATCGGGTTGTAGTCGCCGGAAACCCTGGCGTACCGCCGGCCGATCTCGGTGGGAGCCCACCAGCGTGTCAGTTCGTTTAAGGCTACTGTCGGGTTTTGCGGTTCGGTAATGGGTTCGCCCGGCAACTTGACGCCTTTACACAGCATGCGGCTTTCGGCTTCCCACAGCGGGCCGAGCGGATCTTCGAGTGCAGTGATCAGGTCGAACACAACACCTTTGGCGTGAGGCTGCAGGTTCTTCATCTGGACACTGACTCGCACGCTGCCAACGCCGCCCATGGGCCGAAAAATCTGAATGCGATTGGCCAGATGAATCAACCCTAGCAGCGGGAAAGGAAAGTCCTTGGCGGTGAGCAGTTGCATCTGCAAGGCGAACGCCAGCACATGAGGATAGGTCGGCGGCAGCAAGCCGTTTTCGACAAAACCGCAGACTTTGCAATACGCCGCCAGCCGTTTGGGGTCGACATCGACCCAGCAACGCAGCCCGTCTTCGGGCAGCGTGGTGCCGGTGATCTTGCGCCGCGTGGCCGCCCGAACATACAACTCGGTCAGATGCGGGGCGCGGTTCAATGCGTGCCAGTCCACTGCCATGGTTATGCTCCCAATACGCTTTGCCCGCAGACGCGCAAGGCTTGCCCGGTGACTGCGCCACTACCTGGCTGACTGAGCCAGGCCACCGCTTCGGCGACGTCCTGAGGCAAGCCGCCCTGGCCCAGAGAACTCATGCGTCGCCCGACTTCGCGCAGGGCGAAGGGAATGTGCGCCGTCATCTGGGTTTCGATAAAGCCTGGCGCCACCGCGTTGATGCTGATGCCGCGTTCATGCATCAGCGGCGCCCAGGCCTGAGCGAGGCCAATCAGCCCGGCCTTGCTCGCGGCATAGTTGGTTTGCCCGCGGTTGCCGGCAATGCCGCTGATGGAGGCCAACAGAATGACTCGACCGTTGTCGCGCAGAGTGCCGCTGTCCAGTAACGCCTTGGTCAGCACTTGTGGCGCATTGAGATTGACCGCGAGCACCGCGTCCCAGAATTCCGGGGTCATGTTGGCCAGGGTCTTGTCGCGGGTAATCCCGGCGTTGTGCACCACGATATCGATGCCTTCGGTCAAGTTTTCGATCAACTGCGCGGCGGCGTCTTCGGCACAAATATCCAGCGCGATACTGCGCCCGCCCAAGCGTGCGGCGAGGGCATCGAGATCAGCTTTGGCGGGCGGCACGTCGAGCAAAATGACGTCGGCGCCATCACGGGCCAGGGTCTCTGCGATGGCTGCACCAATGCCGCGTGCAGCACCGGTGACCAAGGCTTTACGCCCGGCCAGCGGGCGGCTCCAGTCCTGAACCTGGGTGTCGCAGGCGTTCAGGCGCAGCACTTGCCCGGACACGTAAGCGCTTTTTGGCGAGAGGAAAAACCGCAACGCACCTTCGAGCTGCTCTTCGGCGCCTTCGCCCACATACAACAACTGCAAGGTGCCGCCGTTGCGCAGTTCTTTGGCCAGCGATCGACTGAAACCTTCCAGCGCCCGCTGGGTACTGGCCGCGAAGGGATCGCTGAGGCTTTCCGGTGCGCGCCCGAGAATCACCACGTGAGGGCTGTGATCAAGGTTTCTCAGCAGCGGCTGGAAGAATTCGCGCAGTTGCTTGAGTTGATCGGTCTGGACGATGGCGCTGGCATCGAACACCACGGCCTTGAGCTTGGGGCCGTGGCCGGGAATCCAGGCGGGCGCCACCAGAGGTTCTGGGCCGTAGCTGTAAACCGCATCGGTGAGGCGGTTGGCCAGATCGCTGACGTTCTGTGCCAGTGGCCCGCCGCCAATCAGCAGCGCACCTTCGATGGGCCGCAGGCGCCCGGCCTCCCACCGCTCCAGACGTACCGGTGACGGCAGGCCAAGGGCTGCGACCAGGCGGTGGCCGATGGCCGAGTTGGCGAAGTCGATATAGCGGTCAGACATGGAACGCTCTCCAGCAGCTGGGGTTCAAACTGTGGACCATTGATGGTCATCAGTCGTTCGATCGACGAGATACGGCCTACGCTTGTGGGTTGTACCACTCACAGAATAGGGAGCTTTTCATGACTCAGCTGCGCCGCGTTGCAATTATCGGCGGTAACCGCATCCCCTTCGCTCGCTCCAACGGTCCTTATGCCACCGCGAGCAACCAGGCGATGCTGACGGCAGCGCTCGAAGGGCTGATCGAACGCTATAACCTGCACGGTCTGCGCATGGGTGAAGTGGTTGCCGGCGCGGTGCTCAAGCATTCGCGCGATTTCAACCTGACCCGCGAATGCGTGCTCGGCTCGCGGCTGTCACCGACCACCTCGGCCTACGACATTCAACAAGCCTGCGGAACCGGCCTTGAAGCGGCGCTGCTGGTGGCGAACAAAATTGCTCTGGGCCAGATCGAGTGCGGCATCGCTGGCGGCGTCGATACCACGTCCGATGCACCGATCGGTGTGAATGAAGGGCTGCGCAAGATTCTATTGGAGGTCAATCGCAGCAAGACCACTGCCGAAAAGCTGAATGCCCTGTTGCAACTTCGCCCTCATCATCTGAAACCCGAACTGCCGCGCAACGGCGAACCGCGCACTGGGCTGTCCATGGGCGAGCATTGCGAGTTGATGGCACAGACCTGGAACATCCCCCGCGCCGAGCAGGATCAGCTGGCGCTGGAGAGTCATCAGAAAATGGCCGCCGCCTACGCTGAAGGTTGGCAGAACGACTTGATGACGCCATTCCTCGGCCTGACCCGCGACAACAACCTGCGCCCCGACCTGACTCTGGAAAAACTCGCGTCGCTGAAACCTGCGTTTGAACGCAGTGAAAAAGGCACGTTGACCGCGGGCAACTCGACGCCGCTGACCGATGGTGCGTCACTGGTGTTGCTGGGCAGTGAGGCGTGGGCGAAGGAGCGCGGGTTGCCGATTCTGGCTTATCTGCGTGACGGCGAAGCGGCGGCGGTGGATTTTGTCAAAGGTGCGGAAGGCCTGTTGATGGCGCCGGTGTATGCGGTGCCGCGCTTGCTGGCGCGCAACGGTCTGACGCTGCAGGACTTCGATTACTACGAAATCCATGAAGCCTTCGCCGCACAAGTGCTGTGCACCCTCAAGGCCTGGGAAGATCCAGAATATTGCAAAACCCGCCTCGGCCTGGACGCGCCGCTGGGCTCAATCGACCGCAGCCGGCTCAACGTCAAAGGCAGCTCGTTGGCCGCCGGGCATCCATTTGCGGCTACGGGTGGGCGGATCGTCGCTAACCTGGCCAAGCTGCTCGATGCGGCGGGGCAGGGCCGAGGTTTGATCTCGATCTGCGCCGCCGGTGGTCAGGGTGTCACGGCGATTATTGAGCGCTGATCGCAGCGCGCTGTTGCTGCTCGGCGATCAACCGATTGCGGTTGGCGTAACTTTCGGCCATCACCGAGCAGACGATCAACTGCAACGGGTGATAGATCATGATCGGCAGCAGGATCAGCCCCAGCCCCGGGTTGGTGCCGAAGATCAGCGCGGCCATCGGAGCACCGGCGGCCAGAGACTTTTTGCTGGAACAGAACACTGCGGCAATTTCGTCGGCCGGGCTAAACTTCAAGGCGCGGGCGGTACGGGTGGTCATCCAGAGGATGATTGCCAGCAGGATTGCGCTGCCGACCAAGGCACTGAGAATCACTGAGTTGCCCTGCTGCTGCCACATGCCGGAAACCATCGAGTTACAGAAGGCGGCGTAGACCAGCAACAGAATCACCAGCTTGTCGACGATATTGGTGTAGCGCTTGTGCCGAGCGAAAAACTTGCCGAACAGCGGCCGCAGTAACTGGCCGAGCACCAGCGGCAGCAGCAACATCGCGCAGAGGTCCAGCAGGGTTGAACCCAGGTCAATCCCGCCCGCGCCACTTCCCACTACAAAACTCACCAACAACGGCGTGATGAAAATCCCCAGCACGCTGGACAGACTGGCATTGAGAATCGCTGCGGGGACGTTGCCACCGGCGCTGCCGGTCAAGGCCACAGAGGACGAGATGGTCGAGGGCAGGGCGCACAAATATAAGAAGCCGAGCATCAACAACGACGGGACATGGGACCCCAACAGTTTGTCGCTCAACAGCCAGATCAGTGGAAACACCACGAAGGTGAAGCACTGCACCATGACGTGCAGGCGCCAGTTCTTCAGGCCATGGCTGATTTGTTCGCTGGACAGATTAACCCCGTGCAGAAAGAACACCAGAAACACACCTATGTTGATCACCCATTCGGCATGCATCGATCCGCCCGAAGCGCCAAAGCGTGGAAACAGGTACGACAGCAAGGTCGCCACCAGCATGCCGCACAAGAACCAGTCGGTGACCACGCGTTTGAGGTGTTTGAAGGCATGCATATCTGGCACCGCCAAGATTGTAAGAATTGATGACTTAGCCTAACGTCGGTGTAATCAGCCGTCTTGCGACATAAGGCCAATCAATGCCGACTAACGGACAACGTGGACTCGAACGGCAAATTCCCGCCCTCACGGCATTGCCACGTCCGCTGTATGCCCGTGCTGAAAGCCTCAGCGCCGGCTCCTGGACGCCGCCTCACCGCCACGACTGGGTGCAGTTTTCCTACGCGATCAGCGGTGTACTCGGTGTGCACACCGCCGAAGGCAGCTTTTTTGCGCCGCCCCAGTGGGGGATCTGGATTCCGGCTGATCTGGAGCATCAAGTGGTGACTTCCATGCGCGCGGAAATGCGCAGCCTCTATGTGCGTCGCGAGGATTGCGCATGGGCGCCTGAGCGTTGCCGGGTGCTGGAAGTGACGTCGCTGGCGCGGGAATTGATCAAGAGTTTTTGCCAGTTGCCGGTGGATTATCCACAGGGCAACAGCAGCGAAGCGCGCCTGGTGCAGGTGCTGATGGACCAGTTGGCAAGCTTGCCGGAGGTTGGATTTTCTTTGCCGCTGCCGCGCCATCCACGCTTGCTGGGGCTGTGTAACGAGCTGATCGCCAGCCCCGAGCAAAGCGTCACCTTGCACGAATGGGCGGAGCGCCTGGGGACGTCGGAGAAAACCCTGATGCGTTTGTTTCAGCGTGAGACGGGATTGAGTTTTCGTGGCTGGCGTCAGCGCATGCGCTTGTTGTCATCGCTTAGCACCTTGGAGGAGGGCGACAGCGTGACCACTGCCGCGCTGTCTTGTGGTTATGACTCAACCTCGGCGTTTATTGCGGCGTTCAAGGGGTTGTTCGGGTTTACCCCGGGGGAGTTGTTCAAACAATGACACCGCCTTCGCGGGCAAGCCTCGCTCCCACAGGTGATAGGCGATCCATGTGGGAGCGAGGCTTGCCCGCGATCGGCCGCGTAGCGGTCGTAAAACCGATGGACGCGGTGTATCTGAAAAAACGCGGTCGCTGATTTTAGGACCGCTTCGCAGTCCAGCGGGGTAAGCCCCCTCGCCACAAGTGTTCAGCTCGCTTACGTGCGGAACCTTCTCACCAAAACATCCAGCTCATTGGACAACCCCGCCAGGCTCTGGGAATCGAGCCGCGCCGAGTTGGCCAGTTCTGCCACCAACTGCGCATCACCATGGATCTGGCTGATGTGGCGATTGATGTCTTCAGCGACCTGATGCTGTTCTTCCGCCGCGGTGGCGATCTGGGTGTTCATGTCGCGGATCACGTCCACCGACTCACGGATCTGCCCGAAGCTGCTGCGCGCCAGACCAATGCGGCTGACCGACTGTTGCGACACTTCGAGGCTGGCGTGCATTTGCTGCGTGACCTGACTGGTGCGCTTGGCCAGATTGCCGAGCAGGCCGTCGATTTCCGCTGTGGAGTCGGCGGTACGTTTGGCCAGGGCTCGCACTTCATCGGCCACCACCGCAAAACCACGACCTTGTTCGCCTGCACGGGCGGCTTCGATGGCGGCGTTCAACGCCAACAGGTTGGTTTGCTCGGCGATGGAGCGGATGGTGCCGAGAATCGACTGGATGTCATTGCTGTCACGCTCCAGTTGCTGCATCGACTGCGCTGACTGCTCGATCTCCTGGCTCAACTGATCGACGCTGCTGACCGCGTCATCGATCTGCTGCTGGCCTTCGCGGGCCTGGCGCTGGCCGCTGTCGGCCGACTCGGCGGCCTGGCTGCAGGAGCGCGCGACTTCGTTGGCAGTGGCGACCATTTCGTGGAACGCCGTGGACACCATATCTACTGCTTCGCGCTGGCGCCCGGCGGCTTCGGCCATGTCGCTGGAGACCTGGGTCGAACTCTTGGAGGTGGCGAGGATCTTGTTCGCTGCCTGGCCGATGTTCTGGATCAGGCTGCGGATGGCGGCCAGGAACTGGTTGAACCAGTTGGCCAGTTGCGCGGTTTCATCGCTGCCACGGATCTGCAGGTTCTTCGTCAGGTCGCCTTCACCTTGAGCAATCCCTTCCAGGCCACTGGCAACACTGCGGATCGGCCGCACGATAAGGCTGGCGAAACTCGCCCCGACCACGGCGAAGATCACCGCCAACACCGCGGCGATGATTGCGATCAACCAGGTCAACTGGGTCGCCGAACTCATCACTTCGGTTTGTTTGATCAGGCCGATAAAGGTCCAGCCCAGCTGTTCCGACGGCCAGACGTTGGCCATGTAGCGCTCGCCGTTCAGTTCGACTTCCACCAGGCCTTTGCCGGCCTTGGCCAGCTGTGCATAACCGTCGCCGAGGCTGCTCAGGGCTTTAAAGTTGTGCTCCGGTTGCTTGGGATCGACCAGCACCGTGCCGGTGTTTTCCATCAGCATCAGGTAGCCGGTATCGCCGAGCTTGATCTGTTTGACAATTTCGGTGAGCTGCTTAAGCGTCACGTCGATGCTGACCACGCCACCCATGGCGCCCAACTTGTTGCCGATGGTGCGCACGGTGCTGACATAGGTCGTGTCGTCGGCGGCATAGTAATAAGCTTCTGTGCGAAACGGTTTGCCCGGATTGGCCATGGCAGCCTTGTACCAGGGGCGCTGACGGGGGTCGTAGTTGTTCAGCTTCGCTTCGTCAGGCCAGGAGACGTAACCGCCGGCATTGGTCCCCACGATCGCATAGGCGTAAGACGGATGGCTGGTGCCAATGCTCTCGAGCAGGGTAAAAACCTGTTTGTCCATTTCCCCTTGAGGAATGTCTGCCGCGTTGGCGCTGACGTAAGTTTTGAGGCTGTCATCAGTGTTTTTGATCAGCGGCTGGTTGGCCAGATAGTTGACGTTCTGGCTGATGCCATCGAAGAATATTTGCATGGCGTTGCTGACCTGACGAATCTCACGGCCGCTGCCGTCGACGAAACTGTCTTTCGCATCGCTGCGCAGGTTCAGCACCACCAGGGTGGCGACCAGGATGACGGGCAAGCAGGCGATGATTGCAAACGCCCACGTCAGTTTTTGTTTGATGTTCATCCGCGCTCCAGATTTTCTTATAAGCCCACGAAGTGCTGATGACTCGCGGATTAATGGCAGCCGTAACAGCCTTGCGGTGTTTTTTTGCAGTCCCTTTCACCCTGCGACGTGGGCGGTCTCCGTCAAGGAGAACCAACGCGGTCCGCTGGCGTCTTTTTTCTGGTTGTCTGACAAAAATGTGTTGTCTCTGATGACTTCGGCCGGCGGCGGGGAAAATTGAGGCCCTTCGCAAAAAATCCTACGCAGACCTGGCGCCGTGGTGTCAGCTTCTGTCGGAAATACCGTTGTATCTGGTTGCCAACAAGAGCAGAACACTCGGCTATGATTCGGGCGGTCGATCGAAATCGGCAGGTTTGGCTGATTTATCTGGCACATTGAGTGCTTCTGAGGTGTTCATAGGTCGGCAACCTCTCCCCCGTGTGAGAGGATTGCCGTATAACGAGTGACATTCGCGTGTTTGGTAATAAAGGACCCACAATAAAAGCTGATGAAGACTCCAAAACGCATTGAACCCCTGATCGAGGACGGTCTGGTCGACGAGGTGCTGCGCCCACTCATGAGTGGTAAAGAAGCAGCTGTTTATGTGGTGCGCTGCGGTAACGAGTTACGTTGCGCCAAGGTTTACAAGGAGGCGAATAAACGAAGTTTTCGTCAGGCGGCCGAGTATCAGGAAGGCCGCAAGGTGCGCAACAGCCGTCAGGCTCGAGCGATGGCCAAGGGCTCCAAGTTCGGCAAGAAAGAAACCGAAGACGCCTGGCAGAATGCCGAAGTGGCGGCGTTGTTCCGTCTGGCCGGTGCTGGCGTACGAGTCCCCAAACCGTACGACTTCCTTGAAGGCGTGCTGCTGATGGAACTGATCGCCGATGAATACGGCGACGCGGCGCCGCGTTTGAACGACGTGGTACTGGAACCGGATCAGGCGCTTGAGTATCACGCCTTCCTGATCCAGCAGATCGTGCTGATGTTGTGTACCGGTCTGGTGCACGGTGACCTGTCCGAGTTCAACGTGCTGTTGACGCCGACAGGCCCGGTGATCATCGATCTGCCGCAAGCGGTGGATGCGGCGGGCAACAACCACGCGTTCAGCATGCTGGAACGGGATGTCGGCAATATGGCGTCCTACTTCGGGCGTTTTGCGCCGCAGTTGAAGGGCACCAAGTACGCCAAGGAGATGTGGGCCTTGTATGAGGCTGGCACCTTGCACCCGGCCAGTGTATTGACCGGTGAGTTCGACGAGCCGGAAGAGTTGGCGGATGTCGGCGGCATCATGCGTGAGATCGAAGCCGCACGGCTCGATGAGGAACGTCGACAAGCGGTGCGCGCCGCAGACGACGCGCCTCCGAGCAAGGCCGAAGAGCCGCCTCCACCCTGGATGCAGTGATGGGCTAAACAAAAATCCGGCCTCGGCCGGATTTTTTGTGGAGGGTGTTTTATTCGAAACCGAGTCGTCTGCCTTCGCGGGCAAGCCCGCTCCCACAGGTTATGCGCGATCCCTGTGGGGGCGGGCTTGCCCCAATGCCAGTCAGTTAAGGAAAAGTCAGATCCGGGTGCTGTGCTCTGGTCCGAAATCCACCCCTCACCCTAACCCTCCCGGAACGCCGGACCGCCCCAGAGGGGCGAGGGAACTGATCTTGAGTGTCTGCCGAGCTGCTGCGACCTGTGAAATCGGGTCGATTATGGATTCAACGTATTACTTTCAGGTCACAGCACATCTTCAGAAACTCACATTCTGCTCCCTCGCCCCTCTGGGGCGGTCCGGCGTTCCGGGAGGGCTGGGGTGAGGGGTGGTTTTTGAGCCCGGCGAATAATCTGAAGCGCTCCTCGAAAAAATGCCGCTTAACTGACCGGCATTGGGGCTTGCCCGCGAAGGCGTCAGATCAGGCAACACCCTTCTCACAGCATCCACCCGAGGCCAGTTCCTTGAGGATCGGGCAGTCGGGTCGATGGTCGCCGTGACAGTGTTCGACCAGATCCTGCAAGGTGTCGCGTAACTGCCCCAACTCGCGGATCTTCAGGTTCAGCGCCTCGATATGCTGATGAGCCAGTGCTTTGACGTCGGCGCTGGCACGCTGTCGATCCTGCCAGAGGGTCAGCAGTTTGCCGACTTCTTCCAGTGAGAACCCCAGATCCCGTGAACGTTTGATAAAGGCCAGGGTGTGCAGGTCGGCGTCACCGTACACGCGGTAGCCGCTGTCGGTGCGATGGGCCGCCTTGAGCAGACCGATCGACTCGTAATAACGAATCATCTTTGCACTCAGACCGCTCTGACGGGCTGCTTGGCCGATGTTCATTCAGCGTCCTCCAGGTCTTTGGGTTTCCAGGTTTTCAACAGTAACGCATTGCTTACCACGCTGACGCTGGACAGTGCCATGGCGGCGCCGGCCAGAACCGGATTGAGCAGGCCGAATGCCGCCAGCGGAATCCCGATCAGGTTATAGACGAAGGCCCAGAACAGGTTCTGGCGGATCTTCGCGTAGGTCTTGCGGCTGATCTCCAGCGCCGCCGGCACCAGTCGCGGATCGCCGCGCATCAAGGTGATTCCGGCTGCATGCATGGCAACGTCGGTGCCGCCACCCATGGCAATACCGATATCGGCCGCCGCGAGTGCCGGTGCATCGTTGATGCCATCGCCGACCATGGCTACTACGCCGGTTTTCTTCAGCTCGGCGACGGTGGCGGCTTTATCGGCTGGCAGCACTTCGGCGTGTACATCGGTGATGCCCAATGCTTGAGCGACGACCCGGGCGCTGCCACGGTTGTCGCCCGTCAGCAGATGGCTGCTGATATGGCGGGCGTTCAGCGCTTGCACCGCTTGCAGGGCGCCGGGCTTGAGGGTGTCGCCAAATGCGAACAGACCGAGCACCCGGGGTTGCGGGCTTTGTTCGATGAGCCAGGACAGCGTCCGGCCTTCTGTTTCCCAGCGTTGAGCGGACTCGTTGAGTGTGCCGGCATTCAAGCCGCTTTCCTCCAATAGTCGCCGATTGCCCAGAGCGAGGCGGCGGCCATCTAACGTACCGGCGATGCCACGACCCGTCAGGGACTGGCTGGCGCTGACATCGGCCACGGACAAATCGCGTTCGGCGCAGGCGTCCAGCACGGCTTTGGCCAGCGGGTGTTCACTGCCGCGTTGCAGAGCGCCGGCCAGTTGCAGCAGGCGGTCTTCGTCACCATCGATGGCGCTGAGGTGGACGATTTGCGGAGCGCCGGAGGTCAATGTGCCGGTCTTGTCGAAAACCACCGCGCTGACTTCATGGGCGCGTTCCAGTGCTTCGGCGTCCTTGATCAAAATGCCGTGGCGGGCCGCAACACCGGTCCCGGCCATGATCGCCGTGGGCGTTGCCAGGCCCAGAGCGCACGGGCAGGCGATCACCAATACCGCGACCGCATTGATGACGGCAGTTTCCAACGGCGCGCCATACAGCCACCAACCGACCAGCGTCGCCAGTGCCAGCAACAGCACGACGGGCACGAACACCTGGCTGACTTTATCCACCAGTTTTTGGATCGGCGCCTTACCGGCCTGGGCGTCTTCCACCAGACGAATGATCCGCGCCAGGACCGTTTCCGCACCGAGCGCCAGGGTGCGCACCAACAGACGACCTTCGCCATTGATCGCACCACCGGTGACTGGGTCGCCGGGTTGCTTCGGCACGGGCAGGCTTTCGCCGCTGATCAGCGCTTCATCGGCATGGCTCTGACCTTCGATCACTTCGCCATCCACCGGGAAACGTTCACCGGGTTTGACCATGACCAGATCATTAAGGCGCAAATCGCTGATGGCGACGTCCTGTTCGCGGCCGTCGATGACTTGAATCGCCCGTTCTGGACGCAAGGCTTCAAGGGCGCGGATGGCGCTGGCAGTCTGGCGCTTGGCGCGGCTTTCCAGGTATTTACCGAGCAGCACCAGAGCGATCACCACCGCCGACGCTTCGAAATACAGGTGCGGCATGCTACCGGCGGTCGCAGTCGCCCATTCATAAAGACTCAGGCCATACCCGGCGCTGGTGCCCAGAGCCACCAGTAAGTCCATGTTCCCGGCACCGGCCCGAACGGCCTTCCAGGCAGCGACATAAAAACGCGCACCGAAGATGAACTGCACCGGCGTCGCCAAGGCAAATTGCACCCAGGCCGGGAGCATCCAGTGCAGGCCGAAGGGTTGCACCAGCATCGGCAGTACCAACGGCAACCCCAGAATGATTGCCAGCAACGAGGCCCAGCGCTCGCGATGCAAACGCTGTTGTTGATCAGTGAACGTCGATTGCTCGCTTTGCCACAGGCTGGCGGAGTATCCGGCTTTGCTGACGGCTGCGATCAAGGTCGCGGGCGGGATCTGGCCAAGCAATTCGAGGTGCGCACGTTCATTGGCCAGGTTGACGCTGACGCTCTTCACCCCGGCGACTTTACCCAGTGCTCGCTCGACCCGCCCGGCACAACTGGCGCAGGTCATGCCGGCAATCGGCAGATCGAAGGTGATTGATTCGGGCATGGGGCGTACTCCCTGTAGAAATTAACTACAGGATCAACCTTGCCATGCTGGCAAGGTCAAGCGCCATTGCATCGTCAGCAAAAACCATTCGCGGGCAAGCCCGCTCCCACAGGTATCGCGCATAACCTGTGGGAGCGAGCTTGCCCGCGAAGACGGCATAACAGCCAACTCTCAATGTGCGTCGAACTGATCAATATCCCAGCGCCGCCGGTTTCAGGTACATACCTGCCTGGGTCATGGCGATACGGAATTTGAGGATCTGACCCGCCTTGAGGGTGATGTTCTGCGAACCAGGCGCCAGCATCCCGGGGTTGCAGCCCGGTGCCTGGCCCGGCAACAGCTTGAGCCGTAGCGAAACGCTGCCTGGTGGCAAATTGAACGAAGTGCTCTGCTCCTGGAACAGTCGCGCGGACAACTGATCCTGGATGTACACACCGATCTCGCAAGAGGTCGCGACTTCCAGGCGTTCGCGGGAAATAATCAGCACGCCGTAATCTTCTCCGGCGGCACAGGCCATTTGCGCCGTACCGAAAAGGCTGAGGATGCTGAATAGGCTAAAGGCTGACCAGCGCATGGGCTGAATCTCCTACTGTTGTGTCATTGATGGCGCAGCTTGGCCGAGCACGGCACCGATTGCCAGCCCGGCAGATCAAAGCAGAACTTGACCTTGCCATCGTGGCAAGGTCAAGGATGGCCACATCCCTCATTCAAGGAGAAGCCTCATGCAAGTATTCAACGTTCAAGGTATGTCGTGCGGCCACTGCGTTCGGGCCATTACTCAAGCGCTGCAAGACAAGGACCCGGCGGCCAGTGTTCAGGTCGACCTCGCTGCAAAAGAGGTGGGCGTTGAAAGCGCTCTGTCGACAGAGGAAGTGATCGACCTGATCAGCGAAGAAGGTTACGCGGTGACGCTGGCCTGAGTCTTTTTATTAGTTAGCGACCTATCGGAATGTTCAAGGCATCCAAGCGCGGCTAGACTGTCGGACTGCTGACTGACGCGAAACCTGGATGCCAGATGAACTTGCGCACAATTATGATTCTCGGCGCGTTGAGCGCCTTCGGCCCGCTGGCGATTGACTTCTATCTGCCGGCCTTTCCGGCAATGGCCCTGGCGTTTGGTACAGATGAAAAACACGTTCAGCTGACGCTGGCAGCTTATTTTCTTGGCTTGTCCATCGGGCAACTGGCCTATGGTCCGGTTGCGGATCGCTTCGGTCGGCGGATTCCACTGCTGGCCGGGGTCACGCTGTTTACCCTGGCGTCCCTGGCCTGTGCGTTTGCGCCTAGCCTCGACTGGCTGATTGGCGCGCGTTTCGTCCAGGCCTTGGGCGGTTGCGCGGGGATGGTGATTTCCCGGGCGGTGGTCAGTGATAAGTGCGATGCAGTGGCGTCGGCCAAAGTCTTTTCACAATTGATGCTGGTGATGGGCCTGGCGCCGATCCTCGCGCCGATGCTTGGCGGGCTGATGGTCAACCTTTATGGCTGGCAGTCGATCTTTATTATGCTGACCTTGTTCAGTGCGCTGTCTGCTCTGGCCGTGGCGCTGGGATTGCCGGAAAGCCTGCCGGCCAATCAGCCGCGCCAACCGTTGTCAGGCGCTTTGCGACAATATGGTCGGTTGCTGTCAGACAAGGTCTTTCTCGGTCATGCCCTGACCGGCGGCATCGCGATTGCCGGGATGTTTGCCTACATCGCCGGTTCCCCCTTCGTCTTCATCAAACTCTACGGCGTGCCGGCCGAGCATTTCGGCTGGCTGTTCGGTACTAACGCGGCGGGCTTCATTCTGGTGGCACAGATCAATGCGCGGTTGCTGTCCAGGCGTGGGCCGGCCTTTTTGCTGGCGCGCACGGTGTGGGTTTATCTGGCGGCCGGGCTGACCTTGCTGGGCGTCAGCGCGCTGCACACGACTCAGTTGTGGCCGTTGCTGGTGCCGCTGTTCATCTGCATCGCGAGTCTGGGCTGCATCATTCCCAATGCCTCGGCCTGCGCCATGAGTGGTCAAGGCGCACGGGCGGGCAGTGCTTCGGCAATGCTCGGGTGCTTGCAGTTCAGTGTCGCCGCCGGAGCGGCGTCACTGGTCGGGATTCTGCATGACGGCAGCGCCATGCCGATGGCCATGGTGATCAGTCTGTGCGGAATTCTTGCAGTGACTGTGGCCATGGCCACCCGCCGACTGCAGAACGCGAGAATCGCGGCGCAAGCGGCGGTCTGACTCAGCCAGCAGCTAGTTGCTGACGGTCAGGAAATCGATGGGGGGCTTGTAGTCGTGTTTCCAGGGTCGTGGCGAAGGCGCGGGCTTCGGCTTCACTGCGGAATGTCACCGCGTGCTGGTCGAGCCTGACCTGCCATTGAGGGCCTTGAGATTTTGCCAGTTCTTTTATCAGGATCTTCATTGCTGACCTCCTCATGTAAAAGACAACATTGCAAAGGACACAAGTGTAGACCCCGAATGCGTTCAGAAATATGACTGAGGTCAAGTCTCTGACTGACGGTGTCATCCGCCTCCCACACCTATTGCGGATGACTCCCACAGCTCTGTGTTTTAGAAGCCTTCGAGTACGATCTTGCCTTTGGACTTGCCGCTTTCCAGCAGTTCGTGAGCTCGACGCAGGTTGGCCGCGTTGATGGTGCCGAAGTGTTCGCCGACGGTGGTTCTCAGGGTGCCGGCGTCGATAAGCTCAGCCACGCGATTGAGCAGCTTGTGCTGTTCGAGCATGTCTGCGGTTTCGAACAGCGAGCGGGTGTACATGAACTCCCAATGCAGCGACAGGCTCTTGCGCTTGAGCTTGGTGACGTCCAGCGCCTTTGGATCATCGATCAGTGCCAGTTTGCCTTGAGGCGCCAGCGCTTCGACCAGTTGATCGAGGTGTTCGTCGGTCTGGGTCAGGCTGGCGACGTGGGTCACCTGAGTCTGGCCGGCGCGATTGAGTTCTTCGCTGAGCGGCTGGCTGTGATCGATCACCAGATCAGCCCCCAGTTCACGCACCCAGCTCTGGGTTTCGGGGCGTGACGCGGTGCCAATCACTTTCAGTGCCGTGAGTTGGCTGGCCAGTTGGGTCAGGATCGAGCCCACGCCACCGGCGGCGCCGACGATCAGCAGGCTTTGGCCCTGATCGGCTTTTCCTTCCTGGATTTGCAACCGTTCGAAGAGCAACTCCCAGGCGGTGATCGCGGTCAGCGGCAATGCAGCGGCTTGTGCGAAGCCGAGGGTTTTTGGCATGTGACCGACAATTCGTTCATCAACGACGTGCAGTTCGCTGTTGCCGCCGGCACGGGCGATGGAGCCGGCATAGAACACCTTGTCACCGGCCTTGAACAGACTGACTTCGCTACCGACGGCTTTGACCACACCGGCCACATCCCACCCCAACACCTTGGCAGCGCGGCCTTCGGGCTGGACGTTCTGACGGACTTTGGTGTCCACCGGGTTGACCGAGATGGCTTTGACTTCAACCAACAAATCCCGTGGGCCGGCCAGCGGTTCTGGCAGTTCGATGTCCTGCAGGGATTTGGGGTCGTTGATGGGCAAGGACGCGTAGTAGGCAATGGCTTTCATGGAAGCTCCCAAGGGGTAATAAAACTGGAGGGTAATATTTCGATGGGCAGATCATTGGCTATTTCTCTCGAAGATAAAACCCGCTAAAACAGCAGTCTCTTTCAATATTTTTTTGATAATGGCCGGTGATTAACGATGTTGCGTTTCGATGACTTGCAGTTGTTCGTGCGTGCGGCGGACTTGGGCAGTTTGTCTGCGGCGGCGCGGGTGATGGATATGTCGGCGGCGGTGGCCAGTGCCGCGTTGAAACGTATCGAGCAGCAATTGGGTGCCCGGTTGCTGGCGCGTTCGACCCGCAGTCTGCGTCTGACCGCCGAGGGCGAAGGCTTCCTTGAATACGCCCGGGCCGCGTTGAGCAACCTTGACGAGGGGCGTCGGCTGCTGGCCAGCGGGCAGGATCAGGTAAGCGGGATTCTGCAGCTGTCGGCACCTTCCGATTTTGGGCGCAATTTGCTGCTGCCCTGGCTGGATGAGTTCCAGCGTGAACACCCCAAGCTCACCGTGCGCTTGTTGTTGGGTGACCGGATTGCCGATCTGTTCCGTCAGCCGGTGGATATCGCACTGCGTTACGGTGAGCCGGAAGACTCAAGCCTGGTGGCCTTGCCAATTGCCCCGCAGAACCGCCGAGTGTTGTGCGCCGCCCCCAGCTATCTGGCCCGGCATGGCGAGCCTCGGCAACTGGAGCAATTGGCTCAGCATAATTGTCTGTTATTCATGCTTGGCAGCCGGGTTCACGATCACTGGACCTTTCATGACGGCAAGCGCGAAGTGGGGTTGACCGTCAGCGGCGATCGCTTCAGTGACGATGCCGATGTGGTGCGTTTGTGGGCCGTGGCGGGTGCGGGGATTGCCTATAAATCCTGGCTCGATGTGGCTGCCGATGTGCTGGCCGGTCGTTTGCGAGTGCTGATGCCGGAGTTACTGTGTGAGCGTGCACCGCTGAATTTGTTGTGCGCCCATCGCGCACAATTAAGTAAGCCGGTGAACTTGCTGCGTGAAATGATTAAGTCACGGTGTGAGACGTTATCCAGTCAATGCCCAACAGTGTTTGTCTCTGATGATTAACCGCCCTTAAATAGTGATGGGCTTTTTCGTTGTTTTCGAAGAAGTTGGTCGCTTTAGTTTGCAATATCGCCCGGTTTTCATGTCTTGGTCGGTGATACATTACGGGTCAATATGTCTCAGCGCAGTAGACGAACGATTCAACAGGGAGTTAAGACATGGAATATGCACCTTGCATCAGTCAGATTGCCACGTTGCTGGCAGACCCAAAGCGTAGCGCAATGATGTGGGCCTTAATGGACGGTACCGCCCGGCAATCCGAAGAGTTGGCGTTACTGGCAGGTTTGTCACTGTCCTCGGCCAGTGCGCACTTGGCGCGCTTGTCTGCTGGAGGGCTGTTGAAAGTCGAAGCGCGTGGGCGAAAGCGTTTTTTTCGCCTTGCCGCTCCCGAAATAGGCGCCGCAGTCGAAGCCTTGGCCAGCGCCTCTATCGCCAGTGCACCACTGGCGATGCCTGACGGATTAAAGCGCAGCATCTCCCCGGCAAAAAACCAGATACCTGCGTCCTCGCTGCTGAAGGCGCGGATTTGTCATGATCATCTGGGCGGAGAGATGGCCGCTGATCTTTATCAACGACTACTGGATGCGGGCTGGATCGAGCAGTCCCATCAACGCATCGTCGTCACCCATAAAGGCGCCAGCCAGCTTGCGGCACGGGGTATTTTCATCCAGGCGCTC
This sequence comes from Pseudomonas sp. H11T01, assembly GCF_048515765.1. Taxonomy (NCBI): domain Bacteria; kingdom Pseudomonadati; phylum Pseudomonadota; class Gammaproteobacteria; order Pseudomonadales; family Pseudomonadaceae; genus Pseudomonas; species Pseudomonas sp. H11T01. Next base: position 19,529 of record NZ_JBLYED010000030.1, on the reverse strand, counting down.
GCTCAGCGAGACACGCAGATTGCCTGTTCCTGTCCTGACTGGAGCGAGCGTCGACCTCATTTGGGCGGAGCGCTGGGCGCCGGGTTGCTGCAGCTATTCATGCAGTCGGGCTGGCTGAGCATCCCGGGCGAATCACGCGCTCTGCAAATCACCGCGATCGGGCAACGTGAAATCGCCAGCTTCGCCAAGCTGACCGAGCTGGAAAAGGCCACATGATGTTTGCAGCGACGTCTGTGCTCTCGGGTTTCAAACGTCGTTCACGGGTGCAGGCAGGTCGCATCCAGCAACAACCCCGGTAAACGATCCCGCACACTCGATTCGAAGACTATCGATTCGGGGGAGAGGGTATGGGGATTCAAGGATATAGCGCTGCTGAGCGCCTGGAGCGGTTACCCATCAGTGGTTACCACCGAATCATTTTCATCATCATTGCCCTGGCGTTTTTCTTCGACTCCATGGACCTGGCCATGATGACCTTCCTGCTGGGCTCGATCAAAGCCGAGTTCGGATTGAGCACGGCGCAGGCGGGTTTGCTGGCCAGTTCGAGTTTTTTCGGCATGGTTCTGGGGGCGTCCTTGTCCGGTATGTTGGCCGATCGCTTTGGTCGCAAGCCGGTATTTCAGTGGAGCATCGTGTTATGGGGGCTGGCGAGCTACCTGTGCTCCACGGCGCAGACGATCGAAATGCTCACGCTGTTTAGAATCCTGTTGGGGATCGGCATGGGCATGGAGTTTCCGATTGCCCAATCGATGCTCTCCGAGTTGATTCCGGCCAAGGGACGTGGACGTTACATCGCATTGATGGACGGCTTCTGGCCTATCGGGTTTGTGGCGGCTGGGATTCTTTCCTACTTCCTGTTGCCCGTCGTTGGCTGGCGCGACATTTTCCTGGTGTTGGCGGTGCCGGCGGTATTTGTCCTGGCCATCCGCTTCTTCATTCCCGAGTCACCGCGTTGGCTGGAACAGGCCGGGCATCACGATGCGGCAGACAAGGTATTGCTGCGCATCGAAGAGCGGGTTCGCGCTTCGTTGAACCGGCTCGATTTGCCTGAGCCGATTCGTCTGCCACGTATTGCCATCCACCCCGTGACTTTTTTTTCGGCATTTCGCGAGTTGTGGTCACCGCTCTATCGCCAGCGCACGATGATGATCTGGAGTGTCTGGTTCTTTGCATTGCTCGGTTTTTACGGCCTCACTTCCTGGCTCAGTGCGTTGCTGCAGCAGTCGGGCTTTGCCGTGACGCAGTCGGTGTATTACACGGTGCTGATCTCCCTTGGCGGGATTCCCGGGTTTTTGATGGCTGCGTGGCTGGTGGAGCGTTGGGGGCGCAAACCCGTGTGCATCGTGACCTTGCTCGGTGGCGGGATCATGGCGTTCTTTTACGGGCAGAGCGCGGTGTTTGGCGGCAATGTCAGCTTGCTGATCGGTTCAGGATTGCTAATGCAGTTCTTTTTGTTCGGTATGTGGGCAGTGCTTTATACCTACACGCCCGAGCTGTATCCGACGTCGGCGCGAGCTACCGGATCAGGCTTCGCCTCGGCGATCGGCCGGATTGGTTCGCTGCTCGGGCCAGTGGTGACCGGGATGGTATTCCCAATCACCGGGCAGGGCGGAGTGTTTGCCTTGGGCGCGATGTGTTTTGCGATCGCCGCAGCGGTTGTCTGGCTCTTCGGGATGGAGACTCGGGGCAAGACGCTGGAGGAGTTGAGCGAGGTGGTGGCGGGCTGATGGGCGATCGTTCCCACGCGCAGCAAAGGAATGCCGCCCTGGACGCTCTGCGTCCGCTTTGGATGTGACGCGGAGCGTCACCGGATGCATTCCCACGCGGGAGCGTGGGAACGATCAATCAATGGTTTCAACCGGGTCTTACGGTTTCACCAATCGTGCATCCAGGCTGTTCTGGGCCAGGCGTTTGGCCTGGTCCTGCGTCATACCAAGATGGGTATACAGCGCGTGGAAGTTCTCGGTGACGTAACCGCCAAAGTAAGCCGGATCATCCGAGTTCACTGTGACCTTCACGCCACGCTCAAGCATGTCGAGGATGTTGTGCTGTGACATGTCGTCGAACACGCACAGCTTGGTGTTGGACAGCGGGCAGACGGTCAGCGGAATCTGCTCGTCGATAATCCGCTGCATCAGACGCTCATCTTCGATGGCGCGCACGCCATGGTCGATACGCTGGATTTTCAGCAGGTCGAGGGCTTCCCAGATGTACTCGGGCGGGCCTTCTTCACCGGCGTGGGCGACAGTCAGAAAGCCCTCGTTACGGGCGCGATCAAACACGCGCTGGAACTTGCTCGGCGGGTGACCCATTTCTGAACTGTCGAGGCCGACAGCAACAAACGCATCGCGAAATGGCAGTGCCTGATCGAGGGTTTTCTCGGCTTCTTCTTCGCTCAAATGACGCAGGAAACTGAGGATCAGACCGCTGGTGATACCCAGTTGTTGCTCGCCATCTTTCAGTGCGCTGGCAATACCGTTGAGCACCACTTCAAACGGCACACCACGGTCGGTGTGGGTTTGTGGGTCGAAGAACGGTTCGGTGTGAATCACGTTCTGCGCCTTGCAGCGCAGCAGGTAAGCCCAGGTCAGGTCATAGAAGTCCTGAGAGGTGCGCAACACATCCGCGCCCTGGTAATACAGGTCGAGAAACTCTTGCAGATTGTTGAAGGCGTAAGCCTTGCGCAGGGTGTCGACGTCGTCCCACGGTAGAGCAATTTTGTTGCGCTCTGCCAGGGTGAACAGCAGCTCAGGCTCCAGCGAGCCTTCCAGGTGCAGGTGCAGTTCGGCCTTGGGCAAGGCGTTTAGCCAGTCGTACATTATTGAATTCTCATCAGGTGCAATGACGGCATTCTACAGGCCGACGCTGAAATAATTGGCAAAACCTGACCAGCTGGTTCATCACACAGCCTCCCGTTCTCGCCGATAAGCGTAGGTGTCGGCAAAGCGCGACAGCAGGAATTCGGCACAGGTGGTCGTCGGGTATTTCGGCGGGTGATCACTGTCCTGGCAACCGGGCAGGCATTCGATGCGGGTGTCCGGGTGCGGTTCGGCAAAGAACGGCATGGAGTAGCGATCGACTCCCAAAGGGCTGATGACCCGGTGGGGCGTCGAGAGATAACGGTCGTTGCTCCAGCGCGCCATCATGTCGCCGAGGTTGACCACGAAAGTACCCTCGATCGGCGGGGCGTCGATCCATTCTCCGTGGACATTGCGCACTTGCAAACCACCGGCGGTGTCCTGATAGAGCAGGGTGATGCAGCCGTAATCGGTGTGAGCACCTGCGCCCTGTTGTGCTGCGGAACTGGCAGTGTGACGCGGCGGATAGTGGATCATGCGCAGCACGCTGACCGGCTCGACGAAACGCTGATCGAAGAAGTCGCGCTCGATGCCCAATGCCAGGGTCATGGCCCGCAGCAGGGTTTGGGCGAGGGCTTGCATGTCGGTGTAGTGTTGTTCCATCAGGCTTTCCCAGCCCGGCATGTCGGGATGCCGATTGGGGCCGCGCAAGGGTTTTTCCGCCAGCACGTCAGGGTGATCGGCCGACAGGTGCAAGCCCATGTCGAAGGTTTCTTTCAGGTCGCTGGGTTTGTTCGGATCGAGCTGCTCGGTAGCGATGGCGCCATAGCCACGATGGTGACGGGTCTGAGTGATATCGATCTTTAGCTTCTCAAAGGCCGGTAAGGCAAAGAACTGTTTGGCGCTGTCGAGCAATTGGCCGAGGCGTGTTTCTGTGATCGGGTGCCCCTTGATATAGAAGAAGCCCCACTCGCGGCAGGCGCTGTCGATCTGGTCGGCGACCGCTTGCCAGGCTAGAGGATCGTCATGGTAAAGCGCAGCGATATCGATGATGGGAAGCTGGTTCATGCTTCTGTCCTGCTAATTGATCGTTCCCAAGCTCTGCGTGGGAATGCATCCCGTGACGCTCTGCGTCACCTGGACGCGGAGCGTCCAAGGCGGCGTTCCCACGCAGAGCGTAGGAACGATCGGCACAGGTTTTCGCCTGACCCGAATTACTTAGGCAAATCCGCCTTCATGCCTTCAACGTAATAGTTCATCGACGCCAGCTCCGCATTGCTGGCACTCACGCCCGCCGCGATTTTCTCTACGCCGGCCTGGTCCTTGATCGGCCCGGTGAACGGGTGAAATTCACCGCTCTTGATGCGGGTGATGATTTGCTCCGCTTCGGCCTTCACGTCGGCCGGCACAACGTCACTGATCGGCAATTCAACCGTGCCTTCTTTCAATCCGCCCCAGTAATCCTGGGATTTCCAGTTATGGTCGATAACGCTTTGGGTCGCCTGAATATAGTGTGGCCCCCAGTTGTTGACGATGGAGGTCAGCACTGCTTTCGGACCGAAGTGCGCCATGTCCGAGGCATAGCCCACCGCGTACACGCCACGACGCTCGGCCGCCTGGATCGGTGCGGGGCTATCGGTGTGCTGGAACACCACGTCGACGCCCTGGTCGATCAGCGCGTTGGCTGCGTCAGCCTCTTTGCCCGGATCGAACCAGGAGTTGACCCACACTACTTTGATCTCGGTGCCTGGGTTGTATGTGTTCAGAGCCAGTTGAATGGCGTTGATATCGCGGATCACTTCCGGAATCGGGAAGGAGGCGACGTAGCCGATTTTTTTGCTTTTAGTCATCTTCGCCGCGAGGAAGCCGCCGACATAGCGCCCCTCGTAAGTGCGAGCCAGATAAGTACCGAGGTTCTTGTCCTGCTTGTAGCCGGTGGCGTGCTCGAAGGTCACTTTGGGGAATTGTTTGGCGACCTTCAGCGTTGGGTTCATATAGCCGAAGGAGGTGGTGAAAATCATGTCGTACTTGTCCTTGGCCATATTGCGGATTACCCGCTCGGCATCCGCGCCTTCGGCCACGTTCTCGACATAGTTGGTGGTGATCTTGTCGCCGAACTTTTCCACCAGCGCCTTGCGACCCTGTTCATGCTGATAGGTCCAGCCATGGTCACCGATCGGGCCGATATAGACGAAGCCGACTTTCAACGGATCGGCAGCACTGGCAGTCAAGCCGGCACTGAGGCCAATAGCTGCCGCAACGGCGCAAAGCAGCTTCTTCAACGGACGTTTATGCATGAATTCGAACTCTGTTTTGTTGTGAGAGGTTGGCTGGGCTCAAGGGCTTGAACAGCCCAATGCAAATAGCTGACCAACAAGACAACAAATTTCGAGTCGAGGGTGGAGCCCTTCGCGGGCAAGCCCGCTCCCACAGGATATGCGCAGACATTGTGGGAGTGGGCTTGCCCGGGAATAGGCCAGAATGTCCAATGCAGTGCATGAACTGAAATGCTGCCTGCCACTGGTGCGCTAAGGTGTAACGAAACGTTAGCGACTCACCACAGTCGGTAGCTCATCACGTCTGCTTCGCTTCATTCAGCAATAGGCCTTCAATGCTCACATTACTCAAGCAAGAGAAGTTTCTGCTGCTGGCCTTGCTTGCAGCATTCGCGGCCTACCCGCTTGAGCACTGGTTGCTGCACAGCGGCCAGATGACTGCCCTCGTCGGCGGGCTGGTGCTGATTGCCTTTATCGTCTGCGCCTCGATGCGTGTCGCCCATCACGCGGAGCTACTGGCAGAAAAAGTCGGCGACCCCTACGGCACGATGATCCTGACCCTGGCTGCGGTGCTGGTCGAGGTGGTGATCCTGGCGATCATGATGAGCAACGAAGCCTCTGCGACCCTGGTGCGCGACACCATCTATTCAGCGGTGATGCTCGACATCAACGGCATTCTCGGTCTGGCGGCGTTGATGGGCGGGCTCAAACACGGCGAACAGTCCTACAACGATGACTCGGCGCGAACCTACAGTGTGATGATCCTTACCGCCATGGGCGTTTCCATGGTGGTGCCGGAGTTCATCCCCGAAGCGGACTGGAAGGTTTACTCAGGCTTCACCATCGGCGCCATGGTGGTGCTTTACACCCTGTTCCTGCGGATGCAGGTCGGACCCCACAGTTATTTCTTCAGTTACAGCTATCCGGAAAAACGCCGCAAAAAAGAGCCGTTGGAAGACACACCTCAGATCAACCTCGGGCAATCCATTGGCACATTGGTGTTCGGTGTGGTGGTGATCGGTGCATTGGCCGAAGTGATGTCCAATACCCTTGACCTGGGCCTTGAAGGCACAGGCGCGCCACCCGTGATCACGGCGATTCTGGTGGCGGCAATTTCCGCCGCGCCGGAGATTCTCACCGCGTTGCGCGCGGCCTTGGCCAATCGCATGCAATCAGTGGTGAACATTGCCTTGGGGGCGTCACTGTCGACGGTGATCCTGACGGTGCCCGTGATGGAAGCCATGGCCCTCTACACCGGCCAACCCTTCCAGATGGCCATGACCCCGGTGCAGACAGTCATGGTCTTCATCACCCTGATCGTCAGCGCGATCAACCTCAACGATGGCGAAACCAACGCCATCGAAGGGATGACTCACTTTGTGTTGTTTGCGACCTTCATCATGTTGTCGCTGCTAGGGCTTTAAAAAGCTTCGCGGGCAAGCCCGCTCCCACAGGTAAATTGCAATCGAATGTGGGAGCGGGCTTGCCCGCGAAGGCGTCCTATCAAACGCCGCTAATCAACTGCCTCGCCGCCTGGCTGTGATCGGCAATCAACCCCTTCAGATCGAGCCCTTCAACCTGTCCGTCGATCACCCGCCATTTACCGCCGATCATCACCCGATCCGCCCGATCTGCGCCGCACAGCAGCAGCGCTGACAACGGATCATGACTGCCAGAAAAACGTAGCTCATCGAGTTTGAACAGCGCCAGATCCGCCTGCTTGCCCACTGCCAGTTCGCCGATATCGGTGCGTCCGAGCAGTTGCGCTGAACCGCGTGTGGCCCAACCGAGCACTAACTCGGGAGTGATCTTTTCCGCGCCGTAGCGCAGGCGCTGCAGGTACAGCGCCTGACGGGTTTCGAGGATCATGTTCGATGCATCGTTGGAGGCCGAGCCATCCACACCCAAGCCCAACGGCGCGCCCGCTGCGATCAAGTCCAGGGTTGGGCAAATGCCTGAAGCCAGACGCATATTCGAGCTCGGGCAATGGCAGATGCCGGTACCGGCAGCACCCAGGCGGGCAATTTCATCAGGGTTGAAATGAATCCCGTGGGCCAGCCAGGTGCGCGGTCCTAGCCAGCCGACACTGTCCAGATAATCCACGGTGCGCAGGCCGAAGCGTTGCAGGCAGAAGTCCTCTTCGTCGAGGGTTTCGGCGAGATGGGTGTGCAGGCGCACGTCGAGTGTGTTGGCCAGCTCAGCACTGGCCGACATGATTTCTGGCGTGACGGAAAACGGTGAGCAGGGCGCCAGGGCAATCTGGATTTGCGCACCGTCGCCACGTTCGTGGTACTCGGCGATCAGTCGCTGGCTGTCGGCGAGAATTACTTCGCCTTGCTGCACGGTCTGTTGCGGCGGCAACCCGCCATCGGCTTCCCCCAGACTCATCGAGCCCCGGGTGAGCATTGCGCGCATGCCGAGCTCGCGGACACTCTCGACCTGCACATCAATGGCGTTTTCCAGACCTTCGGGAAACAGGTAATGGTGATCGGCTGCCGTTGTGCAACCAGACAGCAGCAACTCGGCCAAAGCGACTTTGGTCGCCAGCGCCAACTTCTCCGGGGTCAATCTAGCCCAGACCGGATAGAGGGTTTTCAACCAGGGGAACAGCGGCTGATTGACCACCGGCGCCCAGGCGCGGGTCAGGGTTTGATAGAAGTGATGGTGGGTGTTGATGAGTCCGGGAAGGATCACATGCTCGCGAGCATCGAAAACGTGTCCACAGGCCGTGGCGGGTTGTTGCCCTATGCCGAGCACTTCGACGATCAAACCGTCTTGCAGCACCAGGCCGCCACGGGCATCAAGCGCGTTGGCAGTGAAAATGGCCAGGGGATTTTTTAACCAGATACGGGTCGCAGGCATTGGCCGGCTCCTCTGAAAAATGGGTTCAGGTTCGCCAGCTCAGTGTTGCCCTGTCTGCTGATCCAGGGTCGCCGGGGAGGGCGAAGTGCAGAGTTTACTCACATTATTGGTCGGCTACATAGGGCCGCCGATCTACCGATGAATTACCAGGGAATCGTCTCACCTCTGTAATTCACAAAATGATGCCCACCCTTGCCCGCATAAGCATTCACCTGCTCGATCAACCCACGAGTGCTGGTTTCGACATCGATGTCCGCACCTTCGCCGCCCATGTCGGTTTTCACCCAGCCCGGATGCAACGACAGCACGGTCAGTTTCTGCTCGCCCAGCTGAGTGACAAAGCTGTTGGTCATAGAATTCAGCGCCGCCTTGCTGGCTTTGTACAGCGCCAGTTCGGGGGCGTCGGGCATGGTCACGCTGCCGAGTACCGAACTCATGAATGCCAGCACACCGCTGTCCGGGCGGATCTGCCCGACGAAGCGCTGGGCCAGATTGATCGGAGCCACGGCGTTGGTGAAGAACAACTGGCCGACCTCGGCGAGGGTTGCGTTGCCTGGCGTCTGATCCTCCGGGCCTTTGACCCCGGCGTTGACGAACAGCAGGTCGAACACCTGGCCTTTAAGGCGTTGGTTCAGGGCGATGACGGCTTGTTGATCATCCATGTCCAGTTGTTCAATTTGCACCGTGCCCAGTGCCTGCAGGGCTTCAGCTTTCTGCGGGTTGCGCACCGTGGCGGTGACCTGCCAGCCGTCGGCCAGCAAGCGTTTCACCAGTCCGAGGCCCAAGCCTCTGGAGGCGCCGATGATGAGTGCGGTTTTTGCCGTAGACATGAGTGGCTTCCTTGAAAAAAAGAGGGTTATGGGTTCAATGGACAACGTTGCCCGAGCCGTTGTTGCAATTCCTGGCGTAACTCGCCGAGTTCGGCGATCCGGGTTTCGATCAGTCTCAGCTTGTCTTGCAGTAGTTGAGTGATGGCGCACTCCGGGTCTTTGGCCTTCCACAGTGCGGCCACGCTGCTTCCGATTTCGCCGAGCGTAAAACCCAGGCGTTGCGCCGTCTTGATGTAGAGCACCAGTTGCACCATCTCGGCCGGATAGTCGCGATAACCGTTGGCGCTGCGTTGGGCGGCGATCAATCCGCGTTGCTCGTAAAAACGCAGGGTGTCGCGGCTGACGGCGCTGGCCTGGGCTAATTCACCAATACGCATTTTGAAGACTCTTTGAAGCTTGACCCTGGAGCATACTCCAGGCTTTAGCCTGCGTGCTCCTTGAATAATGGAGACGCCACAATGTGGACTGCAAGCCAATACCGCCAACTGGTCCGTGCGAGCGGTTGGTACGACCTGATCGTGACCGCCGCTTTCGTTACGCCCTGGAGTTTTGTGGTGTTACACGGGTTGATGCTGAGTCTTTCCCAGGCGCTCAATCTACCCGGCGAGCTGCCGCCGTTCGAACCGATGCACATGTTGATGGCTAATCTGCTGGGCTCGATCGTTTGCGTCTGGTCGGTGCTGCGGATTCGTGATCCGCAGCAAGCGTTCGGCCGCTATGACGCGGTCGGGCGGTTTTTGTTTGCTACGTGGCAGATCTATGCATTAGCCCACGGTGCCAGCTCATTGCTGGCGATTTTCCTGTTCTTCGAACTGGCGTGGGGCATTGCTCAGTTGTTGACTGTCCGGCAGCCATCGCGAGCAAGCTCGCTCCTACAAGGATTGCGCAACACCTGTGGGAGCGGGCTTGCCCGCGAAGGCGTCAGTTCAGCCAACCCCTAATGCCCCGCCTGCCACGGCTGCCCCAACGAAACCGGTGCGTACAAGCGTGTCCGCACCGCGTCCCGCGACAGCAGGACCAACACCAGAATGGTCGCGGCGTAGGGCAGCATCGCCAGCAGGTTCGACGGGATCGCCAGCCCCAGGCCTTGGGCGACCAGGTGCAGGATGCTGGCAAGCCCGAACAGGTAAGCACCCAGCAGCAAACGCCACACGCGCCAACTGGCAAACACCACCAGCGCCAGGGCAATCCAGCCACGACCGGCGCTCATGTTTTCTGCCCACATTGGCGTATAGGCCAGCGACAGATAGGCCCCGGCCAACCCGGCCATGGCGCCGCCGAACTGCACTGCCAACGTTCGCACACGCAGCACCGGCAGGCCCATGGCGCTGGCGGCATCGGGGTTTTCACCCACGGCCTGAATGATCAGGCCGACGCGGCTTTTCAGAATCGCCCAAGCCACCAACGCAAACAGCGCAAATGACAGATAAACCAGCAGATCCTGAGCAAACAGCATCCGTCCGATCAGCGGGATTTCACTCAGAATGGGAATCGCCACTGGCTCGAAACCTGCCAGTGGCTTACCCACCCAAGCCGCTCCAACAAAACTCGACAGGCCAACGCCGAAGATAGTCAGCGCCAACCCGGTCGCGACCTGATTGGCGTTGAACACCAACGCCACCAAGGCAAACAGCGCCGACAGCAACATACCGGCGAGCATCGCCAGCAGCACGCCGAGCCAGAGATTGCCGGTGCTCAAGGCGACGATAAAACCGATCACCGCACCGAACAGCATCATGCCTTCCTGACCGAGGTTGAGGACGCCGCTTTTCTCGCAGATCAGTTCGCCCAAAGCCACCAACAGCAGCGGCGTACCGCAACGGACCATGGCGTAGAAAATATTACTCAGCAGATCGATATCCATCACAGCGCTCCTGCTTGAACATTGGCGATTGAGGCGCGTCTTGCCCAGCGCAGATTCAAGCGCGGGCGATAAAGGATCAGCACATCACTGGCCAGCAGGAAAAACAGCATCATGCCCTGGAACAGCTGAGTGATTGCCTGCGGCAGATTGAGACTCATCTGTGCGCTCTCGCCACCGATGTACAGCAGCGCCATCAGCAGGCTGGAAAACAAAATACCGATGGGGTTCAGCCGACCGAGAAACGCCACGGTGATCGCCGCGTAGCCATAACCGGGAGAAACCTGCGGCACCAGTTGGCCGATGGGCCCGGTGACTTCGCAGACGCCGGCCAGCCCTGCCAACCCGCCGCTGATCAACAGCGCCAGCCAGATCAGCCGCTTCTCGCGAAAGCCGACGAACCCGGCGGCGCGTTTGTCCAGGCCGAGCACCTTGATCTGAAAACCGACAAAACTCTTCTGTAGCAACACCCAAACGGCAACCAGCGCCAGCAGGGCGAAATACACCCCGGCATGCACACGGCCGTCTTCGAGCAACAACGGCAAACGGCTGGCATCACCGAACATTGCCGATTCCGGGAAGTTGAAACCGGCCGGGTCCTTTAGCGGCCCATGGACGCAGAACAGCAGCAAGTTCAGGGCGATGTAATTGAGCATGATGCTGGTGAGGATTTCATTGGCGTTGAATCGCGTGCGCAGCCACGCCGTCAATCCGGCCCAGGCCGCACCGCCCAACGTACCGGTGATCAGGATCAACACCAGCGCCCAGCGACTTTGCATGTCGATGATATTTACCGCCAGCGCGCTGCCGGCCAGCGCGCCGAGCAGCAACTGACCTTCGGCGCCGATGTTCCAGATCCGTGCTTGATACGCCACCGCCAGGCCCAACGCACACAGCAGAATCGGCAGGGCTTTGACCAGCAGTTCAGAGACTCCATACAGGTCGCTGATCGGTGCAATCAACAAAGTGTGCAACGTCAGCAAAGGGTCGTGACCGAGGGCGATAAACAACAGCGAGCCGCAACCGAGGGTCAGCGCCGCAGCAAGGAGCGGTGAGCACCACAACATCAGGCGCGATTGCTGACCACGGGGTTCGAGAGAAAGCAGCATGTGAAACTCCGTTAAACCGGCAAAGGTGCGTGGTGTTCAGAGGTGTCGAACTGACCGGCCATCCAGCTGCCGACTTCGCTCAGGTCGGTCTGGTCGGTTGCCTTGAGCGTCGAGAGTCGACCGCTGCACAGCGCTGCCAGTCGATCGCTGATCTGGAACAGTTCGTCGAGGTCTTCGGAGATCACCAGGATCGCCGCACCCGCATCGCGTAGTGCAATCAGCGCGCGATGGATCACCGCTGCGGCGCCCACATCCACACCCCAGGTCGGGTGTGCTGCGATGAGCAGTTTCGGTTGCTGAAGGATTTCTCGGCCGAGAATGAATTTCTGCAAATTGCCGCCGGACAGACTGCGAGCGGGTGTTTCGGCATTCGGCGTTTTAACCCCGAAACGACGAATGATTTCTTCGGCCAGTGCCTGAACCTTGCCGTGCTGAATCAAGCCATGGCTGACCAGTCCCTGTTGGAAAGCGGTCAGCAAGGCGTTGTCTGCCAGACTCAACTCAGGCACGGCACCGTGGCCCAGACGTTCCGCGGGAACAAAAGCCAAACCGAGCGCGCGTCGAGCGTCCGGGCGTAAATGGGCAACCGCTTGCCCGGCGAAACCGATGGTTGCGGCGTCAATACGAGCAAGGCATTCCTCTCCACTGAGCAGGGCCAGCAACTCGTCCTGCCCATTCCCGGCCACGCCGGCGAGGCCGACGATTTCGCCGCAACGCACCTCAAGGTCAATCTCCCTCAACGAGCAGCCAAACGGATCCGGGTTGTGCCAGGACAGATCCTGAACCTGCAGAAAGATTTCGCCACCCGCGGTTTTCGGGTAATCGGCGATCAGCCCTGCGGCGTCCCCCACCATCAATCGCGCAAGCTCTTGATCCGAACACTCGGCCGGAACGCAGTGCCCGGTCACTCGACCACCGCGCAGTACCGTGGCGCTGTGGCACAGCGCCCGAACCTCGCCGAGCTTGTGGCTGATAAACAGAATGCTGCAACCCTCGCTGGCCAAACGGCGCAGGGTGACGAACAATTCGTCGGCCTCCTGCGGCGTCAGGACTGACGTTGGCTCATCGAGAATCAGCAGGCGAATGTCCTGCATCAGGCAACGAATGATCTCCACCCGCTGGCGTTCGCCAATCGACAGGCTGTGCACCAGCCGCTCTGGCTCAATGGCCATGCCATAACGCTGCGAGACTTCGCGAATTCGCGGCCCCAGCTGCTTGGGTGTGCCTGCCGCAGCGCCCATGGCCAAGGCAATGTTCTGCGCTACGCTCAGGGTTTCAAACAGTGAGAAGTGCTGGAACACCATGCCAATCCCCAGACTGCGCGCCTGGGCCGGGGTGCGCATGGTCAACCGCTGCCCTTGCCAGATCATCTCGCCGGAGTCGGCGTGGGTCACGCCGTAGATGATCTTCATCAAGGTGCTTTTCCCGGCGCCGTTTTCACCGAGCAGTGCGTGGATCTCACCGGGTTGAATACTCAGGTCGATGCTGTCGTTGGCCAGGCAGCCGGGATAGCGTTTGCTGATATTGCGCAGTTGCAGGCGGGGCGTTTGATCAGGGATCGGCACAGGGTTTGGCATGACAGGCTCAGGGCGATTGAAGTGATGCCTGTGGGTAAAGCAAAATCCTGGCCAATGAGTCAGGAAAGCACTGAGGTCAGCGTAGTTGTGCACCTGTAGATTGTGCGATGCGATATTTTGATCCTCGATCCGGCACCACTTCAGGGCAGTCCAGTGGGTAAGGCTCAGGTTTTGCCCTTATCAAACTGGTTAAAAAATGATCAGGCGATACAAAGCGTTGCCACCTGTGCGACTTAGCCAGCCTTGCACGGGTTATCCACAGGTTGCTCCACAGTATTTGTGCGCAAGCCAAATGCACGGGCATAAGCACTGAAGGGCTTTCTTCTAAAGGTGATAAACCGCTCTAACTGATTGTTTTGCGGTTAAATTAATCGCCTTGAAGGGTGTTTGGATGAAAAATGAACAACGGCCGCAAAGCCACGTTGCAGAAGGGATGCAGGGGAATGTACTCAGGTTATCCACAGTCGGGTGCACAGCAGATGTGGGCAAGTCGTGAGAGCACTTGGTTTGTTTCTTGCCCCAAAAGATCGCAGCCTCCGACGGTGAAACGCGACCCCGCGTAGGAGCTGCCGAAGGTTCGGGCCGCGTTCGGACGATCTTTTGATCTTGTCTTTCTAGCGCTGCAACAAAATCCGCCCACGACTCAGGTCCGCCAGTTGCGTTTGCAGGATATCAATCTGCGCTTCGCCGACTGCCAGCTGCAGCTCCACGCCATTGGCGGTGAAGATTTCCTCCAGCATCAAGCCGCCGAGTTCAGCCACCCGCAGTTTGACCAGGGCCAATTCGCTGAAACCGCAGGCGCAGCGCAGTTGCACGCGACTGATCAGTGCAATGCGTTCGGCGCCTTGCAAACACTTGTTGGCGCTGCCGCCGTAGGCCCGGGCGAGGCCGCCAGTGCCTAACTGGATGCCGCCGTACCAGCGAATCACCAGCACCGCGACTTGATCACAATCCTGCGCTTCGATGGCCGCCAGAATCGGTCGCCCGGCAGTACCGCCCGGTTCGCCGTCGTCATTGCTGCGGTATTGATCGGCGAGTTTCCAGGCCCAGCAATTGTGCGAGGCATTCAAGTCGCTGTGCTGCTCGATGAACGCCTGAGCCTCGGCAGCGCTGGCGATCGGTGCGGCGAGGGCAATGAAGCGGCTTTTGCGAATTTCTTCGCGATATTCGCAAAGGCCAGCGAGGGTAAAAGGCATGCGCGAGGATCTTTTAAAGGGTTGGCTTGAGGCCGCAGCCCTTGAGAATGATACGGATCAGATTGTTGCCGGCGTCTTCCATATCCTGTTTGGTCAGTTTGGTTCGGCCGGTCACGCGACAGATCTGCGTGGCGAAGTCAGCATAGTGTTGGGTGCTGCCCCACAACAGGAAGATCAGATGCACCGGCTCGATTGGGTCCATCTTGTCGGCATCGATCCAGGCCTGGAACACGCCTGCCCGGCCCTGGAACCAGGCGCGATAGTCCTGACTGAAATACTCCGTCAGGCATTCACCACCGCTGATGATTTCCATGGCAAAGATTCGCGAGGCTTGCGGCTGGCGACGGGAAAATTCCATCTTGGCGCGGATGTAGCGGGTGAGCGCTTCGGCAGGATCGTCTTCGGCGGTCAGCGTGTTGAAGGCGCTGTCCCACAACTCGATGATGTTGCTCAGCACCGCTACATAAAGCCCAAGCTTGTTGGTGAAGTAGTAATGCAGGTTGGCCTTGGGCAGCCCGGCATTCTGCGCAATGGTGTTCATGCTGGTGCCTTTGAACCCGTGACGAGCGAACTCATCTTCGGCCGCCTTTATGATTGCTTCTTCGTTCTTTTGACGAATTCGGCTGGCAGGTTTTCCGGAATGGGCACCGGCGTGGGCTGGGACTTCAAGGGTCATGGACGTTTCCGAGCAGTTCTGTGGGTGCAACCAATGCGTTGATAGCGCACCCACAAGAATCAGACAAGCCTTGTCACCATAAAAGATCGGGTTTACCGCGTGGCCGCCAGGCTCTCCAGAAAGCTTTCCAGCACCAAATGAGGGCGACGGCCCTTGCGGGTGACCGACGCCAGGCTCAGGTCATAGAAACGCGCTTTGGGTTTCAGCGCGCGTAACCGACCTTGCTGCACCCAGAGGGCGGCGTAATGGTCCGGCAGATAACCGATGTAGCGCCCGGTCAAAATCAGAAACGCCATGCCTTCGCGGTCCGACGCGCTGGCGGTGCAATTGAGCGCCTGATAGTGCGCCTGGATCTCGGACGGCAAACGGAAGGTCGGTGCGATGGCGTCCTGACTGTTGAGGCGCTCATCGTCCAGTTGCTTGTCATCGACATAAAACAGCGGATGCCCGACTGCGCAGTAGAGCAGCGAACGCTCGCTGTACAGCGGCTGGTATTCCAGACCGGACAATGCGCTGGCTTGTGGCACCACACCCACATGCAAGCGCCCGTCGAGCACACCTTGTTCAACCTCGTTGGGGGCGATCATGCGGATCTGGATCTGCACATCGGGACCACGTTCTTTCAACTGGGCCAAAGCATGGGTGATGCGCATGTGGGGCAGGGTGACCAGGTTGTCGGTCAGGCCGATGGTCAACTCGCCACGCAGATGTTGGTGCAGGCCGTTGACCTCGGTGCGGAAACTTTCCAGCGCACTTAGTAGCTGCAAGGCCGATTGATAGACCTCGCGGCCTTCCTCCGTCAGCGAGAAACCGGCGCGACCGCGTTGGCACAGGCGCAGGCCGAGGCGCTGTTCAAGATCGCTCATCTGCTGGCTGATGGCTGAGCGGCCAATCCCTAACACGGTTTCCGCTGCAGAGAAGCCGCCGCATTCGACCACGCTGCGAAATATGCGCAACAAGCGGATATCAAAGTCACTGACTTGCGCCAACGGATCGGGGCGACGACTGCTCATAGTTTAGTGCTGGCCTGACTGAACGTTAGAAAAGTTGGATTTCACAGACTTTATCCCCGTGGCAATTTAGCTGCAAGAACGCTTTTGATCCCTACGCCGCTTATTGCCCTGCGAGGTTTTGCTCATGAACTTGCCTGAAAACGGTCCGGTCTCCCTGGCCAGCCAACTCAAGCTCGATGCTCACTGGATGCCTTACACCGCCAACCGCAACTTTCATCGCGACCCGCGTCTGATCGTGGCCGCGGAAGGCAGTTACCTGATCGATGACAAAGGTCGCAAGGTCTACGACTCGTTGTCCGGCCTGTGGACCTGTGGCGCTGGGCATACCCGCAAAGAAATCCAGGAAGCCGTTTCGAAGCAATTGGGCACCCTCGATTACTCGCCGGGCTTCCAGTACGGTCACCCTCTGTCGTTCCAACTGGCAGAGAAAATCACCGAGCTGACTCCAGGCAATCTGAATCACGTGTTCTTTACCGACTCCGGTTCCGAGTGCGCGGATACCGCGGTGAAGATGGTGCGCGCCTACTGGCGTCTGAAAGGTCAGGCAACCAAGACCAAAATGATCGGTCGTGCCCGTGGCTATCACGGCGTGAACATCGCCGGCACCAGTCTGGGTGGCGTTAATGGCAACCGCAAAATGTTTGGCCAGGCGATGATGGATGTCGACCATCTGCCTCACACCTTGCTGGCGAGCAATGCCTACTCCCGTGGCATGCCGGAGCAGGGCGGTATCGCTCTGGCCGATGAACTGCTCAAGCTGATTGAGTTGCACGATGCGTCAAACATCGCTGCCGTGTTCGTCGAGCCTATGGCCGGTTCCGCCGGGGTGCTGGTTCCGCCTCAGGGTTACCTCAAACGCCTGCGTGAGATCTGTGATCAGCACAGCATCCTGCTGGTCTTCGATGAAGTGATCACCGGCTTCGGTCGCACCGGTTCGATGTTCGGTGCTGACAGCTTCGGCGTGACTCCGGATTTGATGTGCATCGCCAAGCAAGTCACCAACGGCGCGATTCCGATGGGCGCGGTGATTGCCAGCTCCGAGATCTATCAGACTTTCATGAATCAACCGACGCCGGAATACGCGGTGGAATTCCCCCACGGCTACACCTATTCGGCGCACCCGGTGGCTTGCGCGGCCGGTTTGGCTGCACTGGACCTGCTGCAAAAGGAAAACCTGGTACAGAGCGTGGCTGAAGTCGCGCCACACTTCGAAAACGCATTGCATGGTTTGAAAGGCACCAAAAACGTCATCGACATCCGTAACTACGGCCTGGCCGGCGCGATCCAGATCGCCCCGCGTGACGGCGACGCCATCGTGCGTCCGTTCGAAGCCGGGATGGCGCTGTGGAAGGCCGGTTTCTACGTGCGCTTCGGCGGCGACACCCTCCAGTTCGGCCCAACCTTCAACAGCAAGCCGCAGGACCTTGATCGCCTGTTCGATGCGGTCGGCGAAGTGCTGAACAAGATCGACTGATTCGGCCATACAGAATAAACAGCAGGCGCGAAGCCATTCGTGCCTGTGGACAACTTTTCAGGAGCCCCGCATGAACCTCATCCAGCATTTGATCAACGGCGAACTGGTGACCGACAACGGTCGCAGCGCTGACGTGTTTAACCCGTCCACCGGCCAGCCGATTCACAAAGTACCTTTGGCCAGCCGCGAAACCGTACAAAAAGCCATCGACACGGCCAAGGCCGCGTTCCCGGCCTGGCGCAATACACCTCCCGCCAAGCGTGCCCAGGTGATGTTCCGCTTCAAGCAACTGCTTGAGCAGAACGAAGCGCGTATCGCTCAGTTGATCAGTGAAGAACACGGCAAGACCCTGGAAGACGCCGCAGGTGAATTGAAGCGCGGTATCGAGAACGTCGAGTACGCGTGCTCGGCTCCGGAAATCCTCAAGGGCGAGTACAGCCGTAACGTCGGTCCGAACATCGACGCCTGGTCCGATTTCCAGCCACTGGGCGTGGTTGCCGGTATTACCCCGTTCAACTTCCCAGCCATGGTTCCGTTGTGGATGTATCCACTGGCGATCGTGTGTGGGAACTGCTTCATCCTCAAGCCTTCCGAGCGTGATCCGAGTTCAACGTTGCTGATCGCCCAACTGCTGCAAGAAGCTGGTTTACCGAAAGGCGTATTGAGCGTAGTGCACGGCGACAAGGGTGCGGTGGACGCGTTGATCGAAGCGCCGGAAGTCAAAGCGCTGAGTTTTGTCGGCTCGACACCTATCGCTGAGTACATTTATTCCGAAGCCACCAAGCGCGGCAAACGCGTGCAAGCGTTGGGCGGAGCGAAGAACCATGCAGTGCTGATGCCTGATGCGGACCTGGACAACGCGGTCAGTGCCTTGATGGGCGCGGCTTATGGTTCTTGCGGCGAGCGTTGCATGGCGATCTCGGTGGCTGTATGTGTCAGCGATCAGGTGGCGGATGCGTTGGTGGCCAAACTGGTGCCGCAAATCAAGGCACTGAAAATCGGTGCAGGCACCTCCTGTGGTCTGGACATGGGCCCATTGGTCTCCGGTCAGGCTCGCGACAAAGTCAGTGGCTATATAGAAGACGGTGTTTCCTCCGGCGCTGAGCTGGTGGTCGATGGCCGTGGTCTGAGCGTAGCCGGTCATGAAGAGGGCTTCTTCCTGGGTGGCTGCTTGTTCGATCGCGTCACACCAGAGATGCGCATCTATAAAGAAGAGATCTTCGGCCCGGTGCTGTGCATCGTGCGAGTGAACAGCCTTGAAGAGGCTATGCAACTGATCAACGATCACGAGTACGGCAACGGCACCTGCATCTTCACCCGTGACGGTGAAGCCGCCCGGTTGTTCTGCGACGAGATCGAAGTCGGTATGGTGGGCGTCAACGTACCGTTGCCGGTTCCGGTGGCGTACCACAGCTTTGGCGGCTGGAAGCGTTCGTTGTTTGGCGATCTGCATGCTTATGGCCCGGATGGTGTGCGCTTCTATACTCGTCGCAAGGCGATTACCCAACGCTGGCCGCAACGTGCCAGCCACGAAGCTTCGCAGTTCGCTTTCCCAAGCTTATAAGTAGAAGGGTAAAAAGGCCGGCTCCCTTGTTTGAAAAAAGGGGCCGGCCTTTTGCTTTTCGGGCTTTTCGGGCTTTTATGACTCATATGACAGAATTGTGAAAATAGGTGTTGACGGCAGATTCTGGAGGCCTATAATTCGCCCCACTTCCGGCGCAGTCGAAACAGAAAACTCCTTGCTAAACAATGAGTTACGCAGTTTTCGACAGCGGTTACGCTTCCGTTCAGCGAAGCCCGAAGGAGTTAATAAAGTCGTGTTGTTTGACGTTATTAACGGTTCGATCCACTCGGTCG